>CAJUGL010000084.1 GCA_910586515.1 uncultured Acetatifactor sp.
CAGTCCGTGGGCATGACCAAGCGCCAGCTGCGGAAGATGCTGATTTGTGAGGGGCTGGATTACGCGGCGATCACGCTGATGGTTTCTTATCTTGTCAGCGCTCTGGCTGTTGGGATCGGTGTCCGCGCCATGACAGCCAATGAGTTCAGCACGTTCCATTTTACCCTGATGCCGCTGATGATTTGCACCCCTGTCCTCCTGGCATTTGCGGTGCTGATTCCGTTTCTCTGTTTCAAGAATCTGGAAAAGCAAAGTATTGTTGAGCGATTGAGAACAGAATAATAGAATGATCTGCCGTAAAGCAGATACATTTCCATGGGCCTGTGAAGCGGCGGTTTTGAGAAAATCAGAGCCGCCGTTTCTTTTTCGTTTTCTTAGTCCGGGGATTGGAGCAAATACAGGAAAGCGCGGAAGAAACTGGGACGGAGAGCGGGGAGGCTCCGGCTGATGAGAGAGGGGAAACCGAAAATGTTCAGACACCGCAGGAGGACGAAGCTCTTCCCTCCGGAAGCGAAGAGAACCTTCCAACAGAGAACGGCGGTCTTTTGTTCGCTGACGGACAGTACATGCCTTTTGGGGAAGCGGCAGACGGGACAGAGGATGGATTGCCTCAGGAAGAAGCCGGTGCCAATGCGGAAGATGAAAGGGCTGTTGTTTTTGCTGAAGGGGATATTGCCAGCGGCAGTTATGAGAATGTGGAGTGGATTATTGATGCGTCCGGGAAGCTGACGGTGAGCGGGACCGGAGATTATGCGGGTCCCGGACTCTATGGCCGTAACCGTAGCCCCTGGTATCCGTACCGATTACAGATTATTTCCGCAGAAGTAAATATGTCGGGAATGCATCGTACGTTCTATGGTTGCAAAAATCTGGTAAGTGTGGATGTACGCAATTTTGACACAAGTGAAGTGACTGACATGGGCAGTATGTTTTGCGGGTGTTATAGCTTGGCTGACATTGATGTAAGTCATTTTTCTACAACCAAAGTAAAAAATATGAGTGGTATGTTTTTTCTTGGGGGTGATTGGGATGAAGGAACTGAGACAGGTAGCGGCTATAGTCCATTGGAAGTATTAGATGTAAGCAATTTTGACACAACAAATGTGGAAACCATGAGATATATGTTTGGTGGCTGTACAAGTTTGACAAACTTGGAAGTGGGCAATTTCAATACCAGCAACGTGACAGACATGCGCTATATGTTTAGTAGCTGCAGTGGCCTGACAGAGTTGGATTTATCCAGTTTCGATACCAGTAAGGTGACGGAGATGGGGGAATTTGTTTGGCAGTGTGATTCTCTGCAGACGATACGTGCACCCAGGATAATGGGGAGCGCTGCGATACGGTTGCCGGATATATTTATTGACCCGGACGGGAAAGAGACACAGGAGCTGACAGCGGATTTTGTCAATATGGTTCTGACAAAAGCGCCGTATGAAGCCGTTCTGTCCGATGGCGGGAGCCTTGAATTGGTATCTGGGGCGCTGCCTGCAGGTCTGGAATTGACGGAAGATGCCGCAGCGAACCCGGAGACCGGAAATGCGGGGCTCACCACCTCTTACACGGTGGCAGCCGGAGACAATCTGTATAAAATCTCCTATAAAGTATACGGAACGGGCGGACGCTGGAATGAGATCTATCTGGCCAATAAGAAAGTCATCGCCAATCCCGGGAGGATTTATGCGGGACAGGTTCTGAGGATTCCGTAAGTGCGGATAATCATAAATGGAAAACCGTAAAACGTAACAATATAGCCGCCCTGACAGCAATGCGCAGTCAGGGCGGCTATAGAGAAAGCATGTATACTGCAGACCGTCTGGATTTGCAGTGATGCCCCGGGAAAGTACCTGGCTGGCGGTCTGCAGTCGGGTTGTACTGCAAATTTAATCGGCGTGCAATATAGATTACTGGAACAGTTTCAGCACCATGGAATCCTGGTTCATCTGCTTTTTCAGCATCAGGTTCCGGTACTCGCTCAGCAGATCTTCTTTCTTCTTCTCGGAGATTGCCTTGGGCATATCCAGATCCTCGATCCGGCTTCTGGAGCTGAGCTGCTCAAGAGCGCCCACGGAATTGTTGTTGATGGTATGCTCCAGACGGTTGGTGGAAGCCCCCAGGGTTCCTCTCTGCTGAGATACCATTTCCATGGCGTGATCAATGTCGTCCAGGCTGAAGTTTCCCTTGGTTACGTCAAAATCCGCAATGCCAAGCGCCTCCAGGGTGGAGTTTGCCATGCCGATTTTCATGCCACTGCCGTCCGGATTGGTGGCCAGATGCATATCCGCCATGCTGCCGTCCAGGAGTTTCTGCTCGTTCAGTGACGTGGTCTTGGCCATGGACTGAATGCCTTCCTTCAGCTGATCGATCTCATTCTGATAATATTTCTTGTCAGAAGCGGAGGACAGACCGCTCATGGAACGCATGGCGAGATCGCGGATTCTCTGCAGATAATCCATCACGCCGCCCAGGGCGCCGTCAGCCACGTTCAGGGCGCCGATGCCTTCTTTGGCGTTCTGAGTACCTACATTCAGGCCGGTCTCTTCCTTTTTCATCTTTTGACCGATGGCAAGTCCTGCTGCGTCGTCAGCCGCGGTATTGATCCGCTTGCCGCTGGAAATGTGGGAATAAGTATCATATATTCCATTTCTTGCAGATATGGTATTCATAAATACACCTCCTTTTTAAAACATACTTCTGCATCCCTGCGCTATTATTATATAATTTTTTCCAAAAGATTTCAACTAATTCTTCCCATATTCTATTGCAAAATAGAAGGCAGCCGTGTAAGATAAAGGAAAATGAGGAGGATGTCATATGCTGAAATTGGAACAGGAACTGAAGAAAAATACCTATCCCGGAAGAGGAATCGTCATCGGACGTTCGGATGACGGCAGAAGCGCGGTAATCGCGTATTTCATTATGGGAAGGAGCGTAAACAGCCGCAATCGAGTCTTTGTCACCCAGGGGGAGGGAATCCGTACCCAGGCCTATGACCCGGCCAAGCTGGCAGACCCCAGCCTGATTATCTATGCGCCGGTCAGGGTGCGCGGAAACGACATTATTGTCACAAACGGCGATCAGACAGATACGGTTTATGAGGGTCTGGAGAAGGGGCTGACCTTTGAGCAGTCTCTGCGCAGCCGGGAGTTTGAGCCGGACGGACCCAATTACACCCCCAGGATTTCCGGGCTGGCCCATTTGGAAAACGGAGAATTTGACTTTGCGATGTCCATTTTAAAGAGCAATGAGGGAGATCCTTCCTGCTGCTGCAGGCACACCTTCTCCTATGACCGTCCGGCGGCGGGAGAGGGCCGCTTTATTCATACTTATATGCATGACGGAGAGCCTCTGCCCAGCTTTCAGGGAGAACCCAAAAGGGTAGTCATCGAGGGCGGCATTGACAGTTTTACGGACATGCTCTGGGAAAGTCTGAACCAGGAGAACAAGGTGTCTTTATTTGTCCGGTTTATCGATCTGGCCACGGGAAATCAGGAGACTCGTATAGTCAATAAGAATCAGTGAAACACGAGAGGAGAAAGGAGCGGAAAAGAGATGAAAGAAATTGCGTTAAAATATGGATGTAATCCCAATCAAAAGCCTTCCAGAATTTATATGGAGGACGGCAGCGAGCTTCCTGTGGAGGTATTGAACGGCAGACCAGGCTATATCAATTTTCTGGATGCCTTTAACGGGTGGCAGCTGGTGAAGGAGCTGAAGGAGGCCACAGGGCTGCCTGCCGCGGCATCCTTTAAACATGTGTCTCCCGCAGGGGCCGCAGTGGGACTGCCTCTTGACGAGAGTCTGGCGAAGATTTACTGGGTGGACGATCTGGGGGAGCTTTCCCCTTTGGCCTGCGCCTATGCCAGAGCCAGAGGCGCGGACAGAATGTCTTCCTTCGGAGATTTCATCGCCCTGTCGGATGTCTGTGACAGAGATACGGCGAAGCTGATCAAGAGGGAAGTGTCTGACGGCTGTATTGCTCCGGGTTACACGGAGGAGGCGCTGGCGCTGCTGAAGGCGAAGAAAGGCGGGAATTACAATGTGATTCAGATCGACGCCTCCTATGTTCCCGCCCCCGTAGAGAGGAAGCAGGTCTACGGCATCACTTTTGAACAGGGCAGAAACGAGCTGGATGTAAACGGGGATCTGCTGTCCGACATTGTCACGGTCAATCGGGAGATACCCGAGGCGGCGCTTACGGACATGAAGATTGCCCTGATTACGCTGAAGTATACCCAGTCCAACTCAGTCTGCTACGTAAAGGGCGGCCAGGCCATCGGCATCGGCGCGGGTCAGCAGTCCCGTATCCACTGCACCAGGCTGGCGGGCACCAAGGCGGATAACTGGTTCCTGCGTCAGTCTCCCCAGGTGCTGGGTCTGCAGTTCGTGGACAAGCTGGCCAGGCCGGACCGGGACAACGCCATTGATGTCTACATCGGAGACGAGTACATGGACGTGCTGGCGGACGGCGCCTGGGAGAAGATCTTCAAGGTGAAGCCTCCTGTTTTCACCAGGGAGGAGAAGCGGGCATGGCTGGACGGCATGCAGGAAGTCACCTTGGGATCCGACGCTTTCTTTCCGTTTTCGGACAATATCGAGAGGGCGCACAAGAGCGGCGTGAAATACATTGCCCAGCCGGGCGGCTCCGTCCGGGATGACGCGGTGATAGAATGCTGCGATAAATACGGCATGGTGATGGCATTCACGGGAATCCGTCTGTTCCACCATTAATATAAGTACCAACAAATTTCGGGAATATACTGAATTTTGTTGAAAGATATGGCGGCAATGTGATATAATGAGCCACATCAAATACCATAGACGTCACAGGAAAGGCAAGGACTTGACAGATGAGCGAGACAGAATCCAGGAATTTTATAGAAATGATCATTGATAAGGATCTGGCGGAGGGGACCTGCGATACGGTGCATACCCGTTTCCCGCCGGAACCCAACGGTTATCTCCATATAGGCCATGCCAAGAGCATACTTTTGAACTACGGCCTGGCTCAGAAGTATCAGGGAAAGTTCAACATGCGTTTTGACGACACTAATCCCACCAAGGAAGACATTGAGTTCGTGGAGTCGATCAAGGAGGATATACAATGGCTGGGCGCCGACTGGGAGGACAGATTGTTTTTCGCCTCCGATTACTTCGGGCAGATGTACGAGGCGGCGGTGAAGCTGATCAAGAAAGGGAAGGCCTATGTGTCGGATCTGACGGCAGAGCAGATTCGGGAATATCGGGGAAGTCTCACCGAGCCAGGCAGGGATGATCCGTATAATGCGCGCACAGTGGAGGAGAATCTCCGGCTGTTTGAGGAGATGAAGGCCGGGAAATACGCTGACGGTGAGAAGGTGCTGCGGGCCCGCATTGACATGGCTTCTCCGAATATCAATATGCGGGATCCGGTTATCTACAGGGTAGCGCATATGAATCATCACAATACCGGAGATACATGGTGCATCTACCCCATGTACGATTTCGCCCATCCCATCGAGGATGCCATAGAGGGAATCACCCATTCTATCTGTACCCTGGAGTTCGAGGACCACAGGCCTCTCTATGACTGGGTTGTGCGGGAGCTGGAGTATCCGCATCCGCCGAAGCAGATTGAGTTCGCCAAGCTGTATCTGAAAAACGTGGTGACCGGCAAGCGCTATATTAAAAAGCTGGTGCAGGAGAACATCGTGGACGGCTGGGACGATCCCAGGCTGGTATCCATCGCGGCTCTGCGGAGGAGAGGCTTTACGCCGGAATCCATCAAGATGTTCGTGGAGCTCTGCGGCGTCTCAAAGGCGCATTCGGTGGCGGATTACGCTATGCTGGAGTATTGCATCCGGGAGGATCTGAAGGGGAAGGCGCCCAGGATGATGGCGGTGCTGGACCCTGTGAAACTGATTATTGACAATTATCCCGAAGGGGAGACGGAAGAGCTGACCGTGGGGAATAATCCTGAGAACGAGGCCCTTGGCAGCAGGAAAGTGCCCTTTGGGAGAGAGCTGTATATCGAGAGAGAAGATTTTATGGAGGAGCCGCCCAAAAAGTATTTCCGCATGTTTCCCGGCAATGAAGTCCGTCTCATGAACGCGTATTTTGTGAAGTGCACAGGCTGTGTCAAGGATGAGTCGGGAGAAGTCACGGAGGTCCACTGTACCTATGACCCTGCTTCCAGAGGGGGCAACAGTCCGGACGGCAGGAAGGTAAAGGGCACGATTCACTGGGTGGCTGCGGAGACTGCCGTGCCTGCTCAGGTGAGGCTGTACGAGAACATAATCGACGAGGACAAGGGTGTATACAACGAGGACGGAAGCCTGAATCTGAGTGACAATTCCCTCACCGTACTGAGGGAATGCCGTCTGGAACCCGCTTTTGCAGGCGCGGTGAGTCCGGCCCGGTATCAGTTTGTGCGTCAGGGTTTTTTCTGCGTAGACGCAAAGGACTCCAGGCCGGATGCGCTGGTGTTTAACCGGATCGTGTCCCTGAAGAGTTCCTATGTGCTGCCGAAACAGGAATAGCACAGGAAGGCATAGGGAGAGAGGCGGAAAGAGGGACCTGGAAAGCGCGCAGGAGCCGGAGAAAGGGGCCTGAACAGTTCCAGAGACATGCAGGAGACCGCGCAGGATGGAGGAGAACATGGGGATTTTTTCCGGTTTAAAGAGTTTGGGATTGGAGAATATGGAAGGAATGAACCTTTATGAAGATCCTAAAAAAGAAGAGGTAAGGAAGAAGGCTGTTCCTGTAGCGCCGCCCAAGCCTAAGGAGAAGGACCTGATTTATGATCGCTCCTTTGTCTGTCCGGTGTGCGACAGCCCTTTTACGGCCAAGATTATGAAGTCCAGCAAGGCGAGACTGTTGGGGACGGATCAGGATCTGCGGGCCAGATATGACGGAATAGATGCCATGAAGTATGACGTGGTGATGTGTCCGGTGTGCGGATATGCGGCCCTGATCCGCTTTTTTACCAATGTGACTTCCTCCCAGGCCAAGCTGATCAGGGAGAAAATCAGCCAGGTGGTGAAGCTTACTGCCTATAACGATGAAGTCTACTGCTATGAACAGGCCATGGAGAGATATAAGCTTGCCCTGGTAAATGCCATGGTGAAACGTGTTAAAATGAGCGAAAAAGCGTATATCTGCCTGAAAAGCGCATGGCTGTTAAGAGGGTACAGGGAGAGTCTGAAAGAACAGGAAGAATATGACGAGAAAAAGGTGGACAGCCTTGCCCGGCAGGAAGAGGAATTTTTGGAGAATGCCTACAAAGGGTTTTCGGAGGCAAGGCAGTCGGAGATGTATCCCATATGCGGCATGAGTCCGGTTACGGTGGATTATCTGGTGGCGGTGCTGGCAGTGCGCTTCAAGGATTACGGAGTGGCCACGAAGCTTTTGAGCGCCGTGATAACCGATCCCAGCGCTAATGTCCGCATTAAGGACAGGGCCAGGGACCTGAAAGATCAGGTGGCGCGGGAATTGAAGTCGAAATAAGGTGGCGGAGACAGGGTTGAAGGAAATGGTATTTCAGCTGTGTACAGCGGGGAACGGTCCGCTGTATGTACAGATTTACGAGCATATCAGAGGAGAGATCAGAAAGGGGAAGCTTCTTCCGGAGGAGAGGCTTCCCTCTACGCGTTTTTTGGCGGAATATTTGCAGGTGGCCAGGAGTACGGTGGATTATGCCTACGGACAGCTGCTCAGCGAGGGGTATATAGAGGCCAGACCTTGCCGGGGCTATTTTGTGTGTCCCATTGAGGAGCTGCTTTTGCTGGAGGAGGAGAGAGAGGCGCCGGAGTCGGGAGAAACGGAGCCGGGCCGTCAGGACATACAGGAAGAAGAGCGGATCCGGGTGGATTTTTCTCCCTACGATATTGATCTGTCGGGTTTTCCTTTCAGTGTATGGAAAAAGATTACGAAAAATATTCTTACCTGCGGGAACAGGGAGCTTTTTGCAAAAGGGGAGGTTCAGGGGGATCCGGGGCTGCGGCAGACCATATGTAGATACCTTCATTCTTCCCGGGGGGTGAACTGCAGACCCGAACAGATTATCGTGGGGGCCGGAAACGACTATCTCCTGATGCTGCTGGAAAAAATATTAGGCCGCGACATATGTATTGCTATGGAAAATCCCACGTACATAAGATCTTATCGGATTTTTCGTTCTTTTGCCTACCGGATAACCACGGTGGACATGGATGAATTCGGAATGCGGGCGGATAAGCTTGCGCAGTCGGAGGCTGCAATTGCCTATGTGATGCCGTCGCATCAGTTTCCCGCAGGCACGGTAATGCCCATAGGACGCAGGCTGGAGCTGCTGAAGTGGGCTGACGGCGGAGAAGACAGGTATTTGATTGAGGACGACTATGACAGTGAATTCCGGTTCTGCGGCAGGCCGGTTCCCGCGCTGCAGGCCTCTGACCGTCATGGCAGGGTTATCTATATCGGAACTTTTTCAAAAGCGATTGCGCCGGCCATCCGCATCAGCTTTATGGTTTTGCCGGACGCGCTTCTCGAAAAGTATCGGGAGAGCTGTTCTTTTTACTCCTGTACGGTCTCCCGCATTGATCAGAATATTCTGGATGAATTTATCAGGGAGGGATATTTTGAGCGGCATCTGAACAAAATGCGGAAAATCTATCGTGGGAAGCATGAACTGCTGCTGGAATGCCTGCAGCCGCTTAAAGAGGGGTTTTCCGTGTCGGGAGAGAACGCCGGTCTGCATCTTGTGCTCACATCCCGCAGAGGCGGTTCAGAGGCGGAACTGGTGGAGAAAGCGTTGAAAAAAAAGGTGAAAGTGTACGGATTATCGGAGAGTATGATGGAGGAGGCGCCCGGCAGCGCAGCAGTGCTTCTGGGGTTTGGCGGCCTCTCGGAAGAGGGGATACGGGAGGGCGTCAGGCTGCTGGAAAAAGCGTGGATTCCCAAGGACTGAAGGGAACGGCCTGGGGAAAGAGAAAGGGCAGGCCCGTGAAGGCGGCCTGCCATGAAAAATTGCTGCGTTGTTGTTGAGAGATAGTAACGGGAAAGAGGATCAGTTGTTCGCAGGCTGTTCCGCGCCGGGAGTGTCTTCTTCGTCGAAAAATTCCTCTACGGCTTCCTCGGCCTTCTCGGCAGACTGGGCTACCTGTTCGGCCAGGGGGGTGAATGCCTCATCTTCCTTCGGTTCTTCTTCAGAGCAGACATCGCAGGACGGCTCCGGGGTCAGAGGCACATAGCTGCCGGAGCCGGATGAATCGGACTCCAGGTCAACGCTGAAATCATCATAGTCTTCTTCCGGTTCCTCCTGGACAGCGTTTTTCTTCTTGGAAAAATAGCAGACCGCGCCCACGGCGGATCCCACTACAGCGCTGAAGAGCAAAAGCTTTTTCAATTTTTTGGACATGGGACGACTCCTTTCGAATGTTTTTGTAAATTGTCAACGGGATTTCGTTTCCTGATTTTCCCAGTTAATTTACTGTCATTATGATATTAATACTATTTTGCAGAAATGAAAAGGGAATATGCATAAATTTAGCAAAAATTTATGATTTCATTACCGGAGCAGAGAAAAACATGCTATAATTCATGTAGCAATATACCGATGCGGACAGGAGCGGATTTTATGAACAGCAAGTTTTTTGACATGAAAAAAGAGAAACAGGACAGGATGATCAATGCCGCCCTGAAAGTATTTGCCCTTCAGGGATATCGCCACGGCAGTACGGACGATATTGTCAGGGAGGCTGCCGTCAGCAAAGGGCTTCTGTTCCATTATTTCGGCAGTAAACTGGGTGTCTATCAGTTTATTTATGACTATAGTGTCAGATACATGAATCTGGAGCTGCGCTCTACCGTGAATTCCGGGGAGAGTGACCTATTTGTGGTAGTGAAGCAGATTGAGAGGGCGAAAATGCATGCCATGAGGGGATATCCCTATATGCAGCAGTTTTTGAACCGCTCCATGGCGGAGGATTCCTATGAGGCTTTGCTGGCCGTGGAGGAGAAGCGGAATGCGCTGGAGGAAACCATTGCGGCTGTGGAAGGGCAGATAGATTACGGAGCGCTGCCCGGGGAGATCGACGGGGAGAAGCTGCGGAAGATGCTGGATTTCACCATTAAAGGACTGATGACGGAGCGGTTTCAGGACGCCTCCTTCCAGCCGGAAATGCTCTACGAGGAAATCTGCGGCTACCTGGATATGATGAGACGGATTGTTTACAGGTAGGATTCCGGCCGGAAGAAATCTGTGCGCACGTTACTTGTTCATTTTGTAGGGGGCGTCGGCGGGATAGCCCCCTTTCAGCTTCTGCATGCCGCGCTGAATGGCGTCTTTGGAATCTTTCCAGTCGGCGTCTTTGTTGCGGTAGTCGAATTTTTCCACCATCCAGGCCACATCCTCGGCAACCCGGGCCATATTGCGTTCCATCAGCGGAAAGACGGCGGAGTAGAAGGCGTCTTTGTCATTATTGGAAAGGCGGCTGTCTGCGGCCTCGCACAGATCGCCGAAATGATGCAGACAGAAGCCCTTCCCCTCTTTGATTTTCCGGCAGAACTCCGGGTCCTGATTCCAGAGATAAAAAAACGTATCCATATATCTGGCATAGGTATCGGCAAAATGATCGCAGATATAGCAGGAGCTTTCCTTTTTCCGGACCCACAGGCCGATGGCGTTGGACTCGGCTGTTTTGCGGAGCTTATCTTTCAATGTGGTTTTCGCCGGCTTGAAGCGGGCGAATTCGTTTTTCATTTCACCGATCATCTTCTGATAATGGGTTTTCAGGATCCAGGCATTGCCCAGCGTATTTCCGTAATCAAACATTTTCTGAAAATGCTGTCTGCAGAAACCGGCCTTATCCGTCATTTCCCGGATGTCCGCCTCCATATACGAAGAGCCGCTGCCCAGCACGAAGTCCAGAAGATCCTGCTCCACGCTTCTTTCGATAAAGCAGAAGGGGCATTCGTCGTTGGCGTTTACGGCATCGTTCAAGGGGATGGTGTATAATTGTTCTTTCATGATTTGTCCTTTCTGAAGGGGGCGCTCTGTATTTTATATTCAATTTTGTATGAACACAACTTATTTTAACATGGTTTCAGGCCGCATTGCAATTGCTTCTTAGGCCACTTATCAATGATTTTTGACGCAAAATGGCAAAATTTCTGCGTAAGAA
>CAJUGL010000085.1 GCA_910586515.1 uncultured Acetatifactor sp.
CGTTATAGCTCCGCTCTATTTATCGTGTCATCAAATCGACTGTGAATAGTAACAATTTTTGTGACTGTTACACTGTTACCCTGGTTAAGCCAACGGCACAAAGCTGAATTCTTCCAGAAACTTCTCAATCCAATGCGCAAGATAGTTGTTGCGGTAAATCCACAGCAGCACAGGGCTGTCCTCCGTGTAAGAAAGAATAAGCTGTCCGATGGCTCCCATGTCCATCATCATGACAAATGCGTAAACTGTCCAAAGCAGGAGCACAATCTCAAAGACTCCGAATACCAGGCCAAACAATTTATTGACAAAATGAACTACGGGAAGCCTGGCAATAAGCTTGGCGGAAAAAAACACCAGCCCCAGCATATGATGGGCCATAATCAGCAGAATAAGCAAAACCCCTACCACAATCACATTGAACACTTTGCCGTCATGATAGCTGCTGACCCCATAGGCCGCCAGGGCAGCCACCACAGAAAGCACTATCATGGAGATAAGAGAAATAATCTCCTTTACCATGCCCTTCTTATAACCGTCTATCATTTTAAATACAGCAGCTGCCGCTGCCGCCAGAAACAGTATGTTGATATTCACTGCATTCATTTGTCTTCTCCTGTTTTTCTTTCTGTTGGTCCTGGAACAGCCCTTTTCAAAGGATATCCTCCGCGAACCGCTTTCTCTTCTGTTCAATAAACGCCTTTATTTTAACTGTATCGTATCCATGGAGTCATCTGTGACCAACAGATATTTATAGCCGTTTCCCACCGGAAGCATCATGCGCACCGGCTTTGGAAAACTTCCGCGGAATTTTTCCACCCCGTCCAATGTCATAATCTGACATTCCGTTTCATTATAGAGAATAAACTTATCCTTTTGAAAAAAAATATCCGTATACTCCAGATCAAAGTAAAAGTCCTTCACATTTTCCGGCCTGGCGTCCGCCGTATCATAAACCTTCAGCTGATATCTGCTCTCACTGCTGTCCGACAAAAAGACCAGCCCGATATATCTGTCGCTGGAGAATACATATTGTATCTCCCTGTCATATAAATGCTCCACCGGAGAACCCGGCACAAGAGCTCCCGTATAAATCATCAGCCTGCTGTCTCCCACGGCAAAAGAAGTCTCATCATTGATAAATTTCACATAAGGGATCAGCATATCCGTATAGGCCCAGCCGCTCACCAGATGATCCCCGTAATTTGAACCCACATCTCCGAAATTATAGAAGACCACTTCGGTTCTGAGCACCCCTGCATCCACATAAACATAAGCCACACAAAGCAGCTCTCCGTTGGGCGAAAGGCTGAGCGCCATGGGATAACCTGAATCGTCCATGTGCGTTCTGCCGTCCCGCACCATCTCCCCGCTGCTGTTATAGGTATTGATCCAGGTGACGTCGCCGTCTGCAAGAATGGCCGTCACATATCCCGCCTCCGAGACAGCCAGATCACGCACCGGCATTGTAGTCGTAATCTGTCCCAGAAGATTTTCGGCGTTCGCCAAATAAATATTTCTTCCGTTATATTCTCCGATCGCCAGTGAATTCCCGCTGACGGACAGTCTCACGTCCTGAATTTCAAAGGTCTGGTTCCAGGTGACATTGCCTTTGACATCCGTACAGTGGGCGCCGTCCTTACTGTACGTCAGAATGGCATCGCCCAGCCTTACATCCACCGCCCCGCCGACGCTCTGCCTCTCCACCGAAGCAATGATATCATAATCCGTATAGACATGTCTCTGATACTGCAGGAAAAAAAATACGCCGAGAACTGCCAGTACCGCAATTACCGCAACTACCCGATAGAAGGAAGCCAGCTTATGCCGCGCTATCTTGTCCTTGTAATCTTCCTGTCTGCGCTCCCTCTTTTCTTTTTCTTTCATGTAGCTCCTGATATCCGCCATGGCACCTCCGGTCAAAAAGATGGAATTAAAAATCGAACCACGTATCTCCTGGTTCATGATTATACCACAAAATAGTCATTGTGGGATAAAAATTTTCTCCCCTATCTTAATATCATCCGGATCACTGATATTATTAATTGCGCAGATCTCCGCCACTCTGGTATCGCTGCCGTATTTTTTGAGACAGATACCTATCAGGGTATCCCCTCTCTGAACCGTATAGGCAACCAGCTCTGCGGCCGATGCCGAAGCCGGCTCCGCAGTGGGTTCAGGCGTGGGTTCCGCGGTAGGTTCCGGCGTAGGCTCCGCGGTGGGTTCAGGCGTAGGCTCCGCGGTGGGTTCGGGCGTGGGCTCCATAGTCGGCTGAGCCGTTGGCTCCGGGGCGGACGTAACGGCAGACTCCAGGGAAGCTTCCACGGCGGCTGATTCCTGATCCGATGCGGGTTCCTTCCCTTCTTCCGACATCCCCGTTCCCGCATTTTCCTTTAATATCGCATCATTCAGCCTGTCCTCCGCCACAATGGTTCCGACCTGGGCAGAATTGTTTACCACCTCCACCGCATCGGGCAGCTGCTTCTCTGACATATTCTCCATCAACTGCCGGGCGGCTGTCTGCCACTCCCCCAGCTTCTCCCCGCTCCCCATGGACGCTATTCCGGCAGCGCAGAGCAGGGTAAATGCCGCCGCTGCAGTCCACTTCATATTTCTCAGCTTTGTGTCGCCCTTTTCCGGCCCGGCCTCTGCCCCTTTCCTGAATTTCATCTTCTGTATGACGGCTTGTCCGCCTTTTTCTTCCGCCGATGCCCGCCGCTCCTCCTGACGTCTTTTTACCACATTATATTTTTCCTGATCAAATTCCTCCGGTTTTATCTCCTCCCTCCGTTCTTCAAGCATAAATGCCAGCATGGCGTCGTTTTTTTCATAAAAGCACGCATACCCTTCCACATACCGGCACACTCCCTGCTCGCAGATATGGAAACCTTCCACCATCTCACCGTTCAGCAAACGATATCCCAGGAAAATAAAATCGGAAAAATACTTTCTCCTCTGCTTTTCCGCTTCCTGCTGAACCGCCTGGGACAAATGCCGGCATTCCTTCTGCAGGAAAACCAGTCTGCATGCGCCGTAAAGGAAAAGGTAGGTAATCCCGTCCTCCTCCTTCCGCGTACCGTATAAAGCCACCGGAAGCTCTTTCTCCCCCGCATACTGGTTCAGTTGTTTTATGTAAGAAATGACATAATCCTCCACATACACTTTGCAATGCGGATTCGTTTCTCCGATCTGTGTAATGTTTTTCGGCAATTCCATATTAAAAACACCTCCCATACCGTTTGCAACAATCATAACATCGGTATGCGAGGTATTTTAGCATTCTTTGTCGCGTCCCAAAAAGAACTGTTCGACAATCTTTGCAAATGAATCATACTATGCCGAAACGGTATACAGTCACGGAATCATACTCCTTCCCGTCCCCGAAAATGTCCTCCGGAAATTCAGGTTTATTTGCGCTATCCGGGAAATACTGCGTCTCCAAGCACAGCCCCGAGCGAACCTCGTAGACGGCGCCTGCCTTGCCGGACTGCCTGTCAATAAAATTGCCTGAATAAAACTGTACTCCCGGCAATGTAGTATATACATCCATTATCCGCCCTGTTCCCGGCGCCTTTAATGCGGCAAAATGGCGCAAAGTCCCATCCCAGCCGTCGATGACCCAGTTGTGGTCATAGCCGCCCGCAAAGATAAGCTGCTCAAAGTCAGCGCCGATCTCCGCCCCTATCTTCTTCTCCGCAGTGAAATCCATGGGCGTTCCCTTTACCCCGGCAATCTCCCCTGTGGGAATGGAGCCGGCATCGGCAGGGGTATACGCAGAGGCCGCCAGCCACAGCCGATGATTCTCTATCCCCCCGCTGTCGTGCCCTTCCAGATTAAAATAGGAGTGATTCGTCATATTCAATATGGTCCGACAGTCGCTGATACCATGGTAGTGAATCTTCAGCGCATTTTCATCGTCCAGAGAATAGGTCACGCTCACTTTTCGGTTCCCCGGAAAACCCAAACTGCCGTGAGAATCCTCCAGTGTAAAAGTGACACTATCGTCACCTGCCACTCCCTTCCACAGACGCTTATGCCAGCCATTCTCCTTATGGCTGTGCAAATTATTGGCGCCGTCATTTACATCCAGCCGATAGGTTATCCCGTCCAGACAGAAGGATGCTCCGGCAGTCCGGTTTGCGTTGGGTCCTATCACCACTCCCAAAAAACTGGGATTGTTCAGATAATCCTCCCCTCTGTCAAAACCAAGCACCACATCCGCCATGCGTCCTTCTCTGTCCGGATACGCCGCCCGCACAAGGGCTGCTCCCAAATTGGTCACCGCCGCCTGCATTCCCATTTTATTCGTTATGGTGTATAAATCTATTTCCCTCCCATCCGGATATTGCCCGAACGGGCTCCTGACTACTGACATTTTGCTCCCTCCCTTTACCGTACCTCCGAAGTCCTTTCGTCACAATTCCACCCGCCCCTCCAGTGCGCGGAGAAGCGTAACTTCATCTATGTATTCCAAATCTCCGCCCACAGGAACGCCGCTGGCAATCCTGGTTACCTTGATGCCTGTAGGCTTTATCAGTTTGGCGATATACATGGCGGTGGTCTCTCCTTCCAAGCTGGAATTGGTGGCCACGATCACTTCCGCCACCTCTCCCTGCAGACGCTCCATCAGCTCTTTTAACTTGATGTCGCCCGGTCCTATACCCAGCATGGGAGAGATGGCGCCGTGGAGTACATGGTATACCCCCTCATACCGTCCCGTCTTCTCGTAGGCCGCCAGATCGCGCGTATTTTCCACCACCATGATCAGCTTGTGATCCCGCTTGCCGTTGGCGCACACAGGGCATATCTCCCTGTCTGTCAAGGTATAGCATTCCCGGCAGTACCGCACATTCTCCTTGGCATCCGTGATCGCCTTCGCCAGCCGGAAAACCTTATCCTGGGGCATATTGATCAGGTGAAACGCCAGTCTCTGTGCGGATTTGCTGCCGATTCCGGGCAATCCCGCCAATTCCTCTATCAATTTACTAATATGTCCGCTGTAGAGCTCCATCAGAACGGAAGACCTCCCAGACCGCCAGTCATTTTGCCCATCATCTCCGCGCCGGCTTCCTCTGCTTTACGCAGCGCCTCATTCACCGCAGCCACGATCAGGTCCTGAAGCATTTCGATATCCTCCGGATCAACCACCTCTTCGGACAGCGTTATCTTGACAATCTCCTTCTTACCGCTGACAGTGGCTTCCACTGCGCCGCCGCCGGAGGCCGCGCTGAACTCCTTAGTCTCCAGTTCCTTCTGCCCTTCCTCCATCTGCCGCTGCATCCTCTGGGCCTGTTTCATCAGATTACTCATGTTTCCGGGCATTGCGCCTCCGGGAAAGCCTCCTCGCTTTGCCATTGTCTCTCTCCTTTTCCAAAATATTATTACCTGTTTATTCCTCGTCTTCTTCCTTTATAATATTATTACCTGTTTATTCCTCATCTTCTTCCTTTATAATATTATTATCTGTTCATTCCTCATCTTCTTCCTCTATATCCGTCAGGATAACCTGGGAAATATCCACAAAGTTTTCTTCAAACTCCTGTCCGCCGCTGACGGTCTCGATTCCTACCTCCATCTCCTTTCCGGAAAAATCGGAAAGGAGAGCCTCCAGCTGAGCCTTGTTTTCCGGATGACGGATAAAATAATCCGACGCCATGCCGTCCTCCAGCGCCAGCACCAGCCGGCTGTCGCCGCCGAGCGTCAGCCTTGCGCTCTTCAGATATGTGCGCATGGGATTGTCCGTATTGCCCACAATCGTCGGCCACCTGGATACAATCTGCTGCACATCCTCCGGAATCGCCTTTGGCAGTCTGGGCTTGTTTTTTTTCACTGCCTCTCCTGCGCTCTCCTGTGCGCCCGCGCCCTGCCGGGCAGTATCTCCGGGCAGCACGGCGATTGCCCCCTGTTCCAGCTTCTCCTCCACCTGGCGCAGACGGTCAAGCAGCGCTTCCTGTCCGGTCTCCATCTGGGGCCTGCAGAGCTTGATCAAGGCAATCTCCACAAGAATGCGCTTCTGAGCCGACAGCTTGATCTGTCCGGACAGCTCCGAAAAGATTCTGATGAACCGAATAATCCTGTCCATGTCCGCCATGGCAGCCTCTTCCTTAAGTCTGGCCAGATTTTCCGCGGACATATCAATCACGTCCTCCAGATTATCGGAAGACTGAATCAGCATCAGACTGCGCAGATACCAGGTAAAATCAGCTACAAACTGCACAAGCTCCCGCCCCTGCATTACGATTTCCTCCAAAAGCCGTATGCAGCCTGTCACCTCTCTTTCCAGAATATGCCGAAGCAGCCTGCTGAATACATCCGTGTCCACAGCCCCCAGCACATCCAGCACTCTGTCATAGGTCAGCTCCTCTCCCAGGAGGAAGGCGATGCACTGATCCAAAAGACTCAGCGCATCCCGCATGGAACCGTCCGCCAGCTTCGCAATATAGCGAAGGGCCTTCTCCTCCACCTGCACGTTTTCCTCCTGAACAAGCGTCCGCATTCTGTCCGCAATGGTGTCTATGGTAATTCGCTTAAAATCATATCGCTGACACCGGGACAGAATCGTGATGGGCAGCCTGTGCACCTCGGTTGTGGCCAAAATAAAGATGACATAGGACGGCGGCTCTTCCAGAGTCTTCAACAGGGCATTGAATGCCCCTGTTGAAAGCATATGCACCTCGTCTATGATATAAACCTTGTATTTTCCTTCTGCCGGGGAATAGGAAACTTCTTCCACGATCTCCCGGACATTGTCCACGCCGTTATTGGATGCCGCATCAATCTCAATGACATTCATGCTTGCCCCTGCGGCTATGGCTCTGCATATTCGGCATTCTCCGCAGGGACCTTCCGCCGAAGGATTCTCACAGTTTACCGCCTTTGCCAGAATCTTCGCCACAGTGGTTTTGCCCGTCCCTCTTGTTCCGGTAAACAGATAGGCATGCCCGATTCTGTTCACTCTCAGCTGATTTCTCAGCGTGGTCACAATATGCTCCTGCCCCTTCACCTCCGCGAAGGTATCCGGACGAAACTTCCGGTATAACGCCGTGTATGACATAATCTGCTCTCCCTCGTTGCTGTTTATCCCCGGCTCGAACTGCCGTTCCGCAGACAGTCCCTCAGAGCCGGTTCCTTCTCTGCAGAACAGTCAGTTTATTCGATGCCGCAAGTCTTTACAATGCTCAATCGCCGAAACAGATCCCCAAAAGTTTGGCTTCCTGCACAATGCTGGCATCCGGTGAAACCGCTTTCAGCTTGCCTGCCACATCCTCCAGAGGAACTCTCACTACCTCACGGTTCTTATAGCCCACCATGAAGCCGAATTGATTGTCCAGAATCAGCTTGCCTGCCTCCGCTCCCAGACGGCTGGCAAACACACGGTCATAAGGACAGGGGCTTCCGCCGCGCTGGGTATGGCCGGGAACCGTCACGCGGACCTCTCTTCCGCTCTTATCCTGAATAGCCGCTGCCAGCTCATAGGATACGGAAGGATGGGGCCTCTTGGCCAGTTTCTTCTTGTATTCTTTTTTGGACAGTTTGGCGTCATCCTTGGAGATCGCGCCCTCAGCCACGGCAATGATGGTAAAACCGCTGCCCTTCTTATCCCGCTCATCAATCTTGGCCAGCACTTTCTTCAGGTCATAGGGAATCTCCGGAATCAGAATAATGTCCGCGCCGCTGGCCATACCGGCATTCAGCGTCAGCCATCCCACCTTATGGCCCATCACTTCCACAATAAATACCCTGCCGTGGGAAGCTGCGGTAGTGTGAATATAGTCAATGGCATCCGTAGCAATATTTACCGCGCTCTGGAAGCCGAAGGTCATGTCTGTACCCCAAAGGTCATTGTCGATGGTCTTCGGCAGGGTAATGACATTCAGCCCCTCCTGACGCAGCAGATTGGCAGTCTTGTGGGTACCGTTTCCGCCCAGAATAACCAGGCAGTCCAGCTGCAGTTTGTAGTAGTTCTGTTTCATGGCTTCCACTTTGTTCAACCCGTTTTGATCGGGATCCTGAATGGTCTTGAACGGTGTGCGGGATGTCCCCAGCATTGTGCCGCCCTTTGTCAGGATTCCCGAGAAATCACGGCCGGTCAGCATCTGGAATTTGCTGTAGATCAAACCTCTGTAGCCATCCAGAAAGCCGTAAATCTCCAGCTGTTCTCCGCTGTTGTACAGGGTCTTCACTACTCCTCTCATTGCCGCGTTCAGTGCCTGGCAATCCCCGCCGCTGGTCAGCATACCAATTCTCCTCATGTTTCATTTCCTCCTCTTTTATCTATTTGTGCGCCCTTATGATTGTTCCTCACGCACCTTTATCTAAAATATTACCCTTTTCCCGATAAATTTGCAACCATTACAGAAAAAATCATTTGAAAGACTTGCAAAAAAGTTTCAAATGCTATAGAATAGGAAAATAGACGGGGGAAAACCTGAAGTCCTGTGGTTATGTTTATGCCGGAACCGGCACACAGGTGCCATAAAAAGGAGAGTTATCGAAGCGGTCATAACGAGCTGCACTCGAAATGCAGTTGTCCTTTACTGGGCACGTGGGTTCGAATCCCACACTCTCCGCCAGACGCTTACGTCCACAAGCGGGTTTGCCGCTTGTGGGCTTTTTTCATTCCGGCGCTTTTTCGGGGAGTAAATCCTCAGTTCTCTCCTAAAATGGGCGAGTTCTCTCTTAAAAATGGTTCGTTTTCGTGCAAAAAATGCCTTTATTCGAACTCTGCCCTATGTATTGGCGTATCTTCTGATATGATACGCCGTTTTCTTATGAGATTACTCCCAATGCCCCACTTAAACCTTTTGCCATTGCATCCGCAGAGGACAGCTTGGAATTATAGTCCAGATGCGCATATACATTGGCGGTTGTGGAAAAGTCGCTGTGACCGAGCCATTCCTGTATCTGCTTCATCGGCACGCCGTTTGCAAGCAGCAGCAGCGAGGCGCAGCTGCGTCTAAGGTCATGATAGCGGATACGCCGCAAATCATTTTTGTCAAGCAATTTCGGGAATGCCGCCGTAAGATAATGAGGAGAAATCAGCGTCCCCATCTCGTCCACGCAAATGTATTCCAGATACCGATTGTCATAGCATTTCCCACACACCCGTCTGTATTCTGCCTGCTGCTCTTTCATTTTTAAGAGCTTCTCTTTGAAAACAGGTACAAGAGGAAGCGTCCTCATGCTCGATTTGGTCTTTGTGGTATCCTTTGCCACTTGGACGTGTTTGCCGTCAATGGTGCAGGAAGTCACCGTGTGTCGGATGGTAATGGTGCCGTTCTGGAAGTCTATGGCATCCCATTTCAGTCCGAGGGCTTCGCTCCGCCGCAGCCCGTAAAAAGCACCGAGAAAGATGGGGATTTCAAGCAGGGTATCCTTTGCTGCCTCAAAGAGAGCCTGCATCTCATCGCTGTCATAAAAGCTGCCAATGAATTTATCCGCCTTGGGACGTTCCACCTTATCGGCAGGATTTACGCTTATAAGGTCAATCTTGACGGCATACTTCAAGGCTCTGTGTATCACTGCGTGGTAATGGATTACCGAGCTTGCTTTCACACGCTTTAGCTGCTGCATATAAAAGGTCTGGATGTCGATTGCTTTCAGCCCGGCAAGTGTGGTATTTCTTTCCTTAAAATAAGGAATGATGATGCTTTTTGCCATCCCTGCATAGGAAGCATAGGTGGTAAGAGCGATTGTGGGCTTTGCAATCTCCAGCCATTGCAGCAGAAAATCGGAAAACATCATATCATCCTGCACGGGCGTACACTCTGGCTCAAAGGTCTGTCTTGTCTGCGTCAGCATTTTTTCGATAGGAGCATTTCTATTTGTCCTCGACACCCCGAAATGCGGATACGTTAAACGTAAGGGAAGTCACCAAACGGTCAGCAGCGAACTGACGCCACGGGAATCGCACCCCAACTGTCGGTCTGACAGAGCCGCCCTCATTGCCTGCGGCGGGTTGGCTACCGCTCGGACTGTGACTGGACGGGAGTATCATTGTCCTCTTTGTGGGTCATGGCGAAATCGGGGGCTGCCCGATATTTTGAGTCGGTAAGAAAGGCTCACCACCTTTCTGTCGCTCGCTGCCATTCGGCAGGTCTTGGCGTACCGCTGCACACGCTTATGCTCATCACAATCACAAAGAGGAAGTATTTGGCGAATGGGTATTCGGTTGTCAAGGAACTGTCCCCGTTTTCGCCACACAAAGGAAAATGGGGCGAAGGCTTTTTTGCCTTACACCCCATAGTCCTTGGCAACGCCCGTTTTTGGACGCTACTTCAAAATTTTTTTGATTTTTTCTTTGAGCCGCCTTACACGCTTGTAAACTGCCTCCTCGGTCAAGCGAAGTGATGCGGCAATGTCATGAGTAGAATAACCCTGCAACTGCATCACGATGATTTGCAGGGTAAGCCCGTCCACCATAATAAGGATTTGATAGAGCTGCTGATTTTCAATGCTGTCTAAAAAATCCTCAACGGTTTTCACTTCGGGCGGTGCTGTTTCCTCGGCAAATTCCTCAAGGTATGTACCTGCGTCCTGCAATCTGCGGTAAAACCGCCTGTCGGAATTAAAGACCGCCCAATCATGAATATGGAGTTGTTCGATAGTGTCCTCGCTGACACCCAAGCTCCGTAGCTGCTTTTCCTCGGCTTCTTTCCAGAGCCGCCATTTCTTTTCTTCTCTGCCATAGTTGAATGACATTCCTGTTACCTCCAATCTGAATTTTTTGAAAAATCCAGATTGGCAGGCGGTGAACGGCATCCAACGCCAGAAACAGGCTTGTGCCATATTCTTGCAAAAAACGACAAAAGAAAAACCGCAAAGGCTGTCACCACATAAGGAGATAATTT
>CAJUGL010000086.1 GCA_910586515.1 uncultured Acetatifactor sp.
CAAAAAAACGCCTGTCTTTACAATAAAATTCACATTAAATTTCTTCCTCCCTCCGTTTCGGTCTGTCTTGTTGCCTGTTATATTGTCAGCTCTCGTTCTGTTTTTTCTTTTCATTGGCTACACGCTGTTTTGCCTGTTCCAATACCTGTAACGCTTTTTCTAAGTCCTTGCTGATTTCCTGTTTGTTCTCAATCATTTCTGATACCTCATTCTTTCTAAAATGTATTTTCTTCCGCAAAACGCTCTTTATCAAGACTGGTGTACTGGATAACCTCTTTTATGGCCGCTATCTCCATGTAATTATACAACATTGGAACAAATTGAATGTAACATGTAATACAGCAGAAAGCAATATAATATGCTCCGCCTCAAGAAACCCTTTGCATTCACATTCTGCATCCATGTACTTTTCTCTGCTGAAATGGTAGAAAACAGGGAGTGGAAGTAGTATAATAAAAAGAAAAAATGCACCGTCCGATTCCGCAGAATGCCCGGATGCCAGTGTCAGACTTTCAATGCCAGGCAAAAGGCGCGTAAAAGCTCTGCCAACCTGCGGATTTCAGGGAGGGACAGACATGGACAGAGAAAAGCGCAGTTGCCGGCAGGATGAAGAGCAGGCCGGCTGCGGCGGCATCAGCGGAGGAACATTATGGCAGTGATTGGAATTGACCTGGGGACCACCAACAGCCTGGGGGCATACTGGAAGGACGGAAGGGTACGGTTGATTCCCATGGAAGGGGAAAGCTTTCTGCTGCCCAGTGTGGTGGGATATGTGGAGGGAGAAGGCTTTCTGGCAGGGGCGGCGGCAAAGGAGCGGCTGATTCCCCATGCCGGGGATACCGCGGCCTCCTTCAAACGCTTCATGGGCACGGCAAAGGAATACCATCTGGGCGGAAGGGCCTACACCCCCATGGAGCTTTCCGCCATGATACTGGAGCGGATAAAAAGAAACGCGGAATTTTACCTGCAGGAAGAGATAGAGGAGGCCGTTATAACGGTTCCCGCCTATTTCAATGATAAACAGCGCAGCGACACCAGGAAGGCGGCTCAAATTGCGGGGCTGAAGGCGGAGCGCCTGATCAACGAACCCTCGGCGGCGGCCCTGGCCTACCGGCGGGAATACGGAGAGGAGGACAGAACCCTTCTGGTCTTTGACTTCGGCGGGGGTACCCTGGATCTGTCCTATGTGGAATGCTTTGACAATGTGATAGAGATTATCGCCGTGGCGGGGGACAACCATTTGGGCGGGGACGATATCGACGAGGCGGTTTCGGAATATTTCTGCCGGGAGAACGGGCTTAAGCCGGAAGAATTGACCAGGCAGGAGCAGGCCGGATTAAGGAAACGTTCGGAAGAGGCCAAATGCGCCTTGGAGAAGCAGGAAGAGGCGGCAATGGAGCTTACGGTGGGCGGCAGGGTTTGCAGGGCCGTTCTCAATGAAGAACGTCTGTTCGAAATCTGCATGCCCCTGTTCGGAAAGATAAAACAGCTCTTTCTTCGCATTCTGGAGGATGCCGATTCCAGGGTTTCCGGGATAGACGACTTGATTATGGTGGGCGGTTCCTCAAAACTGGGGGTGGTGAAGCGCTTTCTTCGGGAACTTCTGGGCAAGGAACCCATCGTCCTGGGAGAGACGGATAAGGTGGTTGCCTATGGCGCCGGCGTCTATGCGGGCATCCGGCAGCGAAAAGAAGAAATCAGGGACCTGCTGCTGACGGACGTGTGCCCCTTTACCTTAGGCATCGGCGTGAACAACAGGGCCAACCGGGACAAAAACATCCTAAGCCCCATGATTGAGCGCAATTCCACTTTGCCCGCTTCCCGCAAAGACAGATTTTTCACCGTATACGATTATCAGAAGGAAATCAAAATCCGGATTTACCAGGGGGAAGAATACTATGTGGACGACGACGTGCTGTTGGGAGAGCTTTCCATAGAAGTTGCCTTGAGACCTGCAGGGCAGGCCTGGGTGGACGTGCAGTTTACCTACGATATCAACGGAATCCTCCATGTGGCAGTGGAGAACGAAATGGGGGAGCGCAGACAGATTCTCCTGGCCAATCAGACCTTAAGTGAGGAAGAACTGGAGCGGTATGCCCGGGAAATGGAAAAAATCAAGCTGCCGCCCCTTCAGCAGCCTGAAAATCAGAAAATTCTGGCATGCCTTCTGGAATATTATGAAAAAAGCACCGGGCGCCGCCGGGAGACCATTGCCGCCCTGACCGACAGAATCCTGGCGGGACTGGCCAGCGGCAGAAAGAAAGAGGTCAGGAATGCCCGGGAACTGGCAGAGCAATGGCTGACCCGGCTGCAGCAGGAGACGGACATGCAGGAGGAAATGCTGTTTGACGGAGAACTGAAGTTCGGTGAGGAATGGGAAGAGGAGGACAAGGAAGGATGGATTTGAAAGAAAGGAACCAAAAGATCATAGATGCGGTTATCACAAAGGCAAACAGAGTGTGTCCGGGTTCCCTGGCATTGATCGGCATAAACGGTTCCTTTATGACAGGAGATTATTACGAAAAATCAGATTTGGACCTGTTGATTGTGATCCGTGATGACAGAGGATGGCAGTTGGGAAGCACCTTTATACAGGACGATTTGCAGGTGGGCCATGACATCTATTGCACCACATGGGAAAGACTGCAGCGCGACGCCGGATATGAACATCCCCATATTTCCAAGCTTATGGACGCTGAAATCGTATACTGCGCAGAGGAGAAAGAGAAAGAAAAACTGGAACAACTGCGGAAAACGGCAAGGGATATTTTGGATGCGCCCTTTTCGGAACCGGATTATGCCAAAGCGGAAAATCAGTTAAAAGAGGCGGAGCACGGCTACACGGCGGCCATGATTTCGGAGAACAGATCTGATGTGCTCAACGGGGCGGGCAGAGCCATTTACTATATTGAAAATGCAATTGCAATGTTAAATAAGCAGTATTTTCACTATGGGGTAAAACGCACCTATGAGGAGCTGCAGGCAATGCGTAACAGACCGGAAAACCTGTGCGAATTGATAGAAAATGTGATCTCGGCGGACTCTGTTCCGGCTGTAAAAGAAGGGCTGTCTGCCCTGATGAAAGAGACAACGGCGGTGTTTTATCAGGTGAAAGAAACACTTGCCATTCAGAAGAAAACGCCAGGAAAAGAGGAGCTGACTGGCACCTACGAAGAGATGTATTCCAACTGGCGGAACAAGATGCACGCGGCGGCAGAAACCGGAAACAGGCACCTGGCCTTTATGAGCCTGATCAGCGCAGGAGCCATGTTTGAGGAACTGGAAAGCGAAGTAAAGATTGACCGATATGATGTGTTGGGCGGGTATGATCCCCAGGATTTGCACACCACGGCAATGTCCTATGACAGGGTATTAAAGGAATACCGGAAGGAGTACCAGAAAGCAGGACTTGAGGTAACCCATTATGCGGATATCGATGCATTTGTGTTGGATTTCCTCGGGAACTGAAGTGTTTCTGCAGGCAATTTGAAGCATCTCTGCGGGCAATCTGAAGCGCTTTTGCAGGCAGAAAGTCTTACGTGAATTCAGGGGAGTTCAGGTCTTTTGGGATTGGCGCGGCATGAAAATGCAGAGCAATCCATGGCATCAATAAAATGAGCGTTGTAAAGGAGAAAAGATATGCAGGGTTTATTGCTTTTAAACTTCATTGTACCATTTGTCATGATTTTAGTGGGATATCTCATTAAGAAACATCCGGAATGGGATATGGAGTCACAGAATGGATATAACACACCCACTTCGCGGAAATCCCAGGCCCATTGGGACTATGCACAGAGCATTGCGCCGGACATTTTCATCTCTCTGGGGAAAAAACTGTGCGTTATGGAGATGATTCTAAGCGGAATTCTGTTTTTGCTTCATACTTCCATCCAGGCTGCGGTCAATGTGGGAATCTGTGTGGGAGCCGGCGTTCTGCTTTACGGATTTTTTAAGACCGAGTCGGAAATCCGGAAAAAGTTTTCGGAGAGTTGAAGGTCCTCCCATACAGGGTATTAACACCCTGCGGCATTTGTCAGGAGAGACTGCGATATTGGGGGGAAGAGGTACAGGTGGCTGTCACAACGGAGGAGAATCAAATCAAATTTGTAGAATTAAGGGAATTACAGCCATACCATTGGACCAAAGCCTACCCCGCGGACAAACTGGAACACTGGGAAGAATAGGGTGGGAATACTTTTCGGAAAAACCGAAACACCTTTACGGCGAGTCGGCAGAAAAAGATACAGAAAATGCAGGCGGGACAGCGGTGTGAGACAGGAGATTGCCGTCAGTCAGGAAAGGAGGGACACCGGAGATGAGAAAACGGTTTAATGTGACAGGTCTGTGCATACCTCAAAAGCATTATATGGTTAATCTGGCACAGCGATTGGCCCGGATAAAGGAAATGGTAGACGAGGGAGCATATTTCACCATCCATCGTGCCAGACAATATGGAAAGACCACATTGCTTTATGCACTGGAATCTTATCTGAAGACAGACTATGTGGTAATAAGCATAGATTTCCAGAAATTGGGTACTGCAAAATACGAAAACGAAAATCGTTTTGCGCTTTCCTTTGCTGACTTTTTTATGCGGGAACTGGCCAGAAACGGGCAGCCGGATGTCCCGGATGTAAACAGGGAAACGGAAACATTGCGGAAGATCTGTCAAAGCAGGGATAGTTCTTATTCGCTCTATGAATTGTTTGAGAATTTAAACCGGATCTGCGAGGTTTCGCCCAGGCCGGTTGTGCTGATGATAGATGAGGCGGACAGCGCCTCTGACAACCAGGTATTCCAAAGTCATTTTATCATACGGGATTTGGACATACTGGGGAAGTTCGGCAGACTGGATTTTGAATTGCCTGTGATCAGGGAATGAAGGAAGGGACAGAAGACATGAACGATATATGGAGCATATTGGAAATAAAGGCCACAGACGATAAAAAAGCCATTCGAAAAGCCTTTGCGGCGCAGTCCAGGCTTCACCATCCGGAGGAAGAACCGGAATATTTTGCGGCGCTGAACCAGGCCTACAAAGCGGCCCTTGACTATGCTGCAGGAGGAGAAAACGCCGCTGTTCCCACAGACAATTCCGCTGATGACAGCAGGTCTGCCTTGGACAAAAACAGCACATTTGTACCTGTGGGATTCAATGGAAAGACAGGGAAAGAGAAGAAAGAAATTCTGCCGGAAAAGGAACAAGGAAAAGCAGAAAATCAAATACAAAACAATGATAAAACGAATGGGACGCCGGAGGAAAATGAGGACAAAAAACAGGGTGAGGGACCCCTTTCTTTACTGGACCGCCTTGACCAGGCAGCGGAACAGGCTGTAAAAAGAAGCAGGGAGACAGGCGCCCTTCGGGATTTCATTGCCCTTTTTGAGAATCCAAAACAGGCAAAACAGGCGGATACCTGGAAACGGTTTTTCCTGTCAGAAGCTTTTCTGCAGGAGCAGTTTTCAGAGGAATTTGCAAAAGGCCTGCTTGCCTACTTAGCAGAACAGACCCTCTGTCCGGGGGATAATCTTCCCAGGTACCTTCTGCAGGAATTGGCGGTGGCATATGCTTTTATTCCCCATTTTGCAGGCGAAGAATACTTTGACGGCCTGAAATATCCCAAGGAATGGTACAAGGTTTCCGTGGAAAATACCTTTCCCGCCAGAAGAGTTGCCGCCGAAATTTTTAACAGACAGGGGCGGGACTGTGACCTGAAATCCATGACAAACCACATTCTCCGGCAGCCCGGCAACAAGGTGCGCCACAATGCTTTTTCCGACTATCTGACAATGAAGGAGATGAACAGGGACGGACGGCTTACGGACCGGGAGAAAGAAACCTGGCAGCATGTTTTGGGGGCTTGTCAGCCTTATTATCTGTATGAGCGCAATGGAAAGAAACCGGGAACCGCGGACTACGAGTCCCGCAGTGAATCCGTAGTTAAGCTTTATGTGCAATGGCTGAAGGATGAGCAGCCCCCCAGGGAGGTGCTGTTGTTTCTCTATAAAAAACTGAACTTAAAAGACCTGGAGCGAAGCAGTACCAGGGGACTTTACAGCGCGCTGAAAGCAGAAGTCCTGCGCCTGTGTCCCCAGGCGGAAGAGACCTTGTTCGGAGAGGACGGCAAGGAGCAGCGCATTGTAAAGCTCTACAAAACCTATGCTTCCATCATTAATGCCAACCAGAACAATTACGACAAATTCATCTATGAAGAGACGCCGGAAATCAGGGATAGGGTCAATGCCTTTTTTGCGCTGCCCGATTGGGAGCAGCTAAAGGGAGAGAAGGCGCTGTTTGAGCGGATTTACGGCACCTCTAAAAGGATTGTGATGCCCCGGACTGCGGCGGAAACCCTGGTCAGGCACCTGACGGAAGGAGACTTTCCGGAGCCGGAACGGACGGAGTTGATTGAGAGCCTGCTGCGCTCCCTTTCCACGGAAAGAATGTGCCGGGAACTGGATTATCGCTGTGAAATAACCTTAAGCTCCAGGGACCTTGGGGACATAGGGGACAACCCGGATTTCTGGCAGTATTTTCTCATGCGGGGCTTCGGTTTCCGCCATGGAAACGTCCGGGGAAACTGGGAAGAAGACTTTGTTTATGTGATGGACGGTCAGTGCTATCTGCCCGCCTACATCAATTATATTTATGCACCGTCCCGGGAGTGGCAGAGGCGTTTTACAGGCTTTGACCCGGAGAAGGAGGAGACAGGGGAGCCGGTGAGCCTGGTCTGTCCCATGCCAGGAAACAGGAGCCTTAGGGTGGAATTTCATTATCGTTATTGCCTGTACTTTGTGGACGGAATACAGGCAGACAGTCCTGTTCTGACCTTTTCCCAGTTGCAGGAATATGCGGAAAACCTGAACAAGCCCCAGGAATTTTTCTTTCTTCTGGCAGTCACCGCCATTGAGGATTCCAACAGAGGCGCTGCCCGGAAGCTGATTGAAGACTGGCTGAAACGGATTCCCCTGCATGCGTTTCTCGTTCCCACCGTGGCCCGACTGTTGGCCGCCGACAATGACCGCATCCCCGGCACAGTAACGGATTCCTGGGACCTGTCCGGCGGGGAGGGGCATGTTCTCGGAAAAAACATAGAGTGCTCTGCCTTGTCAGATGGGGAAACAGGAGAAAAGATGCCCACGGAAAATACCGCACCGGGAATCGAAACACGGGACCAGGGGGCTGAAGAAAAGGGCGAAGAAGACAAGAGCACACAAGACAAGAGTGCACAAGACAAGAGCACACAAGACAAGAGTACACAAGGCAAGAGTGCAGAAGATAAGAGCACAGAAGATAAGGTGGAGGCTGTCTTGTACAGCGAACAGGAACGGTTTTGCTTTCGGGCGGTCGTATCGAAAAAGGGATTCAGCATCTGGAGGCAGATGGATTACGGGTGGCAGGATATCATATTCCGCAGAGGGGAATTGGGCTGGCGGAAATGGGAAGAATACACCTGGGAGGAATACAGGCTGTACTGTGAAACACAGAAGCAGATAGGGGAGAATGTATCAGAGAGCAAAGTCCCGGGGCGTGGTAATCTGGCAGAGAATGCATCAGAGAGCAAAATTCCGGAGAATGATATTCCGAAAGACAGCGGAGACGTCATGCCGCTTCCCATATCATGTTCTGCGCTGTCCACAGATAGCCCCCGGGGAAGGAAGGCGGCCGCCATAAATGCCCTGCAAAACCTTCGGCAGCCCAAGCCCAAGGTGCGCGCCTCATATTCCTTAGAGGGCATGGATATGGCACAGAAAGCGGCAAAAATTCTGGAAGCAATGGGCTGCATTGAAAACATGGAGGGATACTGCGTTCTTCGGTACGGAGCGAGAAAGGAAAAGCGCCACGACAGGATATTCTATGGTGTGCGCGCCCCCTTTGGTTTTGATCTGAAGGCCCATTCTCCGGTATATGTGAGAAGCAGAGATTTCCTGATGTCGTCTTCTGATACCAAGATAAAGGAACCCAAGATTCTGGTGGGGCGTTTCGGATGGGGCTTCAAATATTCGCCCCGTTCCGATTATGGTCCCATGTATGTCTACCAGGGGGAAAGCGGCAGATTCTATGCCTATGGCGCCATTCGCATGCACCGGGCGGACAGCCTGGAACAGCTGTTGGAGGACTTTTTCCGGCAGGAATGGGAGGGCGTCACGGAGGTGGAGACATATGAAGGCTGTCTTACCGTGTCCCGGCTTGACCACAGACTGGAATACTGCTATACAGAGGAGGATATGCATCGGTCCATGGGCAGCCTGACGGACACTGCCGCGGATAAATTCACCCTGTTTGGCGGATATGGCATGTGGAAGGCGTTTGTCTGGTGGATGGATGAGCTGCTGAATCCGGGGCTGCCCGCCTGGGTGAACCTGATTGTGGTAGGCTTTGACTGGGAAAAAGGCGGTGCCCTGACATTTACCGGTGTCCATGAAGAGGAAAAAAGGGCCCATAGGGCGGAGTTGCAGGAAAAAGCTGACATGGACTTTGAGGAATGGGCAGATGATGAGGATTGGGAGGATGATGAGGATTGGGTGGATGAGGACGAACCAAAGTCAGACGAACAGGACATGAAGGAACCGGAGTTGGATGAACTGTATAAGAACGAATCAGAAGAAGAACCCCATGAGAATGAACCAGATATGAATGAATCAGACATGGATGAATCAGACATGGATGCGCCGTACATAAATGAACCCGCAGAGCAGAACAGCGACCTGCAGAACAATGTATATCTTCCCCAGGCGCCCCTGCTGATATGGGCCAGGGGGATGGACAGAATGGAGAGAGGGGAGTTCCTTGCCAATGCCATGCAGTGGTATGTGGACTGCGGCAGATTTGCCGAAAAGACAGGCGGCAGAAACATTAAGATAGCGGTAAACAGATTTTAATAGTGTTTCATAGTACAGGCTGTGAAGGAGGAAGAATATGCTGAAGTGGAAAGAAGAATATACATATGAGGGTGGCTGTCCGGCTGTATGCCTGTACAACACAGGTTCGATGGTGGCGGATGACAGCCGTGGCGCCACAGCAGATGACAGTCCCATGTTGTTGGTGACGGGCACTGACGAGAAGGAATATGGGGCATACCTTGATAAGCTGTGCAGAATGGGTTTTGTAAAGTCCTTTGAGAATCATACTGCTGCTGTGGACTGCTGCCAGTTAAGAAAAGATGGTGTGTTGCTTTATGCATATTATACGCGCGCGTCGGGAGAAGTGCGTGTCATTGAGGACAGGGCTTCCATAGCGCTTGATGATTTTTCCTATACCTGCGAAATCAGGGACTCGGCAGAGATCTATCAATACGGGCTTTATTATGACCCCCAAAACGGCCATAGCCCAACTACGATCAACTGCGGGATGTTCTATATAATCCGGCTGGCTGATAACAAGCTGGTTTTAATTGACGGGGGACATTGCCTGCAATGTTCTGCGGAAGCAGTAGAGGGTATGTACCGTTTTCTGCACAGGATTACCGGTATTGCGGAAGGAGATAAGATCCATATTGCGGCATGGATTTTCACACATGCTCACGATGATCATATGGCGGCGTGCATAAGGCTGCTGCGGACATATCCGGAAAGTTTTGTACTGGAGCGGGTGATGTACAATTTTCCGCCTTTTACGGTGCATCCTGATGATTCGGATGTCCTTGTGCTGAAGGAAACACTGCGGGATTTCTGTCCGGGTGTTAAGTGCCTGAAGCTTCACAATGGTCAGGTCATCGCATTGGCAAATATTCGCTTTGATGTACTGTATGCTCATGAAGACGCAGTGACGCAGGAGAATCCAGAGGTATTTCCGTTTCGTGATTTCAATTGTACTTCCGTTATCTTGAAAATGACGACCGGAAATGGGAGTGTCATGTGGCTTGGAGATACGAATGCAGAGACGGAGGAACTGGTACTTGAGACGGTTCCGGCCAGGCTGTGGAAGGCGGATGTGGTGCAGGTCTCGCATCATTGCTTTAACTGCCTTTCGCGCCTGTATCCTGCTATCGATGCGGATTATGCTATGCTGCCCAACAGCTATTATGGAGGACATACAGTGGAGAACATTGATAAGCTGGAGGATGTAGTGAACTGTTTGTCCTCTCCCGACAATATCTGGTATGGGGACAGGACAACAGGTTTCCGTTTTGAGGACGGAATATACCGGGTAATTCTGGAAGAGGCGTGCGTGGGCGGAGAGCATGACGGCACAAATCTTTATGGTGTACAGATTTAACATATTTTGATTATTTTCATAAGGATTTTGTAATACCCCTCTTTTGAATAAGAGGGGTACTTTTTTCCTTAAAATGTTAAAGTTTTTTGAATTAAAGATCAGCGGCTTTCTGTGTAAGTGGGAACCGACTGCTTTTTCTGGTGCAGGTACCTCGCCACATACACGAAGGGCGTGTCCGCAATGCTTGTGACCACAAAAATAATATAGCTGGCGACAGCAATGGAAACCAGTGTCTTTGTGTCATAGGTGCCCAAAAATGCGCCCCATGTGAACAGGACTGTGTTTAGAAGCTGGG
>CAJUGL010000087.1 GCA_910586515.1 uncultured Acetatifactor sp.
TTAAATATGTAGTTGTCAATGTGCCGGGACAATAAGTCTCACGGATTCAGGATCATTTTAACCTGAAAATACGTCCGGGGGAGAAGATTGCCCTTCTGGGGGTGAACGGCGCAGGCAAGACGACTCTGGTAAAGCTGCTCTGCGGACTGTATGAGCCGGACGGCGGGAAAATCCTGATTAACGGCGTGGATATTTCCACAGTGCCCAAAAAGGCATTGTATCGTCTGTTTTCCGTGGTCTTCCAGGAGGCGACTGTTTTTCCCTATCCCATGGGAAGCAATCTCTCCATGAAAGTACCGGAAGAGACAGACGAGACCAAAGTATGGGATTCCCTGCGGAAAGCAGGCCTGGAGAAACTGTTCCGGGAGAGGGGCATCCGTTCGGATTCCTATATGACAAAGGTGGCGTTTCAGGACGGCGTGGAATTATCCGACGGGCAGCAGCAGCGTTTTTTACTGGCGCGGGCCATTTATAAGGACGGAAATATCCTGATTCTGGATGAGCCAACCGCGGCACTTGACCCCATAGCAGAAAGCGAAATCTATCAGGAATACGTAAATATCAGCAGGGGAAGAACATCCCTGTTTATTTCCCACCGCCTGGCCAGTACCAGGTTCTCCGACAGGATTCTGTTTCTGGAAAACGGAAGGGTGGCGGAGGAAGGCACCCATGAGGAACTGATGGAACTGGGGGGAAGCTATGCCCATATGTTTGAGATTCAGTCCAGGTATTATGTAACAGTTCAGACAGGGCGCTGAACTGTTACGAGAATGCACACAAAACGCGAAAAGAATGCGTTTTGGCGCCCGCAAGTCTCGCAAAATTGCACAGAAATGTGTCTGCGGACACATTGCAATTATTGACTTCGCGAGAGGGGCTGTCTGAACTGTTATAATACGATATCGACTCCGGGGACAGCGCAGAAGGCATTCCGGCGGTTTAAGCGGGGGGCTGAAAGGATCTGGTTTTAAGGGAAATAAAATGAAGAAGATAAGAAGAAAGACATTGACAGGGAAAGCGGGGTATATAAAATGGCAGAAAAACATTCCGGGCCGGAGGATCTGACCAGTAAACTTCCATTTCGGGAAAATATAAAAAACATCAGAGATTTGTTATTACATGTATATAAGATCGATAAAACATACTATCTGCTGGACTGTATACGGCTGCTTCTGGACGCAGTGGGAGGTGCCCTGGCGGTGGTGCTGTCAGCGGATATTCTGGAGATGCTGTATGAGGCCAGGCCCATGGAGGAAATCATGAAAGCGGTAATTCTTCTTCTGGCGCTGCCCACACTGGCAGCCGTGCTGTCTTCTGTTCTGTGGCACGAATTCGTTGAGCCGGGAAAGATGAATATCGCAAGAGTATATGACGGAAACCTTGCCGCCAAGTTCCAGAGCATGGATTATTCCCTGGTAAACAGTCCTTATGTGAAAGATATGCAGGACCGCATCGACAAGGCCCACGGATGGGGAGCAGGCATTTATGACCTGTTCTGGAAATTTGACTCCATTGTGTCAGGAATTTTGAATCTGTGCTGTTCCCTTGTGGTGGCATATCCCATTTTGAAAATAATCATCATCTCCCGGAATCTGTGGATGTATCTGGGACTTGCGGTTCTTGGAATCCTTCTGTGGCTCCTGACAGCCGCAAGGGCAAAGGCCAACGCGGCCTATCAGGAACGGCTTCTGCGGACAACGTCTCCCTATCCGGAGGAAGTTTTTCGGAAATATTACTGCTTCTCCTGGTACTGGGTGAGGCGCTGCATGAGCGGAGAGTACCATTTTATCAAGGATATCCACCTCTACGACGGCTATAATCTGATGAAAAAATACACTTCGGATCATGTCAGGGAGGCGGAAAAAGTCATGCCCTGGGCCTCCGTTCTGGAAAAACTTAGCGGGAGGGTTGGGGTTCTGGAGGGAAGTACAGGCAGCCTGCTGTCTCTGACGGGATACCTGGTTTCCGGCGCATACGCCCTGATGGGAGCATTTCCTGTGGGCAGTGTCATCAAATTTGCGGAATCCGTCACAAAGATTGTGGGAGGCCTTCAGAATATGGGACAGCAGTACCGGGAACTGGCGCTGACGGCAAGGCGGGAGCGCAGTACACTGGAGATGTTGAGTATCAGCGATGAGATGTATAAAGGGAAGCTTCCGGTGGAAAAACGGTTTGACAATCAATATGAAATTGAATTCCGCAATGTTTCCTTCCGGTATCCGGGAACGGAAACCTATGCGCTGAAAAACCTTTCCATGAAGCTGCGCATTGGGGAGCGCATGGCCATCGTGGGCATGAACGGTTCCGGCAAAACCACAATGATCAAGCTTATGTGCCGCCTGTATGATCCCCAGGAGGGGGAAATCCTGTTAAACGGGGTGGATATCCGCAAGTTCAGGCAGGAGGAATACATCCGGCTGTTCTCTGTGGTGTTTCAGGATTTCCGGCTGCTTTCCCTGCCTCTGGGGGACAATGTGGCATCGTCCATGGAGGTGGACAGGGAACGGGCAGTGAAGTGCCTTGAGCAGGCGGGGCTGAAAGAGCGCCTTGCGGAGCTGCCCAATGGGCTGAATACCTGTCTCTATCAGGACATTGCGGATGACGGCGTGGAGATCTCCGGCGGGGAGGCCCAGAAGATTGCCATTGCCAGGGCCCTGTATAAGGACGCGCCCTTTGTGCTGTTAGACGAGCCTACCGCCAGTCTGGATCCCCTGTCGGAATATGAGATTTATTCCGGATTTGACGCCATGGTAAAGGATAAGACTGCCATTTACATTTCCCACAGGCTTTCCTCCTGCCGGTTCTGCAATGACATTGCGGTGTTCCATAAGGGACGGTTGGTGCAGCGGGGGAGCCATGAGGAGCTTCTGCGGGATGAACAGGGGAAATATTACGAGCTGTGGCATGCCCAGGCGCAGTATTATACGGATTGACAGGAAGCGTGTCCGGCTGCATCGGCGTGTGTTTGAAAATTGCATCCCGGCTGCTGTGCGTCACAATTTATGTTTCGTAAAGCCCGGGATGCCTGTCCCGGAATACAGGTATGCTGTCACGAATTTTCTCCGCCAGGTTCATGTCGCATTCAGCGGACAGAATTTCTTCCGTTTCTCCCGCTAGCGCCAGAGTCCTGCCCAGAGGGTCGATCACTGCGGATTTTCCGCCGTACACGGTACCGTCGGCCGATGAGCAGGAATTACAGTTTACAACGAAGATCTGGTTTTCAATGGCTCTTGCCGCCGTCAGGCATCGTAAATGGGCGATTCTTTCTTCCGGCCATTGGGAGACCACGAACAGCATCTCAATTCCGTCCAGGCTGAGCCTGCGCGTGAGTTCCGGGAAGCGCAGGTCATAGCAGATAATCACGCCGCATTTGATACCGTCTAACGAAAAAACGCAAAGATGATCGCCCCGGGTATAAAATCCGTCCTCGCCCATGGGCGTGAACAGATGGGTTTTGTCATATTCCGCAATACAGGCGCCTTTTCGGTCAAACACAGCTGCCGTGTTGAAAATCTTTCCGCCGCGCAGATTGGAGACAGAGCCCGCTACGATATTCACATTGTATTCCATGGCCAGACCGCCGATATGCTCCTTCACTTCGGCAAGGTCATGGGAGGACAGTTCCGCAAGCCCCGTTTTTGGGAAAAATCCCGTATTCCAGGTCTCGGGCAGCACAAGCACGTCCGGATGTTCTTTTACGGCACGGCGGATCATCTGCTTGGCATGAAGAAAATTTTCAGACGGATTTCCAAGTTCCATCTTCATTTGCAGACAGGAAACTTTCATAAGTGCAGACAATTCCTTACCCCCTTTTCAATAAGTGATAAAGGCGGTTTGCCGCCTCTTTGGTCTCTTCCGGATTTCCAAAGGCGGAGAATCGGAAATAGCCTCGCCCGCATGCGCCGAAGCCCTCCCCCGGGATACCGACTACCTGGATCTCCTTCAGCAGATAGTCGAAAAACCCCCAGCCGCTCATGCCGTCGGGGCATTTCATCCAGAGATAGGGCGCATTTTTGCCGCCTGTATACCAGATGCCCGCCGCCTCCAATGCCCTCATGAAACAAGCGGCATTTTCTTTATATATCATCAGATTGTCGCGGATCTGCCTCTGGCCTTCCGGTGTAAATACCGCCAAAGCCCCTTTTTGCAGGATGTAGGAGACACCGTTTGTCCTGGTCTCACGATTGCGCGCCCACATTTCATTGAGGTTCATGCCGCCCCGGATCAGATTGCGGGGCACCACCGTGTAGCCCACCCGAGTCCCCGTAAACCCTGCCGTTTTGGAAAGGGAACAGATTTCGATGGCGCATCTGTCTGCGTCCTTCAGTTCATAAATGCTGTGAGGGATCTCTCTGTCTTCTATGAAGATTTCGTATGCCGCGTCAAAGAGGATAACCGCGCCGATCTCGTTTGCGAAGTCCACCCAGGCCTGCAGCCCGCTGCGGCTGAATGCGGCGCCGGTGGGATTGTTGGGAGAACAGATATAGAGGATATCGGCCCGGGCTTCTTCACAGGGTTCGGGCAGGAAGCCGTTTTCCTCGTTTGAAGACAAATGCGTAATCTTTCTCCCCGCGAGAAGATTGGTATCCACATACTCCGGATATGCAGGCTCTATCACCATAACGCTGTTATCCCGCTCAAACAGTTCAAGAATATCGCCGAGATCGTCGCAGGCGCCGCTGGAAACAAAGATTTCATGCGCCTCCCTCTCAACGTCCCTGTTCCGATAATGCTCCGCAATGGCTTTCCGAAGCGCAGGATCGCCGGCCTCCGGCATATATCCATGGAAAGTGGCCGCGTTCCCCTGCTCCTCAACGGCAGCGTGCAGTGCCTGAATCACCGCCGGACAAAGGGGCAGGGATACATCCCCCACGCCCATTTTAAGCACCTTTTTACCGGCGTTTGAGATGAGATATTCCTCTGTCTTTCTGTAGATGGTGTTAAACAGATAGGCTTCTTTTAAGTCCCCGTATCTTGTATTAGGCTTCAGCATTGTTTGGCTTCTCCTTCTTACATATAATCTTTATTTCTCTTTCTCCGATAACCGCCGTTCAAACCGATCCTTTCTGGTATCGGAGGGTATTTCTGTGGGATACTCTCCGCTGAAGCAGGCATTACAGTAATTGCAGCTGCCGGTCAGCAGGGAAAGCTGTTCTACCGGAAGATAGCCCAGGGAATCCGCACCGATCCTGCGGGCGATTTCGTCAGTGGTATATTGGCAGGCGATCAGATGTTCTTCCGAGTCAATATCCGTTCCGTAGTAGCAGGGATGGAGGAACGGCGGCGAAGAGACCCTCATATGGATTTCTTTCGCGCCTGCTTCCCGCAGCAACGTCACGATGCGTCCGCTGGTTGTCCCCCGTACAATGGAGTCGTCGATCAGCACCAGGCGTTTGCCCCTCACCGCATCTTCTATGGCGGAAAGCTTGATTCTCACTTTATCAAGACGGTCTCCCGGCGCGATGAAGGTTCTGCCCACATACCTGTTTTTCATCAGTCCCATGCCGTAGGGAATACCTGACGAACGGCTGTACCCCAGCGCCGCGTCCAGCCCGGAATCCGGCACCCCGATCACAAGATCCGCTTCTACAGGATGGGTTTTGGCAAGAACGGCTCCGGCCCTTACTCTGGCTGCATGAACCGAAACGCCGTCGATGACCGAATCGGAGCGGGCAAAATAGATATACTCGAAAACGCAGAGCTTTTTCTGCTGCTTGCCGCAGTGTTCTTTTCGGGAGACGACGCCGCTTTTGCTGAAAACAAGGATCTCTCCGGGCTCCACATCCCGAATCACCCGGCCGCCCACCGCCTGGATGGCGCAGCTTTCAGAGGCTGCCACATACATTCCGTCGCTTGTCTTTCCGTAGCAGAGAGGCCGGAATCCATACGGGTCTCTGGCGCAGATCAGCTTTTGCGGCGACATCACGATCAGGGAATAGGCGCCGTCCAGTATGTCCATGGCGCCGCTTACGGCATCCTCTATGGAGCTTGTTTTCAGGCGTTCCTTTGTAATGATATAGGCAATGGTTTCGGTATCGCTTGTGGTATGGAAAATAGCGCCGGACAATTCAAGCCCGCTGCGCAGTTCCGCCGCATTTGATAGATTTCCGTTATGGGCCAATGCCATTCTGCCTTTTTGATGGTTGACCTCAATGGGCTGGCAGTTGTTTCGGTTCGTCCCTCCGGTGGTGCCGTAACGCACATGCGCCACTGCCATCTGTCCTTCCGGCAGACGGGACAAGGCCTCTCCCGAAAAGACTTCGCCCACCAGCCCCAAGTCCTTATGGGAGGCGAACAAGCCGTCGTCATTGACCACGATTCCGCAGCTTTCCTGCCCCCTGTGCTGGAGCGCATACAGACCATAATAGCATATGCCTGCCACATCGCGGATATCGGGAGCCATCACACCAAATACGCCGCATTCTTCACGGATACTCATACCCTACCTCCCATGGCTTTCTCAAATGCCGCTCCGATAAATCCCTTGAACAGCGGGTGGGGCCTGTTGGGCCGGCTTTTAAACTCCGGGTGGTACTGTACGCCTACATAGAACGTATGTTTGCTAAGTTCCACCGTTTCCACAAGCCTGCCGTCAGGAGAGGTTCCGCTGACGGTGAGCCCCGCCGCTTCAAAAGCTTCCCGGTACGCATTGTTGAACTCATAGCGGTGCCTGTGCCGTTCGCTGATGTCCGCGGCGCCGTAGCAGCGCTCCATTGTGGTGCCCGCCTTGATGCTGCAGGGATAAGCGCCCAGACGGAGGGTTCCGCCTTTGTCAATGGCATCGCTCTGTCCCGGCATAAAATCGATCACCTTATGCCTACACAATTCGTCGAATTCCCCAGAGTTGGCATCCCTCATGCCGAGAACGTTCCTGGCGTATTCGATGACGGCGATCTGCATGCCGAGGCAGATTCCCAGATACGGAATTTCCCTCTCCCTGGCATACCTCACCGCCAGGATCATGCCTTCCACGCCCCGGCTGCCGAAGCCCCCGGGCACCAGAATGCCGTCCAGTCCCCCCAGTTTTTCTTCCACGGTGTCTGCCGTGATTTCTTCCGAGTCCATCCAATGGATGCGGACATGGGTATTGTGGAAATAACCTGCATGGGAAAGCGCTTCCGCAACCGAGAGATAGGCATCGTGCAGTCCCACATACTTGCCCACAAGCCCGATGTCCACATAATGGGGCCTGGCCTTGATGCGATCCACCATCTCCTCCCATTCCGCAAGCTCCGGAGCGGGCGCTTCTATCCCCAGCTCACGGCACACAACGGAAGAGAAGCCCGCCTTTTCAAGCATCAGGGGCGCTTCATACAGATTGGGCAACGTCCTGTTCTCGATGACACAGTCCGGCTTCACATTGCAGAACATGGATATCTTCCTGAAAATCGACTCCTCCAGCGGCTCATCGCAGCGCAGCACCACAATGTCCGGGTTCACGCCCATCCCCTGCAGCTCTTTCACCGAATGCTGTGTGGGTTTCGATTTGTGTTCACCGGAGCCGCCCAGGAAGGGCACCAATGTCACATGAATGAACAGGCTGTTCTCTCTGCCCACCTCCAGAGAGATCTGCCTTGCCGCCTCTATAAAAGGCTGGGACTCGATGTCTCCTATGGTGCCGCCGATTTCGGTGATGACCACATGGGCATTGGTCTTCTTTCCCACACGGTAGACGAACTCCTTGATCTCGTTTGTGATATGCGGAATCACCTGCACGGTGGAGCCGAGGTACTCGCCCCGCCGTTCCTTGTTCAGCACATTCCAGTAGACCTTGCCGGTGGTGAGATTGGAGTATCTGTTCAAGTCTTCGTCGATAAAACGCTCATAATGTCCCAGGTCAAGGTCGGTTTCGGCTCCGTCCTCGGTGACATATACTTCTCCGTGCTGATAGGGGCTCATGGTTCCGGGATCCACATTGATATAAGGGTCAAGCTTCTGCGCCGCCACCTTCAGCCCCCGCGCCTTCAGCAGCCTTCCCAGAGAAGCCGCCGTGATTCCCTTGCCCAGACCCGATACCACGCCTCCCGTGACAAATATATATTTGGCCATTTCCTCCGCTCCTTCCGAATCCTTCGCCTCTATTGAACGCTGAAAAGCAGATCTCCATAGGAGGGATATGGCCAATATCTTTTCGCGGTCAGGGTTTCGGCCTCATCGCAGACCACCCTTAATTCGCCCATCCCGGCCAGTACCTGATCCCGAATCAAGGCGGCCTCCTCACCGATGTCTTCGGCGGCGGCAAGCGACAGAAGCGAATTTTCAACGGCAACAGCACCGTCATAGATCCTGTCTGTCAGAGCGGAAAGCTTCCGGACAAGCTCCGTTTCATAACCGCATGCCAAAGCGGAATCCAGGGCCTTCTTTGCCGCAGATGTCCCTGCAAGCTCTGATGCATAGGCGCTGACGGCAGGCGCGATCTGGGTTTTTGCCATATCCACCATGGTATTGGCTTCAATGATGATGGTTTTACAATAATTTTCTAACGTTATCTCATACCTCGATCGGATTTCCGCCTCTGTGAAGACACCGTGGGAAGTCAGCATATCCACATTCTTTTTGTCAAGAATATGGGGCACGGCGTCCGCAGTGGTGCGATAGTTGAGAAGCCCTCGTTTTTCCGTGGCCTCCCGAATCCAGTTTTCCTCATAGCCGTTTCCGTTGAAAATGATACGCTTATGGTCTTTGATGGTTTTTCTGATCATTTCATGAAGCGCGGTCTCAAAATCTTTTGCCCCTTCCAGACGGTCGGCATAGATTTTCAGGCTTTCGGCAACCGCGGTATTCAGCATAATGTTGGCACAGGCAATACTGTTGGAAGAGCCCAGCATACGGAACTCGAATTTGTTGCCGGTAAACGCGAAAGGGGATGTCCGGTTGCGGTCGGTGGTGTCGCGGTTGAATTTGGGCAAAACATCCGCGCCCAGCTTCATTTGCGTCTTTTCCGTTCCCTCATAGGGCGTATCGTTCTCAATCGCCTCCAGAACCGCGTTGAGTTCATCGCCCAGGAATATGGAGACAACGGCGGGAGGCGCTTCGTTTGCACCCAGACGGTGATCGTTTCCGGCCGTGGCAACGGAGATGCGGAGCAGATCCTGATAATCGTCCACCGCTTTGATTACGGCACAGAGGAACAGCAGAAACTGCGCGTTCTCATAGGGCGTGGCGCCGGGCGAAAGCAGGTTCTGGCCGCTGTCTGTGGCAATGGACCAGTTGTTGTGCTTGCCGCTGCCGTTGACGCCTGCAAAGGGTTTTTCGTGGAGCAGGCAGACCAGGCCGTGCTTTGCGGCTACTTTCTGCATGATTTCCATTGTGAGCTGATTGTGGTCTGTGGCGATATTGGTGGTGGTATGGATCGGCGCCAGCTCGTGCTGGGCAGGAGCCACCTCGTTATGCTCGGTTTTCGCCAGGATCCCCAGTTTCCAGAGCTCATCGTTGAGCTCTTCCATATAAGCGGCTACGCGGGGCTTGATGACGCCGAAGTAATGGTCATCCATTTCCTGTCCCTTGGGCGGCTTTGCGCCGAACAGGGTGCGGCCCGTAAAACGGAGGTCAGGGCGCCTTTCATACATTTCCTTTGTGATCAGAAAGTATTCCTGCTCTGGCCCTACAGAACTGGTCACCCTCTTTACGCTGTCGTTGCCAAACAGGCGCAGGATGCGGAGAGCCTGTTTATTCAGCGCCTCCATAGAGCGAAGAAGCGGCGTCTTCTTATCCAGTGCGTGCCCGCCGTAGGAGCAGAATGCCGTAGGGATGCAGAGCGTCCTGCCTTTGATGAACGCATATGAGGTAGGATCCCAGGCCGTATAGCCTCTGGCCTCAAAGGTGGCCCTCAATCCGCCGCTGGGGAAAGAAGAGGCGTCCGGCTCACCCTTGATCAACTCTTTGCCCGAAAAATCCATGATCACACCGCCGTCAGGGGAGGGCGTGATGAAACTGTCATGTTTTTCTGCCGTTATACCGGTCAGCGGCTGAAACCAGTGTGTGAAATGGGTAGCGCCTTTGGACAGCGCCCATTCTTTCATTGCCATGGCCACCCCATGGGCTACGCTGATGTCAAGCTCGGTTCCCTGGTCGATGGTCTTCTTCAGGGAAGCATAGATCTGATCCGATAAAGTGGCTTTCATGACTCTGTCATCGAATACCAGGGATCCAAAATAATCTTTTACCGTTTTCATTCTATTCTCTCCTTTTCCGTTCCGGTTTTTTGATTACAATGCATTTGCGTGCGCATCCCCCGGAGGGTTTTGTCATATAGGACGAACTTTCCTATATGAAAAAAACGGCGTCTTCGAGCACTTACACTCAAAGACGCCGTTGCCTTTACGCTCTATGTTATACACCCGCAGATTTTCTTTGTCAACCCTTTTTTGTAATTTGCAGCATGAAAACTGTTACCATTCACAGCTGATCAATATCTGATTTTTAAGGAAGTCCCGTTGG
>CAJUGL010000088.1 GCA_910586515.1 uncultured Acetatifactor sp.
GTTGTTTTTGAAAATTTTGAAAAATTCCCACAGACAGAATCTTTTGGTTTATAATGATTAAGGGAGTCGGGTTTGAAATGATTATAGTATTTCCGATCAGGTATGTCAAACTCCCTTTTGGGAATTATGTACCTGGTGTTGAGGGCAATTACCTTACTGTGAGTCCTGAGAGTATCGGAATGAGCAGTATGTGGAACGGTGTCCATGTGATGCCCGGTACGCTGTCAATGGAGATGAAAAAACAGAACGGATAAAAAAGTATGTCACACAGACGCAGAAGGGTTGTCTAATAAAGCAGGAGGTAAAAATCGATGAATCAGAAAACCAATGAAGAATTACAGACAATGGCGGAAAAAGCCACGGCAGGGGATAGAGAAGCCCTTGAGGTACTTGTGGCCGGCGTGCAGGACATGGTGTTCAATTTATCCCTGCGGATGCTGGGCACTTTTGCGGACGCGGAGGATGCCACCCAGGACATACTGCTGAAAATGATTACCCATTTGTCCACTTTTAGAGGGGAAAGCGCATTTACCACATGGGTGTTCCGCATTGCGGTGAATCATCTCAAAAACTATAAAAAACATATGTTTGCCCACGCGGGACTCAGCTTTGCCTGCTATGGAGAGGACATCGAAAACGGAAAAATACAGGATGTGCCGGATGTAACCCAGAATGTGGAAAAGGATATTCTGGCTGAGGAATTGAAAATGTCCTGTACCAATGTGATGCTGCAGTGTCTTGACACGGAAAGCAGATGCATCTTTATATTGGGTACCATGTTCCAGGTTGACAGCCGTATTGCAGGGGAAATTCTGGAAATAACCCCGGAAGCCTATCGGCAGCGCCTTTCCCGGGTGCGCAGAAAAATGGCTGATTTTCTGGGACAGTATTGCGGAGAATACGGCAGCGGCAGATGTCGGTGTAAAGACAGGGTAAACTATGCAATACAAAATCACAGAATAAACCCGCTGCAGCTGTGTTATACCACGGCAGAGGAAGCCCCTGTGGAGACCATGCTTGCCGTGAAAAATGCCATGGAGCAGCTTGATGACTTATCCATAGAATTCTCGTTCTGTAAGGCCTATCGGTCCACGGGACGCACCAAACAACTGATACAGGAACTGTTGAATTCCCCGCAGTTTTCCTTAATCCGAAATTCGTAAAGGAGGCGCCGGAAGATGAATACACAGATCATAATCGAATACTTATCGGAATTAAGTGCAAACAATAACCGGGAATGGTATCATGCAAACAAGGAGGATTACAAAAAGGCCAACGCTGAATTTGAGGGGCTGCTGCAGGCCCTGATATGGGAAATCGGAAAGTTTGACAACAGTATTCTGCATAATCGCCCTAAAGACCTTACGTTTAAACTGGTGAGGGACACTCGCTTCAGTCATGACAAATCGCCCTATAATGCCGCCTTCCGCGCCCATATTTCCCCGGAGGGAAAGCTGCCTGTTCCGGTGGGATACTATCTGATGATAAAGCCCGGAGGCCAGTCTTTTCTGGGCGGCGGTCTGTTTGCGGATATGTTTAAGGACGCAACGAAGCGGGTAAGGGATTACCTTGCCGGAAACGGAGAGGAATGGGAAAAGATAATCCATGCGCCGGAGTTTGAACAATATTTCACTGTACAGGGAACGGCGCTGAAGAATGTCCCTGCGGGATATGAGAAAGAACATCCCCAGGCACAGTACCTGAAATATAAGAGCTGGTATCTGGAATATCCGGTGGAAGATGAAGAACTGGGGGATGGGGAAGCATTTCTCGCAAAGGCGGCAGAGATTTTCCGAATCATGAAACCATTCAATGACTATCTGAACAGAGCGCTTGCCGGATTTCAGATGCCTGTCTGAACTGTTACACCGCTTTAGGAAGAACGAACCGAAAAAAGGCTTCCTTTTTTGTTTTGGCTGTGGTATACTGAAAATCGGAGTCTCCCAATTTTTCCCGGAAGGAAGCAGGTCTTCCGGGGACAGATTGGAGGGCTTTTCCTGTGTTTTCAGAGCAAAATCAAAAGGAGTGAGCGTAACGTGAGCGGGAACAATGGGGACTCCCGGGGCAGGGAGATGAAAAGGAGCTTAAACGGCAGGATATTGAGGAATACCCTGCTGAACATTTTTGTACTGGTGCTTGTATGCTGCGGAATTATGTGGGCGGCCATGCAGTCATTGGCCAACAACATTCTGCTGGACAGTTTACAGCCCATGGCCCGTCAGTCGGCCAAGACCGTGGAGGCCAATATCCATATGCTGGCGGACCGGATGATGAACCTGGCGGCAGACCCCCGGATGGCGGGGGAAGCTGACGGCGGCACAGGGGCAGAGGCGGAAGAGGCGCTTCGTGCCGGCCGGGAGCAGGTGCTGACGGAAGCGGCCGAGATTTATGAATTGTACACCATCGGACTCTATGACCGGGAGGGACATCTGGTACAGGGAATCAACACTGCGCCGGAGACGGTTGACAGTGCGTTTTTCTCCCTGCTTCAGGAGACGGACAATTTGACGACTGATTCATCTACAAGATTTCAGGACGGACTGGGCATCACCATGGGCATGCCGGTGAAGGCAGGCGGGGAGACTGTTCTGTATGTGGTAGGCGTCTATAAATACGATACCCTGAATGATGTCATCAGCAGCATTAATCTGGGCAGACACGGTATTGCCTACATGGCGAATCACGGAGGCGATGTAGTGGGGCATCCGGACCAGAATCTGGTTTTGGAGGGAAAGACCATGGAACAGCTGTGCGGGGGAGATCAGGAGGTTGCCGTCCGGGTGGTCAGCGACGAGACCGGCGCGGCAGAGTTCTCCGCGGAAGGGGAGACCATGCTTGCAGCCTTTTCCCCCGTTCGAGGAACCCAGTGGTCCCTGGTGATTCAGGTGCCCAAGGCGGATTACGGCTCCTATATCAACGGCGCTATTCTGGTGGCGGTGTCTGCAACCTTTGTGGTATTGGTGGTTTCCGTGCTGTTGGTGCTGCGCCTGGCCAGGTCCATCTCCCGTCCGGTGAAGAAGATGACGGACCGGATGGTGGCTTTGTCCGACGGGGATCTCCATACGGAAGTGGTCCGGATTCGGTCCGGGGACGAACTGGAAGTGCTTACCCGCACATTGGGGGATACCGTGGAAAGCGTCAACCGTTACATATCGGATATTCAGCGGGTATTGACCCAGGTGGCGGAGGGAAATCTGCAGGTGGCGCCCCAGGTGGAGTACAAGGGAGACTTTATGCAGATTCAGGGAAGCCTCGGCACCATTCTCCGTTCCCTGAACGACACCATTCTGGGCTTCCGCTCTGCCGCTGACCGTCTGGCGGAAATGGCAGAGGAGCTGAACGGCCAGTCCGGGCAGCTGCATCGGGCGTCCATGGAACAGACCCGGTCCACGGAGGAACTGGTGGATGAGGTGTCCCATGTGAAGGAGAGTCTGGCAAGTGTGACGGAGAGCAGCAGTCAGACACGGAGGAAAACGGAGGAAATCTCCCAGTGCATCCAGGAGGCGAACGCACGTATGGACGCGCTCTCCCAGGCCATGGACGATATCAGCGGCAACACCCGGAAGATTACCAAGATTGCAAAAGATATTGAAGATATTGCGTTCCAGACAGGCATTCTGGCGCTCAACGCATCCGTGGAGGCAGCCCGGGCCGGAAGTGCGGGGAAGGGCTTTGCCGTGGTGGCGGAGGAAGTCCGGCAGCTGGCATCCAGGAGCAGCGAGTCTGCCAAAAGCGCGGCGCAGATGGTGGGCAGTACCAAAACCATCATTGAGAACGGCGTGGAACTCACAGGAGCGGCAGCCAGTTCTTTTCGGGAGATATCTGCCGTCTCCGCCCAGATCAGCGATATTACGGATCAACTGGTGACGGCGGTTCAGGGACAGGAGAGCGCATTGGTAATCATGGAGGAGCGGATCGGAACGATTTCGGGCATTGCGGAGAAAAATCTGCAGAATGCCGTGGGTACGGAGCAATCCAGTTCGGTTCTGGCCAGAGAGGCGGAGGCTCTTCAGGACCAGGTGAAGCGATTTGTGGTGAAGGAGGGAAGGCGCAGATGAAAAGGATAGCAGGTATTGTACTGGCCCTGGTTGTCATGGGATTTCTGACGGCCTGCGGCAGCGGCCAGGCAGGGCTTCAGGACGGCTACTACACTGCCCAGGCTGCCGAGTACAGCCATGGATGGAGAGAATATATCACCATTATGGTGAAGGACGGAAGCATTGTCTCCGTGGAGTACAATGCGGAGAATGACAGCGGATTTATTAAGAGCTGGGATACCGCCTACATGCAGTCCATGTTGGAGGTGACGGGCACCTACCCCAACCAGTACACCCGCTTTTACGCGGGACAGCTTCTGGAAAAACAGGGGGAGGGTGAGATCGATGCCCTCACCGGGGCTACTTCCTCCTACGGCTCGTTTCAGAAGCTGATGGCTGCGGTGATGGACCAGGCCGAAAAAGGAGATTCCAGTATCGTGTTTGTGGACACCGGACATTGAGCGGGGGCGTATTTTCCAGAGATCTCCTATTTCAAAACATATGTTCTGTATGCTATGATAGAGGCAACATCCATGACAGAGGAGGTGTTGATCTTGGAAAGCATACTGTGTGTCAATATTCCGGTGCAGATGATTTCCTGTACCGATACCGACGGAAAAATTACGCCCATGAGATTCCGGTTCCGTGATAAAACAGGGGAACTGGTTACCGTTACCATAGAGAAAGTGCTGTCCGAAGACCAGGACAGGAATCGGGTGGGAGTGAATTTTTCCTGTGCAGCCGTGGTTTCCGGCGCCAGGAGAACATTCACTCTCTGGTATAATTACTTTGCCCACGAATGGCATCTGTCCCGTCTTCATGTCTGAATTCCGTATCCCCGAACAGCTCTCCCTTGATGGAAAACAGATATTCCATGGGGAGGGCTGTTCCGTCCGTAAAAACAATCTGCCCAGTGGATTCGTCTATGTTTTTGATCCTGCCCCGGAGAGAGGCATAGGTTCCGCCTGTCTTTTTCTCATCCGGCTGAAAATAGGAAATCTCGCATTCCGGCCGCAGGGCCAGATGTTCCCGAATCATGAGAAGCTGTTGGTTCAGCTGCGCCTTTCTGTCCTCGTCCAGTTCCGCAAAGCTGTCTGTCAGCCGGGCGGTTTCCTGTATGGCCGCTTCATGTCCGGTAAGGGCGGCAAAGGGCATAAACTGCGCTGCCCGGTTCATTGGCGGCATCCGGGGATGGTTTTTGGATACATGGTGAGGCAGATGGATGATATCGTCATATTTGTGACTGTTTTGTGTGTTCATGCCTTATGTCCTCCAATCTGATGATTGCGCTCTATGGCCGTGGCTCCTTCCTGCAGGTTCATGCCTTTGAGAATGGCGTTTTTCCCGAATTTCTTTTTGATGGACAGCATGGCTTCCTGGAGCTTTCTTTCTCTGGAAAGTCTTTCCTCTTCTTCCTTTCGTTCCCTTTCCAAAGCGGCATAGTCCGTAAACAGGTCCAATTGCTCAAACTGTTCTTTGGCTGCCGCCTGGGTCTCGTCCACCAGATGGTTTGCAGCAATCGTCACACGTCGGATCAGCAGCCCCGGGTCAACGATCCGGTCATACAGCTCCATGACGGCATCCGTTATAATCCGGGTGGAGGAAGTCTGCCGCTTCAGATTGGCGCTTCCGTTGGCGTGTTTCGGGACTTTTCTCCCATAGTGGTCTGTGATGATCTGCCCCTTGTAGTTTTTTCGGATTTCCGGATTGGTAAGGTTGTCGATGTCATAGCCGATGGTGAGAACCATCTGGTCCGTTACCAGTTTCTTTTCCACCAGATCAAGGACAAGGAGGTCTGTCATTTCCCGTACAATCAGCTTTCCCTTTTCGGCATCGTAGGGACAATGCAGAACCTGGCCGGAGCTGACGCTGTTGGTCTTCGGTTTATAGGCTTTGATCTGGGCAATGGTAGCAGGCTCCCATCCCCAGGCGTGGTCAATCAGAAGCTCCGCGTTGACACCGAACATCTGATACAGAAGCTCCTCATTGTGGTAATCCCTGTCCGAACCCACAGAGCAGCGCGCAATATCCCCCATGGTGAAAAGCCCGGCGGATTCCAGTTTTTTCCGGTATCCGTGGCCCACTCTCCAGAAATCGGTGAGAGGCCGGTGGTCCCACAGCAGCCTCCGGTAACTCATTTCGTCCAACTGGGCGATGCGGACTCCATGGCTGTCGGGCTCTACATGCTTTGCCACAATATCCATTGCAACCTTGCACAGATACAGATTGGTGCCGATGCCGGCGGTGGCTGTGATTCCCGTGCTGTCAAGAACATCCCGGATAATCCTGGAGGCCAGTTCCCTGGGCGTCATGGCATAGGTTTTCAGATAATGGGTCACATCCATGAACACTTCGTCAATGGAGTATACATGGATGTCTTCAGGGGCAATGTATTTTAGATAAATATTGTAAACAATGGTGCTGTATTCCAGATAAAAGGCCATTCTGGGAGGCGCTATGATATAGGAAAGCTCCAGTTCCGGATGGGCAGCAAGCTCTGTGGCGGAGTAGGAAGAACCCGTAAACTGCCTGCCGGGCGCTTTGCTTTTCCGTTCAAGATTCACTTCCCTTACCCGCTGCACCACTTCAAACAGCCTGGCCCGCCCGTGGATGCCGTAGCTTTTCAGGGAGGGCGACACCGCCAGACAGATGGTTTTCTCCGTCCTTTGGCTGTCTGCAACCACAAGATTTGTGGTGAGAGGATTTAACTGCCGTTCCGTGCATTCCACGGAAGCATAAAAGGATTTCAGGTCAATTGCAATATAAGTAGGGCTGTCCATGGGTGTTCCTCCTAATACAGTTGCTGCGCGATTTTATGATTTGCGGCGCAGACGCCTTTTATCGGAAGTGAAGGGCATGCTTCCGATAGGGTTCATTATTTTATTATAACAGAATGTTTGTTCGATTGCAGTATTATTTTTGAATTTATTTTGGATATTTTTCCGTTACTGTAAACAGTAACATTTTTCCACAGGAGGGGATTGTATATTCCGAAAATATATTTGATGAACTTCATATTTAATGATATACTGTAATATAGAATACGTGAAGAGGGAATGGTCAAAAATGAAATTTGAGTGGGATGAAGAAAAGAATATCCTTAATAAAGAAAAACATAAAATTTCTTTTGAAACAGCAGCATATGTGTTTGATGATCCATATTATATTGAAATGTTTGATTTTGAGCATAGTTTTGACGAGGATAGATATATTGCGATAGGAAAAGTCGGAGAAGTTCTGTTTGTAGTATTTACAGAACGGAGAGAAACGACTCGGCTCATTTCAGCCAGACTTGCAACAAATGCAGAAAGGGAGCTTTATTATGACCAAGACATTCATTATTGAGAGTGGACAAAAACCCACGGAAGAGCAGCTGAAGAAAGAAGTTGAAGAGGCGAAAAGAAATCCGATTCATTTTGATGAGGATTGTAAAGAGCTGTCACCAGCCATGATGAAAGCATTTAAGAGTGCAGTTGTACAACGAAACCGTAAGAAAAAAGCATAAAGTAAGAACTGCATCATAAAACTGCACAGCGGAGGGAAACGGTTGTCCGGCCGTGGCTCCTTCCTGCAGGTTCATGCCTTTGAGAATGGCGTGTTTCGGGACTTTTCTCCCATAGTGGTCTGTGATGATCTGCCCCTTGTAGTTTTTTCGGATTTCCGGATTGGTAAGGTTTAAGATTATTAATCTCATAGTATAAGAGATTGTTTTGGAGGATGCTTGTAAACGGTAGACAGTGGGTACCTATACAAAACCGGAGCAAACCTGTATGATATTAGCAGATTTGCTCCAGTCTTATTTCAATTTCATACTGTAATTGCTCGGTCCTGTTTTTTGCATTTCTTTTTTGAAAAACTGCCGGTATGATGCCCTGTCTCCCAACACCATAGGGCAATTTTCTGAATCAAGTCCGTATCAATGTTTCCGTAGGGAATGCGTAGGGTTCCCTTATCCGTTTTATATTTCTGCAGTTCCTCTTTAAATTCTGCCACGGCGTCCGGACCGGGATAAAAGCCGATGTGCGCTTTGGCTGCGGCAAAATGGAGAATGTTATGTTTTTTCCAGTAAGTGGGCATGCTCCAGGAGATGCGCTCCTCCGCATCAGGCAGCGCCTGCTGAAGTGTCTTTCTGACGAGAAACAGATGTGCCTGTTTCCCTGGGTCCTGACACAGAATATATTCTTCAATGGTTTTTGGCTTTTCGCCGCAATAATGACTTTGATTGGTATTCTTAAATTCTTTTCCGCATTTGGGACATTTCCACATAAGGCACCTCCATAGTCTGTTCGCGTAATCCGATGGCTTTAGCTTTAGCGTATGCATTTTCACTCTGCATATACGGATAGAAAAACGGCCTGTTTCCTGGCAGTTTGTCTTTGGCAGATCTATTATACTCCATTTTCCCGGTTTGGCATAGGGGCATATTTTATTTGCGTAGCAAAACTGCTGTACTACATGCATCAGACAATGGAAAAAGCTGCCTGAATATGGTAAAATAAGAAATCAGCAGCAGGAGAGCTGCTTTCTGTTTTGACATGTTATTTTGATGATGGAGTGGGAAGCGCCGGAGCAGCCGGAACAGAGTGGAAAGAGAAAGAGGAAGGGAAATGCAAAGAGCGGGTTTGGATAAAAGGGTAAAACAGGAAGGAAAAGCAACACACTGTAAAGGCGGAAAACGACTGCGCCTGATACCGCTGATCTTGGGAGGTTACGGGGCATTTCTGGGGTTTGGTCTGGCTGTCATAGGCCTTGCCGAGATGAAAGAAGGGATTGGAATCATCCGGTTTCTGACAGGACTGGGCATGGCGGGCTTTGGATTGTGGGGCATATGGGACGGCGTGCGTGATCTGGTGAGACCGGATAAAAAGCCGGAACAGGCGCCGGTAAGTCAGTTTATTCTTACGGATACTGCCGGAAACAGAAGCTCTCTGGTTACACCCGAACTTTTGCGGAAACAGATGGACATCCTGACGGAAAGCCAAAATTACAGGAGTTTTACTCTCCAGATTCTGCCGCCGCTTCCGGTGGAAGGCGTTGACGGCAGGTTGACGCACATAATCTGTTTTTATCGGTCTCAAATTATTTTGGCGGCATACCTTGAGAATTCCAAGGAGGGGTATGGGGTATATCAGAAAAGCACAGAGCCGGATAAGGCAGTGGAATGGCTGAAACAATTGCTGGCAGGCAGCCCCGATTTTTCAGAGTGGGACAGTATAGAAGTGAATGAAGTCGAGGATGAGGAGACGGACGAAGAAATGGAATCTGAAAATGGCTTGGAAACCGAAGGGGTTGATAGGGAAATAGAATCTGAAAATGGCTCGGAGGCGGAAGAGACGGACGAAGAAATAGAACCTGAAAATGGCTCGGAGGCGAAAGGGACGGACGAAGAAATAGAAGCTGAAAATGGCTTGGAGGCGGAAGGGACTGACACAGAATCAGAAGCTGATATAGGTCTGGAAAAGGAAGGAACCAGTGAGGAAACGGAACTTGAACATGAATCTCATGTCCTGCAGGGAGATGTGGAATTCTTCTGTCGTCAGCTTCTGCATGATCAGAAGGGGCGAATGGCCAATTGGCATCAGCTCCTGGTGATTTTTGGAGAGAGCTGGCATGACGAACACAAATTTTTCTCCGCAAGGGATGTGGAACTGGCGGTAGAAGGCATCCAGCAGGGAAAATACCAGAAGGTAGTTCTGGAGTGGGGGATACAGGCGTTTGACATGTTTCCGGGCCTCCAAAATGACCTGATGGTTATCTGGTGTTCTGACAACAGAGGGGGAGGGGACACCAGGTTTTTTGCCAGAGAGGGAACCGTGACCCAGGTGAAATTCTGGCTGAACGGTTATCTGGAACGGGGATTTTCCGGGGAAATGAGCGGTTGGACTGACATCACTGGTCAGATAGAAAAACTGGAAAATCGGACAAGAAAGAAAAAGGGCGAATAGAAACATGGGAAAGTATTTTAACGATGTGGTGGATAAGGCCATTGAGGATCTTTATTACTGCTGTGACAATGACAGGGCAAAAGCGGCGGCGGACGCATTATTGCTTGCGGCAAAGGAAGGGGACGGGGATGCCTGCTATTTTCTTTCCCGCTGCTTTTCCGGTTCCTGTTACAGTTGGGAATACCATCCCTTTGAAGAAA
>CAJUGL010000089.1 GCA_910586515.1 uncultured Acetatifactor sp.
CGACAAATTTGACAGACTGCAGAATCGCCTGAACAGCCTGGGTTTATAAAATTGGGCGGCGCCATATTATCTGTTGATCAAATTGAATGATTCTGTCTAATAGAAAATATGGCCGCCTATGCTGATTCCGCTCAATCCCTCAATGGGAGTCCGGAAATACACGCAGTTTCCCACATTGGTGACTCCCGCCATAGCTTCGTCAGCAGCCTTGTAACAGCTGTCTGTAGCCTTGTCCGCCGCCAGGGCAAGGTCCAGGCGGCCGCTGGCCACAGGTGAAAACTGTCCGCTCTGGTAAATAACGCCGACAACGGTATCCGGAAACTTGGAGCTAAGCACTCTGTTAATGACTACGCTGCCCACGGCCACCTGCCCCGAATAGGGCTCTCCTCCTGCCTCACAGTAGATCAGATTGGCCAGCAGCCGTCTGTCTCCCTCCGCAAAACCGACCTCTGATATATTACGCCACTTACCGTTTGCTGCCGCCTGTGACATGGCGATCTCCTCGGCAAGCTTTTTCTTCAGATATTCCAAATCTTCTTCTTTTTTCCTAATCTCTGCCTCATAGGCAAGAGCCTTCTGCTCTGCGTCTGATATCTGATCCGCGTATTTTGTGATGGAACTGGATGTCTGGCTGATCATATCGGAAACTTTGTCCTTTTCTTCCTCCGCCCTCAGCCGCAGTTCCTCCAGTTCTGTCTTTTCCGCCTGAAGTCTCTCCTCGTGCTCTTCAATCAGAATACGGTTCTCTTTATATTCCTGCAGAAGCCTCTGATCATATGCCACTACCTTCTCTATTCGATCTACCATATTCAGCAGCTCGGAAAAGCTTCCTGCTGTGAGAATCGCAGTAAGATAAGTATCCTCCTGCTGTTCATACTGACAACGCGCCATGACGACCATGGTCTCATACTGGGTCGCCTCCTTATCCTTTGCCTCCTCCAAAGCAGACTGAGTCTCCGAGATCTCTTCCTCCTTCTGCCGAATCTGCTGTTCCAGCTCCTCCAGACTGGCCACCACGGAAGACAATTGCCCGTTCAGATAATCCAGCTCCTTTTTCAGCGTATCCCTCTTTCCCTCCAGATCGTCCAAATTATCCTGAGTCTTGTCCAGTTCATCCTGCAGAGTATCCTTCTCCCGCTGCGTCTTGTCGATTTTATCTTTGGTGGAAGATGTCGCCGAGACGATATTCGGACCGAACGGATACGACACACACAGGAGGAGGACAAGTATCATCACATAAGCCGTCTTTTTCCAAATCTTCACCACACACCGCCTATACTATTTTGTACCGAAAATACGATCTCCCGCATCCCCCAGGCCGGGAACGATATAACCATGCTCATTCAGCCGCTCATCCAGCGCTCCCACATATATATCCACGTCCGGATGCTCCCGCTTCATTTCCTCAACTCCCTCGGGCGCTGCAATAATGCACATAAATCGAATATTCCGGCACCCCTTCTCTTTCAGCATGCGGATGGCCGCCACGGAAGAACCTCCGGTAGCCAGCATGGGATCCACCACAAAAACCTCCCGTTCCGCGCAGTCCGCCGGAAGCTTACAGTAATACTCCACGGGCTTGAGCGTATCCGGATCCCGGTAAAGGCCGATATGTCCAACCTTTGCCGTGGGAATCAGGGTCAGCATACCGTCTACCATACCCAGGCCGGCACGGAGAATCGGCACCACCGCCAGTTTTTTTCCTCTCAGCTCTTTGACCGTAGTCCGACAAATGGGCGTCTCTATCTCCACATCATCCAGTTTCAGCCCCCTGGTAGCCTCATAGCAAATTAACATGGCAATCTCGCTGATTGCCTGCCGGAAATCCTTCGTTCCTGTTTCTCTCCTGCGGATCAAGCCGATTTTATGCTGTATCAGCGGATGATCCATAATGATTACATTAGCCATCTCTCTCCTCCTGCCTGTGCTTCGTCATTTGTTTCTTCTATAATTCTGCTTCTTTTATCATTTCTGTTTCTTGTATCATTTCTTTCTTCATACTAGTTCTGTTTCTTCTATAACATTTCTTTCTTCTATCATACTCACTCTTCTTCTGTGGCGCTCCTCACCTGAGAACGGCGTATCCAAAAACGTGGCCACAATCTCCACTGCCAGGTTCTCTCCCACAATACCGCCCCCCATGGCCAATACATTTGCGTCATTGTGAAGCCTGGTCAGCCTGGCCGACAGACTGTCCGAACAAACCGCGCAGCGAACTCCCGGAATCTTGTTGGCCGTAATGCTGATGCCGATTCCCGTAGTGCAGGTCAAAATACCCTTCTCACAGCGTCCCTCTGCAACAGCCCTTGCCACAGCCTGTCCGAAAACCGGATAATCACAGCTTTCCTCACTGTAACACCCCATGTCCTGATAGGGAATTTCCCGTTCTTCCAGATATCTAATCACCCTCTGTTTCAACAAATAACCGCCATGGTCGCTCCCGATAGCTATCATAACCGTTTCCTCCTAATATTCACAGTTCCGTCTGGAGCCGGACCACCTGATGGCCTGCGGCTTTCAGCAGACGGTTCATAATGGCCTGTCCCAGTCCCTGGGAAGAGAAGCTTTCGGAATAAATCCTGGTAACCCCCTCTTCGTCAAACTCCCTCAACGCGGAAAAAAGATTTCGCGCAATCCCCTCCTCGTCGCTTCTGCTTCCTATACATTTAATTACATCCGCTTCATACTGCCCCCGCAGCTCTTCCGTTACCAGAACGCCCGTTTTTTCTCCGCAGGCTCTGTCTGCCCCAATCCGCCTATTAACATAGTCCACAACACGGTGAGGCTCCCCCTCCACGATGACAAGCGCGCCTGCCGGTGCATAATGCCGGTATTTCATTCCGGGCGCCTTAGGCGTCTCCGTGCTGTCCGGCCTGATAATTGTGACATCAGTGTCAACTTTCCCCAGTACCCTGCCGAGCATCTCCCGGGTAACATAGCCAGGCCGCAGAATACAGGGAACTTCAGCGGTCAGGTCAATAATCGTAGACTCCAATCCGATTCCCACCTTACCGCCGTCTACAATCATCTCTATCCGCCCCTTCATATCCTTCACAACATGTTCTGCCGTAGTGGGGCTTGGCCTTCCCGAGACATTGGCGCTCGGCGCTGCCACATATCCTCCGCTGTACGCTATCAGCCTTTTTGCCGCAGGATGGGACGGAAAACGCACGGCTACCGTATTTAACCCTCCCGTAACATCAGACGGCACTTTATCTGACTTGGGCAGAATCATCGTAAGCGGCCCGGGCCAAAAAGCATCGGCAATTATTTCCGCAGTCTCCGGCAAATATTCCACAATCCCGCAGATATCTTCAAACCTGGATATATGCACAATCAGCGGATTGTCTGAGGGCCTGCCTTTTGCGGCATATATTTTCCTGGCCGACTCCGGATTCAGGGCATCTCCCCCTAATCCGTAGACTGTCTCTGTTGGAAAGGCCACCAGGCCCCCTCTCTTTATCGTCTCACCGGCCTGACGAAGCCCTTCTTCTTCCTCTTCGTCAAAGGCATCCGCTTCCCGCCTTATCCTTACAATCTTTGTCTCCATGTTCTGACACACTTCCCTAAACCTATAATCGCCTAAATTCCCGCCAATCATACCCGCTGATTATCATTTCCGCACTTTACATTCATGTAAATAAAAACCGGCACATTGCTCTTCTGAGTCAATATTATATCATATTTTTTCAAAAAAGCAAAAGAAACTTTACGGTCTTGCAGAGAATCTCTCCTTCGGACGGGCCGTCCGCAAAAACCGCCTCTCCGCCCACCGCAATTGTAAATATTCGCCCTGCATCGCCTGCTATTTCTGTCGGTTCAGATACTGCAGAATCCCCATATGTATGGCCCAGGCCACACGCTGCTGATATTCCGGCGTGCAGAGTTTCTCAGCCTCCGCGCTGTTGGAGAGGAAGCCGCACTCTACGATGACAATGGGCACACTCGTCTTTTTTAACAGGTAATAGCTGTCATTTGCCTTCACCTGCCTCTTGTTCTCCGGGTCAGCCCTCTTCACCAGCTGACTCTGGATATATTCTGCCAGATGTTGTCCCTGGACACTCCCTGTGTAATAAAATACCTGAGCCCCGTGCACATATTCCTCCGGGAAACTGTTCTGATGAATGCTTACCGTCAGAGAAGGAACTGCCTCGTCGATCAATTCTATCCGCCTCTTCATATCCTGGACCTTCTTATTCGGCGCATTTTCATCATACAATCCCTCGTCCGATTCTCTGGTCATCACCACACGGACGTCGCTGGCCTCCAGATAGCCTCTCAGGAGCTCTGCAATCTGCAGATTGACATCCTTTTCTTCCGCCCCGTTTATCCCTACCTTTCCCGGGTCATCTCCTCCGTGTCCGGCGTCAATGACCACACACCACTTTTCCTCTTCCGTCTCCACTGTCTTTCCGGTCACAAATACCGCAGCCTCTCTCCCCACAAAAAACATAGATACCAACAATACGGCCGTCATGGCTGCGGACAGGAGTTTATGCTGAAATCCGTTCATCTTCCACCGTTCCTGTGCAAGTTTTCTCTATCAGTATATTCCTGTTTTTCTGCTTTAACACCATCAAAACATGCGGGGATAAAATCAGCCTGCACCATAACCGATTCCTCAGACAGTCCGCTCTCTTGAGAATCAGCGATTCAGGTAAGACGCCACCAGCTCCCATACCTCGGGCGTGCCGTATCCCAGCCTCCATACAGCCACGCCTCCCAGATTTTTAACATTCATCACATTTAATTTGACATTGATAGATTCGATATCCTCCACCCAAATCTGGAATTTCGCCGCGCCGCTTTCCCATTCCGCATAATTCTGGCATGTCGTTTCATCCCATTCAGGCTGAATATTCATCCGCTGCAGGTAATCCTGCACATTGTTCAGGGTGATATACTGATCCGTCACTTCCGTCCCTTCCGTCTTCCACAATATCGTATAGAAGGGCAGCGCATTTACCACTTTATGCGACGGCACCTGTTCAATCGTCCTGTCAAGCCCGTTTGACACATATTCGATACTGGCCACGCTTCCCGGGTCGCCGCTGCCGTGCCAGTGCTCGTCATATCCCATGATAATCACATAGTCGGCCACCACTCCCTGAATATCCAGCCTGTAATAATTGTTAAAGTGAAAAGGAACATAGTTATCCACGGAAAGGATCAGTCCGCTGCTCCTGCACAGCACGGACAGTTCCCGCAAGAACTGCACATAATGCGGCCCGCATTCCTCTGTCAGTCCCTCAAAATCAATATTTACGCCCTCCAGCCCCAAACCGGCGGAAGTGTCCACAATATTTCTCACCAACTGCTGTCTTTTTGTTGTGGAAGAAAGCACCTCATAACTGCTGACCTCCGCTCCTGTCTCGTTTTTATAATTGAAATTGTCCCAGACGCCCCACACCTGCAGTCCATAACCGTGAGCCTCCGCCACATACTGAGGACTGGCAAAAGAGCGGAAGTTCCCCTCATTGTCGGTGAGGCTGAACCAGGTGGGCGCAATGACATTGATGCCCTTTCCCTCTGCCGCCATCTCTCCCAATGTGGCATTGCCGCCCTCTCCGCCAATTGCATGAAAGCCAAGGCTGACTTTCCCCTCCAAAGACTTTGAAGTATACTCTTCAGCCACATAGTCCGTAACCGGAATCTCCGCCTCCTTTGCCGGATTAGTCATTCTCTTGTTTTCCACATAGCCGATAATCGAATCGGAGGTCTTTATTTTACTCCATGTCTCCATCTCTTCCAGCAGTTCAACGGTCTCTCCCTTTTTCAACTCTCTGAGGATGGGACTTTTAATCCCTCCCAACACCCGGACCTGCGTGTCTTTAGCCGCTTCCATTGTCTGCCGCTCTCCCCACTGGGTATAAAGCTGCACATGTCTGTCGTACAAGTCGCAGGAATAATTCGTGAACTTTTTCACAAACTCCGCCGCTACGTAAAGTTTTTCTCCCTCCGCATAACAGCTTACATACTCCAAAGCATGTCCGCCCTCCCGGTCGGAATATTCCCCCGTGCCAAACTGTGTATTTATGATATCCGTCGCCGTAGCATAGATAAGCCTCTGCTCACCCATGTCCGCGTAAAACCCCTCGTTGAGATATTTGTGTATGGTATCCAGGTCGAAATAAACCATACCGTCTCTCAAAGCGGCCTTTTCTTCAATCATCTCGTCCTGGAGAATAATCGCCAGCTCCCCTTCGGTCACCCCGAAATATTCATCCAAATCCGCAGGCTCCCTGCCATAGGAATATTTTTCCCATATCATACCGCCGAAACCGACAATGACAACCACAACAATCAACAATAATGCTACGATCACCGGTACTATCTTTTTCTTCATTTCTCACATGACCTTTCTTCAGAATGTAGCTCCCGCCGCCTGATGCGGGCAGCTACATCATATCACATTTAGGCCATTCCGTCATTATTAAATTTTGGATTCTCTGCAAATACCGCCGCCTCCAGCACGAGAGGCAATCCCATTTTCCAGCCGGCGGCGGTATTCACAGCAGCGTCGGCTACCAGCGCGTAACTCTGTCAAACCGAACCTGCTCGATAGCTCCCGACGCATCTAAAACATAATCCGCCATATAAGGGCTGTTCTCTCTCACGGCTCTGGCAACCGCTTCAACTGGAAGCACCGCCTGTCCGTCTATAAAAAATTCCACTCCGTTCCGTCTCATCTGTTCCAGCCGTAATAGCATGCGTTCTCTGACGGCCTCCATATCTTCCTGTTCTATCTGCTCATCATACAAATGAATTCCTCCTTCTCCAGGCCTCCCTCCAAAAGGATTTTGATCTTGTGATGAATCATTTTGAAAGCCTTTAAGTAAAGTAAAGCAAATGCCTTCAGCAGTACCGCAAAGGAAAAAATTTCCATTGCATATTACGATTAAAGTGAATTATAATTGTGAAAATTAGTTGACATACTTATGATCAAGCAGATCCGATTATCCGGCACATTGCTTGTAAGACATCCTTAGACTAATGCCAGTTTTCCCAAACTGTCATATAATGTGATATACACACTTAGAATATAAAGGATGAAACGGAACGATATGTTCCAATAAATCAGCTAAATCAACTTGAAGTCAAGACTGCTGCCTCCTTCCCTGTACAGAGTACCGAAGGCATTTACAAATTACGTTTTTTATTGTAACACATCTCTGTCATTTTGACAAGCGAAACATAAAAAATATTAAAAAATATTAAACTCAAAATCTGCTATTGACTAAAAGGAGCTGAAAGTATATTATGGCATAACAAAGCATTAATATTACAGTTCAGCCATGCAGAAAGGAAAGGTTGTCGTATGAAAATCGAAAAAGTAAATGAGAACCAGATTCGCTGCACCCTGACCAGAGAAGATTTGGCAAGCCGCGAGCTGAAAATCAGCGAACTGGCTTATGGGACGGAAAAGGCCAAGACCCTGTTCCGCGATATGATGAGACAGGCAAACTGCGAATTCGGTTTTGAGGCGGAGGATATTCCCCTCATGATTGAGGCCATCCCGCTGAATGCCGAATGCATCGTCCTCATCATAACCAAGGTAGAAGATCCCGAAGAGCTGGATACCCGTTTTTCCAGGTTTGCGCCGTCCGTAACCGAGGGGGACGGCGGCGAAGAGGATTTCCAATATGCCGAAGACACTTCCAACGAGATACTCGATCTGTTCCGCCGGATGCAGACCAAGCAGCCGGAAGGAGAAAACGCAGGTCAGGCAGAGGGTACCAAAGATGCGGACAGCAGCGAACACACCAGAATATTCCGGATGAATTCCCTGCAGCAGGTTATGGAGGTTTCCTCCGTAATTGCCGGCAGTTATCAGGGCCTCAGCACTTTGTACAAAGACGAGCGGGCCGGCAGACATGCCCGGGGGTATCTCCTGGTGATGACTCAGGGACCGGAAAGCCCAGAATCCTTTGACCGGTTCTGCAATATCGTCTCCGAGTACGGTATTCCCCAGCGGTCCGTTCCGGGAAGCACCGCGTTTTTATCCGAACACCTGGAGGCATTAATCCGCGGCAACGCGATACATGCCCTGAGCGGCAATTCTCCCCAGACGATCTGAGAATCGCCTTCCGGAGATTCCGCCCGGACAGCGAAAACCCCCGCGTCCTAAACGACATGGGGGTTTTACGGCTTTACAGCGCCTCTATGGCTTTCATCAGAACATCAATGTCAATTCCGTGCACCATCGCGGCCTCTTCCAGGGATTCCCCCTGCGCAGACGGACATCCCAGACAATGCATGCCCGCCTCCATCAGCACCGGCGCCACATCCGGATTTGCGTTCAGGATCTCCCCTATCGTCATTTCTTTCGTTATTCCGGCCATAATTTTCTCCTCTCTGGTTATTTTGCGTTTTTCACTCCGCTCTTTCAGTATAAAGCATTCCTTAAAATCTGACAAGCTATTCATCTTTGTGACAACAAATAATTATGCATTTCGCGTTACTGCTCGCTCCCTTCGCGGCAGCAGCATTTTGCCGGCTTTTGCCAGGCATTATTAAATTCTTATAAAATCAAAGCATTTTAAGCCTAATGTACCGAAAAAAGTACACATTCCGCCCCATTCTGTCCTTGACTCTGCCGAACGTTTTTCATATAATTAGAGTATGGAATTAGAAGTAATATTTTCTATCAACACTAATTCAAATTTTACAGGAGGTATTTCAAAATGAGACCAGAATGGACAGATTTTGTAGCAGGTAAATGGGACAAAGAAGTCAACGTCCGCGACTTCATCCAGAGAAACTATCATCCCTATGACGGCGATGAGTCATTCCTGGCAGGCCCTACCCAGAACACAAAGGATTTGTGGGCACAGGTTCTTGACCTGCAGAAGAAGGAAAGGGAAGCAGGCGGCGTCCTGGATATGGATACCAAGGTTGTTTCCACCATCACCTCCCATGGCCCCGGTTACCTTGACAAGAGCAAGGAGACCATCGTAGGCTTCCAGACCGACAAGCCTTTCAAGAGATCCCTGCAGCCCTATGGCGGTATCCGTATGGCAGAGAAGGCATGCTCCGACAATGGCTATGAAGTTGACCCGGAGATTTCCGAGTTCTTCTCAACCCACAGAAAGACACACAATGCAGGCTGCTTTGACGCTTACAATCAGGAGATGAGAGCCTGCCGTTCTTCCCATATCATCACAGGTCTTCCCGATGCTTACGGCCGCGGACGTATCATCGGCGACTACAGACGTGTAGCTCTGTACGGCATCGACAGACTCATCGAGGACAAGCAGACCCAGAAGGATTCCACCGGCAAGGTAATGACCGATGACATCATCCGTCTGCGCGAAGAGATCTCCGAGCAGATCGTTGCCCTGAAGATGATGAAGGAGATGGCCGCTTCCTATGGCTGCGATATCTCCAAGCCCGCTTCCAACGTGCAGGAGGCCATTCAGGCAACCTACTTCGGTTATCTGTGCGCAGTAAAGGAGCAGAACGGCGCTGCCATGAGTCTTGGCCGTACTTCTACTTTCCTTGATATCTACGCTGAGAGAGACCTGAAGAACGGTACTTTCACCGAGGAGCAGATTCAGGAGTTTGTTGACCACTTCATCATGAAGCTGCGCTGCATCAAGTTTGCACGTACACCCGAGTACAACCAGATTTTCGCAGGCGATCCCGTATGGGTAACCGAGTCTCTGGGCGGCGTAGGCGTGGACGGCAGACCCATGGTTACCAGGATGAGCTTCCGTTATCTGAACACCCTGACCAACCTTGGACCTTCTCCCGAGCCGAACCTGACCGTACTCTGGTCCACCAGACTGCCGGCAGGCTGGAAGAAATACTGCGCGAAGATGTCCATCCAGACCTCTTCCATCCAGTATGAGAACGA
>CAJUGL010000090.1 GCA_910586515.1 uncultured Acetatifactor sp.
CCCCGTCAAAGGCGGCGTGGACTTTCACCCGGCCCCGGCCGAATTCCTTCCGGATATCATAGGGAAATATCACATAAGCGCCGCCTGTGTCCCCGGCGCTGTAAATCAGAGACTCAAATTCATATATTTTTTCACTCATTACCATTTACTCCTGACCCGGACCAACCGGAACCAGACGCTTGCGGGGATATGCCCAATTCCGCCGTTAAGCCTCCGGCATTGCAGCGCCTAAACATGGGATTCCCATCCCTGCCCCATATCCCGCTGCAGCCCCCGGAAGTCCAGATAATCCTCAATAAACTGCTTCCGCAGAAGGCTGAAGGGCACAAACTCATTGTACTTTCCCGGCACCTGCACCTTGTCCGGCAGGGGCAGGCTGTACAAATCAGGCGCAGAATCCAGAATATCCCTGACAATGGACTCCAGTTCCTCCCCGGTGCCGCTGAAAATCACCTCCAGATACAGGCTTGTACTCCAGGGCATCTTGTTGCTGATGCCCCGCTGCAGCAGGAGGAAATGAAGGGTTACAAGCTGCCTGGTGCCCACCCAGGGAAACAAGGCATATTTCCTGTCGGAAAGGGCGGTCACCAGATTCTCCAGGATGCCGCTGTTTCTGGCAATGTAGCGGATTTCCGTCAGCCGCTCCCGGCAGCGCTCGCTTAAATACAGGTAAGGATCATCCTTCTGCATCACGCTCCGAACCTTGCGCACCAGGCGGGTATGCAGGTCAATCTCAAAATCCATGTCCCAGTCCACAGCGGAAATTCCCGGCACCTGCTTTACGAAGAGCACCTTGGATTTCACATTGATATCCACCGTCTCCCAGGACAGGCCCGCCAGGGCAAAGCGGGTGCCCACCGGGTAAGGTTTGTCCACCGTGCCGATGGTGCGGTTTTCATCCTTCACCAGTAAATACTCCGGAGACTCGAAAACCGTCAGGAACTTGTGGCTGTTAATGATCTTCTCCCCGGCCCTGCCCACCGTCAGCCCGTTATGCTCCGTGCGTTCCAACTGCTCGATATCCACCAGATGCAGCAGGAGCTTCTTATAATCTTCCTGGGAAATCTTCCGGAAACACCCCAGGCTTAAAACCGCGCCGGCCAAAGCAGCCGGTGACATCTCCCCGTTGCTTTTCAGGCAGCTCATGGTCTGGTGGTACAGCAGGTTATAAGGATGATGCCTGGGAGGTATGGGTTCGATCCAATGTTCCCGCAGATACAGCTCCACAATGGCAATGGTCCGGATAAATTCCCAGTTGATGGGACCAAGCACATCGGAGGTATTGATTTTCAGGCTCTCCACAAAGGTAAACAGCAATTGGGGAATCTGGCCCCGCCTGCCGCAGCGCCCCAGTCTCTGGGCAAAACTGGACACGTTCAGGGGAGCGCCCACCTGCACCGCCTGGTCCAGGGAGCCGATGTCAATGCCCAGTTCCAGGGTCACCGTGGCGCCGGTGACGATTTTCTCCTCCGCCGACTTCATCTCCTCCTCCGTGTTCTCCCGAAGCAGGGCGGACACATTGCCGTGGTGGACCCGGTATACATCCGGCGCCTTATGTTTTAACGCAATTTCGTGCAGATGCGCCATAATCTGCTCGATTTCCTCCCGGCTGTTGGCGAAGATAATGGTCTTCTTGTCCAAAGTCTGGCGGAACAGGTACTCGTAATGCTCCCTGTCCCCCATATCGCCTCCGGTATCCGTATCCACCACATTCAGACTGCCGTCCCGCTCCACCATGTCCCGTTTGTCCGCATAATTCACAAAGCGCTCCACATGCAGCCTGACCCGCTTCTTTCCCTCGTTGACTATGGGGGCCGCGCACTGCCTGCCGCTCCCGGTGTTCAGCCATGCCTGGGCCAGAGACACGTCTCCCAGAGTGGCGGACAGGCCGATGCGCCTGGGATTCACCCCGGTAAGCTTCTTCAGCCGCTCCAATACGCACAGCAGCTGCAGCCCCCGGACATCCCGCATGAAATAATGCACTTCGTCGATAATCACAAAACGGAGATCCGAAAACATGGACAGACAGCTCCCCCTGCGGTTGGTCAGCAGGCTTTCCAGAGACTCCGGGGTAATCTGCAGAATGCCCTCCGGATTCTTCATCAGCTTTTCCTTCCTGTCCATGGAAGCGTCCCCATGCCATTTTGTCACCGGGATATTGGAATCCAGAAGCAGCAGCTCCAGGCGCTTGAACTGATCGTTGATCAAGGCCTTCAGGGGAGAGATGTATACCACCCCCACGGAGGCTGCAGGGTGATTGTACAGCTCCGTGAGCACGGGAAGAAACGCGGCCTCCGTCTTGCCGGAAGCCGTGCCCGAGGACAGCAGCAAATTATCGTCGCTGTCGAAAATCACCTGACAGGCCGCCACCTGGTTGCCGTGAAGCTCCTCCCATTTATTCTGATAGATAAAATCCTGTATAAAAGGCGCAAGCCTGGAGAATGCGTCCATTTTGTACCTCCCCGGGTTTTGTTTGACTGCCGCTATCCCATGATGCCAGGGCCAAAAGCTCTTCTGTACCCAACATCATAGCATAAAACCCAAGGGAAATTCAATGGAAAATATCATATGGAACAGAATAAATCCGTCTGCCGTTACCCCACCGCTGTCCTGTAAACGTTTGGGGTAACACTGATAAACCTTATGGGATAAAAATAGATAGAACTGCCCGGCTAAAACCCGCCCCGTCCGGCAGTCAGCCGGATAGGGCGAATTCCCGGGAGAGATCACGGATGCACCGGAGTGGTGAGATCGTCTGTGAACAGATCGAATTCCACGCGCATCATTGGTTTGTTATAGGTGCTTCCGCTTCTGCTTCTCGACTCCGGAATGCGGTTATTGCCGAAATAAATATGCGAGCAGCCGAAATATTTGTAATCCGGATTTATCATGGCTTCATAATGGTCTGTTGAATAGCGGTAGTTGATATAGAAGGTGGTGTGTATATGCTGGTTGCTGCCATTCACGCCGCAATCCACCGTATTCTCGCCTAACCGGGTCATATGGAGCATCTCCATCATGGCATTGACTCTCTCCTCGTTTTCCTCATCTATCAGCCAGTCATGAGCGCCATAGCCTTCGCTGATATCAACCCAGCCCCTGTAGCAGGCGATGGCTGCCAGTTCAGAGTCGAATTCCAGGGGATCAATGCCTACCTCGGCGCGGTACTCGTTGACTTTCTCAAATTCGTTTGCCTGCAAGGAGGTCATTTTTACACAGAGCTGCAGCGGATCGTTTTTGCCCGATGTCCTGACGCCTTTCTGGGAATCCTGGTTCAGCATCCAGTAGAAATAATAGCACTCATAATGATCGCCGAAGGCATGGCGCAGCTCCTTTTTGCAGTTCTCCTGATAGGCAGCCACGTTAAAGGTCTCGTTTCCCTGGCGGCCTTCGTGGATGCCCACGGTCTGGAAATGCTCCAGCAGAAGCTCCTCGTCATATTGGTACAGTAACGCGAGAGCCGGGAAGGATTCCATATAAAAATCCGCATCGAACACCAAAGACCAGTCGGCCTCTTCTATGTAGGCATCATACAGCTCGCCGTAGTCCCACTCTACATCATAAGGGTTGTGTCCGTTCTCCACATCCACCACGAAGGAGTCAACGTGGGTGTAGTATGACTCCTCGACGCCCGCCTGGATCTCGCCAAGTCCGGCGATGGCATCCATGTCCGGAGAAACAATCAGGACTTCAGGCTCGGGGCTGGCCTTTGGATTGGCGGCGGAAACAGTCCTGCCGCCGGCAGCCTGAACGGGCATTGCGGCGCCTGCCAACAGGCCCACTGCCAACAGTACAGATACGGGATAAACATACATATTCTTTTTCATGACGGATACCTCCTGAAACTATTTTTAACTTTTGATTTTAAGTTGCCTGCCTTACTGCGAACGACATACCGCAGTGTGTCTGCTTAGAAATACTGCGCCAGGAACCACAGAATGATGATCACAACAATCCACGTTCCACAACCGCTGCTCTTTTTCCCGCCTGTGCTGTAATGCCGCGTCGGTTTGGACTGGCCGTAATTTCCTGATGTGTAGTTTGTGCTGCTGTACGATGATCTGCTGCTGCCACAGGACGATCCGGATTCTCTTTTCAGATATTCCGGGCGGGTCTGGTAGCCGCACAGCTCACATGTGCAGTTGCATCCGCCTGCACCGGAGGGCCGCAGCAGGCCTGTATTACATTTGGGGCATGTTCCATATGATCTCATACTGATCGTTGTCTCCTTTCTTTTGACAAGCTTCCAGGATTCGGACGGTGATCCGTTCTCCCGTGTTCCTTATGAGAATAGTATAGCAGGCTCTCATCAGTGCGTTCGTAATTATTACAGATATCTTCTTATTCCATGCCGAACGCAGGGAAAAATTGCTCCAACCACTCACTCTTCCTTATCCCCCGACGGGTGATGCCTGCCAGGGGACATTGCCGTTAGGTTACACGGCTGGTCCGTACAGAATGGCCATGACGAAGCCCCTGATGATCTGCCCGATGATGACGCCGCCTCCTGTTTTTTATCGTGCAGTTTTTCGCATTTCGTAAATGCATGGCAGTTTTTACTTATCCGCCAGATAAGGCGAAGTGGACGCTTCGCGGGCAAAGAGGTCAAACTGTGCCGCCATGGTGTGCTCGCCGGAGTAATAGATGTCGGAGCATCCGAAATACAGGTTGTTACCCCTTACCATAGCTTCATAATGGGGTTCGGAATTTCGATATTTATTGGCCGTTTGACCAATGGAAAGATATTGCGTATGCACGGCATCATAAGATTTTACAGTGTTCTCCCCGTAATAGCCGAGTCCCATCTCATCCAGATAACCATCCAGGGTATCGGTTTCTTCATTCATCCAGTCATGGGCATACATCTCGTTTATTACATCGTACCATGCGCGCCAGGACGCAAATGCCATCAGTTCCGGGTCAGCGGTGAGCGGTGCCGCGCCGACTTCCTCACGGAATTTGTTTACCGCTTTGAGCTCTTCTTCCTGGTATTGGGACAGTTCGATCGTAAGCCATACCGGATAGGTTTTTCCGGTGTTCGCTGTGTCAACACTCTTTTCCGTGTCCTGGTTCAGCATATAGTAAAAATAATAGCACTCGTAATCGTCACCGAACGCGGTCCTGATCTTCCCGTCACAGTTTTCCATATAGACTGCCAGGTTGAAGGACTCACAGCCCTGGCGTCCTTCGCGGACACCGACGGTCTGGAAGTGCTCCGTCAGAAGTTCGTCGTTATTGTTGTACTGCAGCGCCAACATGGGGAACGCAGCCTTGTAAAATTCTACGTCAAAGACCAGGGACCAGTCGCAGGCGTCCACGTATTCGTCGTACAGCCTGTTCAGGCGGCTGTAATCCCTGTTTCTTTCTGCGGGTTTGTACTGCCAGGACAGGCCGTAGGGGTTTTCGTTCCCGTCGATCTCAATCTGGTATTTTCTGTATTTCAGGTATTCCGGGGACCAGGTCCCAACGAGGGTGCTTATCTCTTTTATAGCTTCCAGAGATGCCATGTCGCGTTCCGGCTCTGTCTCGGCTATGTTTTCGGGCTTTTCTGTTTCAGTTGCAGGTTGTTTCGTTCCGGTCACGGGCTTTTCAGCTTCAGTTGCAGGTTGTTTCGTTCCGGTCACGGGCTTTTCTGTTTCAGTTGCAGGTTGTCTCGTTCCGGTCACGGGCTTTTCTGTCTCCGGTGTGCCGGTACCCATGGAATTGACATTAACGGACGGGTACGGCGGATACAGATCGGGGTACAGGTCACGGTCAAATTCGGATATGATGTTACTGTTTCGGCTGCTGTCACTGGCCGCCACCGACTGGCCGGTTTCGCCGCAGCCGGTGAGTGATGCGGAGAGCAGTGCTGCCGCCAGGAGGGCAGTGATGATCCCTGTATTCTGCTTTCTGGTATTCCTCGTGTTTTTCATTATGCTTTCCTTTCCTGGGCGTCCTCGCCTGAACGGTTTTTCGTTTTGCCATGTGTCCTTGTACAAGGCACGAATGTATGTATGCATCATGTTGCTGTGAACAACAACATGATGCCTTTGTATTACTCTTCATCCTCCGTAAAATTGTCCACATCAGGATATCTCATATCCCCCTCAGCAAAATCGTCCTGAATAGAATATCTCATATCCTCCTCAGTAAAATCGTCCTCAATAGGATATCCCATATCCTCCTCAGTAAAATCGTCCTCAAAAGGATATGTCATATCCCCCTCATTTCCGTCATATGAGTATCCTCCTTTAAAGGACTCCCCGTTTTCCCTATCATAGTGAAAAGAACTCGAAAGATACGCAAATGAGGGAAGGTAATCCAGATTTTCCTTTCTGGCTATCATTTTTGACAGAGTCCAAAACCATTTAAACAGGGCGGCTTCCCCATGGCCTTCCGTTTTATAACTCCAGTCAGCGCTTTCCGTATCCGCAAGAATGTCATCGCCGCTTTTCTCCAATGCGCTGCAAATCTTTGTCAGGTCATAGCCCTGTTGATACAGGTGGTGTTCTCCGCCTTCTTTCAGCAGCCTGACGAAGTTTTCGGGTATATCGCTTAAACTAACCGGCGGGTAGCCGATATACACCAAATCCTCCTCGTCCGTCTGCTCCAAATCCTCCATATACCACTCGCCGCCGTCAGAGATGATAGACGATATTTCCCACACAAGTTTTACAATTTGTTCTGATTCGTCAATCTCTAATCTGTCCCAGCAGTCCCATATACCGGGGTCTCCATCTTCTGTACATACCCTTGCCGCACACATGATTTCTGTTAATTTAGGGCTTTTAATGCTTATTGTGACATAATTACTGCTGCTGGAATTGGTCACAAAATCTGTTCTGATTTTCATAGCCATCTTTTCCTTTCATCGATCCATTTTTCTATGTTCACTGCTGCAGAAAACAATTTCCGGCATCAGCGGGCAGCCGCCCAGGCAAAGCTCCCGTTTTTTACAGTCCGGACATGCGCTGCGCATACGGTTCCGGAAATGTTCAAAGGCTTCGCTGTTCCATGCGTCTTCGATGGTACATGGCCTAAGCGCTACCCCATACCGCCCCTTCCGGTCAAAGCTGCAGGTTGACATCACCATGTCGGCGCCGATATAGCAGCTAAATCTCCCGCCCTCGCAGGTATCCAGAGACTGGGGCAGGATGTTTCTGCAAAAGCGGATGGCTCCCGGCACATTGCAGCTGTCCATACCTACCCTGAAAGAATGGTCTCTGTCTACCTGTGCAAAAAACCGCTTCACCCTTGGGTCCTCCGGCGCAAGTACATTTTCCCGGGTCCCCTGTCCGGCAGGTTTATGGAGGAGAAAGATAACTGCATTGACGCCCTTGGGAAAATCGTCCCTCTCCAGGCGCTCTATGGCTTCGTCAATGCTGTTTTGTCCCAGAACATAATGAATGTTCGTCTTCACTCCCGCATCCAGGAGCATCCGGACAGCGTTGTGTGTATATGTGCTGCGGTACCAGCTCACAGCCACCGCCCCGCAGTATTTCCTGCAGACAACCGCCAATTCCGGCGTCAGTCCATAGCCGGAGGTGGTGAAGTTGGGAACCAGGCCGTTTTCCCGGCAGATTTGAAGAAGCTCTTCAAAGTGTTCGTGCTGGTCCGGGTCACCCCGCCCGCCCAGGGCAAGCTGATTTGTCCTGCCCCGGCACTGCTCCGCAATCCATCGAAAATCGTCTATTGTCATATTCGGCTTTTCCGTTACTGCGCCGTTCTGGTAGCAGCCGATTCCCGCTTTCCGGCACAGCCCTGTTTTCCCATGGATACAATGCCCCATCACCCCCACATCAATGAGATGAGGAAACGATGCCATAAACGGGTCTGCGCCGGTATCGCGGCCGTTTTCGATAATGCCGCTGCGGACATAGACTCCAGTCTCGTCATCGAACAGAGTGATAAAATGGTACTTGGGATCTGTGATTTTACATTTCATCTGTTTATCGTCCCTCTTCCTTTCCTCATTGCAGCATCTATTTTCAAGGTACGCGCCTTATCCTGAAAACACATAATAAGGCATATCAAGGTTCTCCCGTACTGTTCTTCGTGGCGCCGTTCTTCCCGATGCTGTTCCTGCCCCAGTCCCTTTTCTGCGGCGTTGCCTTCCCCTTGATACGCATGCACCGATTGGGGCATTGAGCGTATTTCTCCGGAGAAATATCCCTTCGGACGGTCATTGTGAAGTTCCTGTCAAGGTGCGTTCCTTACAGAAAATAGTATAGCAGGCTTCCGTCTGCCAATTCGTAATTATTACGGGTATTCCACGCCCCATATCGAACACATCAAAAGGACTGCCGCATGGTAAATTGTGCGGCAGTCCTCTGATGACCGTTTATGGTATCGTTTTCAGTCGTCCCACCGGCCAGGGATGGTGCGCATTCAATCCTGATAGCCTAAATTCCTGCGATACCGCTTAGCCTGATATTCCATGGCGCCCATATAATACAGCAGTTCCTCTTTAAGCCCTTTATCGTATATCTGAATGACCCGGTAAGCGCTTTCATTATCATCCAAAAACCTTTCCGCCAATTCATTCATCAGATACCATGCAGCAGGCATTCCCGCTTCCGCTGCACTCTCCATGTACAAGTCGATACATTCCCTTTTCTGCATAGCCAGATATGTCACCCCTGCCTTGTCTGTCTTCACCTGATAATAGCCGATTTCCCCTTCTTCCAGGATAATCAGATCCTTCACCTTTGTCCGGGTATCTATCATCTCTGACAGCGCATCCGCGTAAAAATTGCAGAAACGGTTCGCCCTGACGGAAAACTTTCAGCTCCAGCATATCCAGATATCCCTGGGCAGCCTCCAAGCTTACAAACCGTCGGCAGCTTGCGCCCTCTCCATACGCGGCGGTAAACGCATCCTGCAGATTCTCGGAAATACCCAGAGCTTTTTCCGCCCTACAGAGAAGCTGCGGAAAGAATATGAAGTGCTGAAAACTGCCGTCAGGGATGACCTGAACCTTCAGGCTGACCCGGATGTATCCATATTCAGCGAGCTGCGGGAAATTTTTGCCGGGGATTTTTTCTATCTCAACCGGAGTACACATCCCTGGAAGTTGGAAGACAGATTTGTTCCTATTCCGGATGATGAAGTGCGCAGCGGGATAATTTCCGAATACAGTGCAATTTTCATGTCGGTATCGCTTGCAGGGAGAAGGCTTTATAATCCGGATCCAAACAGATATAGGTGCAGAGTACCGCGTTGTCGCCGGCAGGCGTATCCACCGCATCGCCTCACCGAAACGGGAGGATTGAAGTAAAAATATCTCATAAAATATTTCCCTCAAA
>CAJUGL010000091.1 GCA_910586515.1 uncultured Acetatifactor sp.
ACCTCTGAACAGGCAAAAGACTACTTATTGAAAATTGTTGAAGACGAAGTGAAGCATGAAACGGCCGTGATTATCAAGGAACTGGAGAGTCGGGCCAAAGAAGAAGCTGACAAGAAAGCCAGGGATTATGTGGTATCCGCCATCCAGAGATGTGCGGCGGACCATGTCTCGGAGACGACGATTTCTGTGGTTCAGCTCCCCAACGATGAGATGAAGGGAAGAATCATCGGCAGGGAGGGCCGCAATATCCGTACCCTTGAGACAATGACAGGCGTTGATTTAATTATCGACGATACGCCCGAGGCCGTTATTCTGTCAGGTTTTGATCCCATCCGCCGTGAGGTAGCCAGGATCGCGCTGGAGAAGCTCATTGTGGACGGGCGCATCCACCCCGCAAGGATTGAGGAGATGGTGGAGAAAGCCCAGAAGGAAGTTGAGGTCATGATCAAGGAGGAAGGCGAGGCCGCCACGCTGGAGGTTGGCGTTCACGGCATTCATCCAGAACTGGTCAGATTGTTGGGCAAGATGAAATTCAGGACAAGCTATGGTCAGAATGCCCTGAAGCATTCCGTTGAAGTAGCACAGCTGTCAGGTCTGCTGGCTGCAGAGCTGGGGCTGGATGTCAGGATTGCGAAACGCGCGGGCCTGCTTCATGATATCGGCAAGTCCGTAGACCATGAGATGGAGGGGTCTCATATTCAGCTGGGTGTGGAACTCTGCAGAAGGTACAAGGAGAATGCCACAGTGATCAATGCCGTGGAATCCCATCACGGCGACGTGGAGCCGTCTTCTCTGATCGCCTGTATTGTGCAGGCTGCGGATACCATATCTGCCGCCAGGCCGGGGGCCAGAAGAGAGACGCTGGAGACTTATACCAGCAGATTGACAAAATTAGAAGAAATAACAAACAATTTCAAGGGTGTAGACAAATCTTTTGCTATTCAGGCAGGACGGGAAGTTCGCGTAATGGTAGTGCCGGAGCAGATTTCGGATACCGATATGGTGTTGCTGGCCAGAGATATTTCCAAGCAGATTGAAGCGGAATTGGAATATCCGGGACAAATCAAGGTAAATGTTATCCGCGAAAGCCGTGTAATTGATTACGCAAAGTAAAATCGATCAAAAGTAAAGTCGATCATAAGAAGAAAAGTAAAACGCCGTGCGTCAGCGCGGCGTTTTTTGAACGTATAGGAAAGTTCGTCCCAGATTCCTCAAGTTTGCCGCTGAAGCGGCCGGCAGTGGAGGAATCTATGCATTTTCACCAATTCTTAAAAATAATTTTTTCCTAATTTCGTAAAATTACCTCTTGTGCAGAAGCGAATCTTATAGTATGATATTGCAAGCGCATGATTGTATACGATGATACAATGACAAGGAAGATCCGATCAAAATCTGTATAGTGAAAGTCAGAACAGATGCGCACAGTCGGCGCAGAACAGGGAGGAGAATATGAAAGCTTATCGGAATTTAAGTAAAGAGGAATTGCTGTCACTGAAGGCAAGGTTGGAGAAGGAATTCGAGGAGGCCAAAGGGAAGGGGTTAAAACTGGATATGTCCCGGGGAAAGCCTTCCGTGGCTCAGCTGGATATGGGGATGGATATTTTTGACGTACTGAATTCCGGGAGCGGCATGACGAGCCTGGAAGGTGTGGACGTCCGTAATTACGGCGTGCTGGACGGTCTGACAGAGGCGAAGCATATGATGGCGGATATCATGGGAGTCTCCGCGGAGAACGTGATTGTGTACGGGAATGCCAGCCTGAATATCATGTATGATGCCGTTTCCAGCGCCATGACTCACGGCGTTATGGGCTGCACACCCTGGTGTAAGCTGGATAAGGTGAAATTTCTCTGTCCTGCTCCCGGCTATGACAGGCATTTTTCCATCACGCAGCATTTCGGGATAGAGATGATTACGGTGCCCATGACGCCTCAGGGCCCTGATATGGATATGGTGGAGAAGCTGGTGGCTGAGGATGCGAGCATCAAAGGGATCTGGTGCGTGCCCAAGTATTCCAATCCTCAGGGATATACCTATTCCGACAGGACGGTGAGGAGATTTGCCAATTTGAAGCCGGCGGCAAAGGATTTCCGCATTTTCTGGGACAATGCCTATTCGGTGCACCACCTCTATGACGAGGAAGAGAGACAGGACAAAATTCTGGAAATACTCAGCGAGTGTGAGAAAGCTGGCAATCCTGACATGGTATACGAGTTTGCTTCCACTTCCAAGATCAGCTTTTCCGGCGCAGGGGTGGCGGCGATCGCCTCCTCCAAAAAGAATCTGGACTGTATCAGGAAGACGCTGACCATTCAGACCATCGGATACGACAAGATCAACCAGCTTCGTCACGTGCGCTATTTTAAGGATTTCGACGGCATAAAGGCGCATATGAGAAAGCATGCGGCTTTGATGCGGCCCAAGTTCGAGGCGGTTCTGAAAGTATTGGAGAGAGAACTTTCCGGCACGGGTATAGGAGAGTGGACCAGGCCCAACGGGGGATATTTTATTTCCTTTGAGGCTATGGAAGGCTGTGCAAAGGCTATTGTGGGGAAATGTAAGGAGGCCGGCGTGACCCTGACGGGAGCGGGTGCCACTTATCCCTACGGAGAAGACCCCAGGGACAGCAATATCCGCATTGCGCCTACGTATCCTGCTCCGGAAGAGCTGGCTCTGGCCACGGATATCTTCGTCCTGTGCGTGAAGCTGGCCGCAGTGGAAAAACTGCTGGAACAGGTTTGGGGAATTGCGGCCTGACCTCAGGCTGCTTCCCGAAGGGGTGTCCCTGCCCGCGGTCCGCAGAATATCAGGAGGACAGAAATTCGTTGCTGTTCACTCCGTTCACAGTAACAGAAATTCTTCATAGCCAACTGCCTGCCCGCATACAATGGAGTGTCAGAACTCTGGAAAGGCGGTGAAGCAGATGCGGTTTACATGGAGAGGATTGAAATCCGGCCAACGTACATTTTTATCTGTATTCTGTGTGGGATTCTTCGCAGGGATAATCGTTTTTAATATAGGAAAGGGCATTTTGCTGGGGGAGACGGGTTTTTTTGACGAGGAGACTCTTTACCACATGAAATATATGACGGTGGACAGCAATGCCCTTTTTTGCTATCTTTTCCGCAGAAGAATTTTCAGGGTTTTGGCCATGGCCGTACTTTCCACCACTTATCTGGGGCTTGCGGCCTGTATCGGGGTGTCTTTTTGGTACGGCATGTCCGCAGGAGCTTTTCTGACGGTTTTGGCGGTGCGCTACGGGCTCAAGGGAATCCTGCTGGCAGCGGTGTGCGTATTGCCGCAGTATCTGCTGTATGCTCCGGCGGCGCTGGCTTTGCTTACCTGGTGTGAAACGTTGTTCAGGGGAATTTATATCAGGGGGGAATTCGATGCATCGGACAAGGGCTTTTTGATGAAAAAAGCGGGACGTCTTCTGATTATTTTGGCAGTGATGACAGCGGGATGCCTGTTGGAGGGCTATATGAATCCCTATCTGCTGCTGGGCTTTCTGAAGATTTTCTGAGGGGTCAGGCTGTCGGGGCAGGGCTGCTTTGACATGTCCCAGAGTCAAAAATCGTAACAGTTCAGACAGGACGCTGAACTGTTACTCCAAACTTTCGTGCAGGCAAGCCTGCGGCAGATTTTTGACCCGGGTATCATTCGTACTCCGCAATTTCGTAAATCAATCTTTGGGAGTCTTCCCAGCCCAGGCAGGGATCCGTGATGGATTTGCCGTAGACTCCGCCGCCGATTTTCTGACAGCCTTCCTCGATGTAGCTCTCGATCATGACGCCCTTCACCAGCCTGTGGATATCGGCGTTCAGTCTGCGGCTGTGCATGACCTCTTTGGTGATGCGGATCTGCTGGTCAAACTGCTTGCCGGAATTGGAGTGGTTGGCATCAATGACGCAGGCGGGATTTTTCAGCTCCATCCTGCCGTACATTTCCAGCAGCAGATTCAAGTCCTCATAATGATAGTTGGGCACATTGTTTCCGTGCTTGTTGACGGCTCCGCGAAGAACTGTATGCGTCAGTTCGTTTCCGGTGGTGGTGACTTCCCAGCCTCTGTAGATGAAGGCATGAGGATGCTGGGCCGCATATACTGAGTTCAGCATTACGGACAGGTCGCCGCTCATGGGATTTTTCATTCCGGCGGCCACGTCGAATCCGCTGGCGGTAAGCCGGTGCTGCTGGTCTTCCACGGAGCGGGCGCCTATGGCAACATAGGACAGGATATCCGAAATGTATCTCCAGTTTTCCGGGTACAGCATCTCGTCTGCTGCGGTGAGGCCTGATTCTGCTGCGGCGCGGATATGCATTTTCCGCATGGCGATCAAACCGGCCAGGAAGTCGGCCTTTTTCTCCGGGTCGGGCTGATGAACGATTCCCTTATACCCCTCGCCTGTGGTGCGCGGTTTGTTGGTGTAGATCCTGGGGATCAGAATCAGCTTGTCTTTCACTTTTTCATTCAGCTTTGCCAGACGGCTTACATAGTCGCAGACGGCATCTTCATTGTCTGCGGAACAAGGACCGATGATCACCAGAAATTTATTGCTTTTTCCGGTGATGACGTCGCTGATTTGTCTGTCTCTCTCCGTTTTTGTCGCTGCCAGCTCTTTTGGCAGCGGATGCTGCTCTCGGATTTCTGCAGGAGTGGGAAGTTTTTTGATAAATTCGAAACTCATGTTATTTTTCCTTTGCCGTAGCCATCCTTTCTGTGTATTATAGTATTGGGAGGGTCATGCAATATTGGTGCTTTTCCGCCGCAATACAATCCATGACCGCGCTTCATCATTATAATATAGGATGAAGTTTCCCGCAAGGAATTTAGACAGTATGGAAAAATAAAAAATTTTTCATGAATTCTAAAATTATCGTTACCGGAGAGGAAAATAATGGTAGATTATACTCAGGAAGTCTACAATGCGGCCTGGGAGTTGACTTGGATGGGGTGGCAGAACAAAAGATGGAAAAGAGAGAGCCAATGGCAGGCATAAATGATGAGTTTGAGAAAATGTACAGAGAAAACTTCGACGATATCTATGGATTTGTGTATCATCAGATTCGGCACAGACAGATGGCGGAAGATATCACGCAGGATACTTTCTACGCAGCGCTTACATTGGGAGAGGAATTCCTGCGTCATCCGAAACAGAGGGCATGGCTTGCCGTCACGGCGCAGAATAAGATGTACGAGCTGTACAGGAAGATGAAATATTGGGCTGCGGAACCGTTGGAGGAAGTCTATCATGAACTGGCAGTCTATGACCCGAACTATGAAGCTACAGAATTAGAACTTGCGGCCCTGGCAATAATCAGCGAGGAAGAATGGAACTTGATGAAGGATTATTATCTGCAGGGAATCACGGCCCGGGAATTGGCGGAGATGGCAGGGATAACGGAAAACAATTTGAGAGTGCGTCTGTCCAGACTGAAAGGAAAGCTTAGGAAGGACATAACACGCTAGGAAGGACAAGGGGAATCTATGCAAAAGAGGGAGAAGGATGCACGGGAAAGGATTTTGACAGACAAATTGGATCAGTACGGGAAACAGGCCGGGAGGGGACAGAGCGGCAGGGCGTCGGCGGAGGAGATTGAGTGCCTGCTGGAAAAGATACGGCGCTGCAGCCGGGAGGAGATTCCTTCCCGCGACGAGGCCTGGGAGCGCTTTCTGAGGATTGCCGCCGGAGGGAAGGAGCTTCTTCCCCTGGAGAACGCGGTTCCCCTCGCCCTGTTTACCGGGGACACGGACGGAGGGATACCGTTTTCACCGGAAGTCGGAAGCCTGGAGGGAACTGCCGCGCTGGTGCCGGGGAACGGAGAGACGGAAAGAGCGGCCGGACCGGAGCCGGAGTACGGAGAGGCGGAGAGAGCAGCCGGATTGGAGCCGGAGTATCAAGAGGCGGAGAGAGCGGTCAGACCGGAGAGCAGCGAGGTGTTGGCTCCGGATTGCGGAAGGACGGCGGAAGCAGCCCTGTCAGAGGAGAATTCGGCGGTACGGGAGGAAGAAAAGAGAGACAGGCATGCTTTTCCGGGCTGGGAGACAGGAGAAACGGATGTTCTACCCCTGGTGCCTCCGAAGTCAGCGAGAGCGGGAAATGGGGCTCCCGGCTCAGCGGGAAGAAGAGGGAAGCGGAGGCGGCTGGCGGCGTTTGGTTTGCGCCACAGGGTCTCTGCGGCTGTACTGTTTGCAGCGGTAGTGCTGGCCCTTGGCAGCGGCGTACGTTCGGCCGCAGTTCAGGGAACGGACTTTTTCTTCTGGCTGAAACAGGACGAAACGGGAAGACAGATGATGACATCGCCGGAGGGGCTGGACAGAGCTACAGAGAAGGAGGAGTACAGGTACTTTGACAGAGATGAACTGCCGGAGTGGGCACAGGGATGGCTTCAGATAGCGGATGCCTTTGAAGTGCCGGAGAATTATGAATGGCAGTACTATGAGGCTAGTGAATTGAAAAATATGCAATTTATTGCCAGTAATTATTTGGATCAGGAAACTGACAGGATGATTGCTTTGGGGGAATGGCGGTATTTTGATAAGGTATCATATAATAGAGATGGTTTTATAGATTATAGTTATGTGCAAAGCTATGAAATAAATCAACAAGTGATGGATGTTTACGTCAAAACTGAAAATAAGGGGGAGATTTTTTATATAATCTCTTTTTTTGAGGGTAATTGCCAGTATTTTCTTCGTGGTCAGGAGACGTTGGAAAGTTTGAAAGTTTTGGCAGAGCAATATCTTAGCTGTGTGGAAAAAATGTAGAAAATAAAAATTTTTTGTAATAAAATGCTTTCTCAAGTCATATATAGGTAGAGGGATAATTTAATGCGGGTACTATGGGAAAGGAGAAGAGAAAGTCCTTCTAACAAAAATAATGCAAAGGAGAAAGAAAATGAGTACACTGAAAAAGGTTACAAAAGCAGGGATACTGATTATAGGGGCACTAATCATGAGTATTTTGCTGGCAAGTACCTATGTAATTATCAGTAAGGCTGCAGAGTCCAGTGAACCGCCGGGGAGTACAGAGGAAGTCGGGCCAGTAGAGGTGCTGAAAGCCACTGTAGTAGAGAGCTTTGATTGGTCTCAGGGGATCAGTCCTTATACCATGCTGGCAGACTGTAAAATCAGTGTCAGCGGTGACCAGGAGGCGATGTATATTGATATTACTACAGGTGTTGTAGGAAAGGCTTCCGTTCTGGGAGTGAAAGATGTAAAAATCTATAAGAAGGGCTGGTTCGGCATATGGGATTTAGTTGCCACCTCCAGCGGAGGAGAATCCTATGACCGCTCCACTATGGGTATTACTATTACCTATGCCAATGCTGTGAAAGACGCCACCTACAAGATCACCTGCATCCATTACGGTAATGTAAACGGTTACACGGAAGGCGAAAACGACAGCGGTGCATTTGTCTATTCATTTTATTCGGATTGAGAGGAAAGAACATGAATACAAAAGATCGGTATGTTGAGGGAGGGCGGGACAATTAAACACATAAGCTTTTATACATCACTTATTCAATCTATGGGTTATGATCCGCAGTGTGCTCTTCTGGAAATCAGGTTGCTGTATGACGGTAAAATCAGGCAGTATCAGGACGTACCGGAAGACATCTGGTATCGGATGCGGGATCATTTCCATCCTGACAATTATTTTCGCAGGCATATCTGCGGCCGTTTTGAGGAGGTCATACTGCCTGCGCCGGAGAAATGCGGCTCCTGATTTGGCTGCGGCCCTGCCGGAGATGTGCTTTTATGAGAAAGTCGGATTTATGAAAGAGTAAAGACGATAGAAAAACTGAATAACGTAAACCATGGAACCGCTGTCCTGTATTTTTGCAGGGCGGCGGTTTTCCGTATTATTTTGGTTTATTCGGAGGAAAAGGGGCAGGATAAATTCCGATTTCAGGGATTTGACTTTCAGCTCCATATGCTCTATACTGTAAATGAGAATGAATCTCAAAATTGCAGAATTCGGAGCAGGCAGATTCACAGAGCAGGAATGTCTGTTCGGGAAGGAAAGAGAGTATATATGGCAGATTTTATTATCATTGGGGTTTTGGCAGTTATTGTTTTTTTCCTTGTGCGGGGACAGGTGCGGAGGCTGAAGAAAGGACAGTGTGCGGGAGGGTGCAGCGGGTGTTCAGGCTGTCTTGGCTGCAGGGAGAGCGGTTTGGACTGCGGCTCTGCCGAGGAAAAGGGATAGCTGCTGCATCTGCGTCTGTTGGCTTGGTGTCATGGGGATCTTGAACAGGAATGACGGCCAGCTGACTGCTAAGCCGGGAACAATAACTTGAAGGAAATAAAGTGATAGCTTGTAAACTGAGGGTTCTTGCAATATAATGATAACAGGGTCAAAAAGGTTATGTATGACCTGAATCGGTCTGTTATAAGATGGCGATATTATCTGTGACAGCGATAGCATTTGGGGGAAGAATAACCAGGAACCGCAACTTCAATTGCAGCGATAAAGGAGGACACACTGTGAAGCTAACGTTGAAAAACATTGGCAAAATAGAGGCAGCTTCAGTTGAGATCAATGGCATCACCGTAATTGCCGGCGAAAACAATACAGGAAAAAGCACGGTTGGAAAAGCATTATACTGCTTGTTCAGGGCGTTTCATGATATAAACGACAGAATAGACCAGGAACGGAGTTGGTCTGTTTATCGGACTATTTCCGGTTCATTTAGAAAAAAGGATACCAGTATAGATTTCTTTAACCTCAAGAAAATCGCAGAAGAAATTTGTAAAGACCGTATAAAGTATATTGAAAACACAGACGAACTAAGGAACCGTCTGACAGAGATATACGAATCCTTCGCTTCGCATGATATTGCAGTGGAAAGTGTTGACGAAGAGGGCATAGATACAATTTTTCATAAAATACTTTCGTATTTGAAATTAGAAGATAATACAATTAAACTGTAACGATTTCAAAATTAGGTATGCTATGGGCGGCAGTATCCGACCGCCCTAT
>CAJUGL010000092.1 GCA_910586515.1 uncultured Acetatifactor sp.
ACACTGGGGTTACAGCGATTCTTTGTCTACACAACTGTTAAAAACAGGATTATAAAATATTTACCTGGCATTTACAATACAGAGCAACAAACTTATTTATTTCAAATGCTTTATAAATAATAATACAGAGCGCATAGCTTTATTTTACTATACGCCCTGACGCTGTATTCCTTATTTTGTTATTCATGGCCGTGCTTATATTTCTGATAGAAAAATTTCCGTTATACCAGTTGATCCATATCGGGATACCAATTCTGTTATGCCTGATTTTATCTCGTCCCGGCAAAAATCATTCTTCTGTAAAAAATCATCATCCTTGTCATTGAGATAAGAATAAAACAGCAATGCCACCTCCAAATTTACCATATTGTTATCAGACGTCATATCGTATATCTGATTTTCAGCTTCGTTAATCTTCCCACTGTCAACCATATCCAGTAACTTTTCCAAGGTGTCCCGGCTTTGCTTTTCCTCCAATAACTCTTTAACGGGATTGTCGGTATCAATACGGAAAACCAGCTTCAATATCGCACGTATCATTTCTTTTATCAGTCTCATGATATAATCCTGCTCAAACACATAAACGCCCCTTTCTGCATATACATTCTATCATGCAGAAAGTTTCAATGATTCATTCTGACTTTCTTAGCCACAATGGTATCTGTTTTTGGCAAATTTATGTCATGCGCCAACAACCGCAGACAAGCTATGTATGCTGAAATGAAAAACCATACATTAAATCTATTTTCACCTTTTTGTTTCTTCCGCACCGTAAGCTTTGAAGATACTTCCGCACTTTCTTCCCTGTTCTCATTTACAACAGCCGCAGTTTTCAACTCGCCAAATAAACCATAGACCGGCACATACGTACATGCATACGGTATTGTTACAAAAAGGGTAAAAAGAAGCAGTAACCGCATTAGACAATAACTGTTTTTCCCTGTCATTTCTGTTCTCCAGTCTGATTTTATATAGCTGATTTTATCACATTCCGATTCATTTTTGTATTAAATTTTCCTAAATCCCAATTCTTCCCCCTCCGCTTCACTCTCCCTCGGCCCTTCATTGTTCCGGTGTTATCCCGCGATTCAACCCCCTTACCGCAATGCAAAAGCCCCTATTTTGTAAAATCTCTTGACAGATCCGTCTACATAGTGTAGTCTGTATATGAGACTACATAATGTAGACAGGAGGTTGTACTGATGGCAGAAATTCAATTAGGGGCTGTGGAAGCCCGTTTTGCAGACATCATCTGGGAGCGGGAGCCGGTGACATCCGCCGAACTGACAAAACTGGCTGCGGCAAAGCTCACCTGGAAACGGACGACAACACACACGGTACTGCATCGGCTCTGCGACAAGGGCCTGTTTCAAAACAATAACGGCACGGTAACCTCTCTGATATCCCGGCAGGAGTTCTATGCCCGTCACAGCAAAAAGTATGTGGATGAGACCTTCGCGGGTTCCCTTCCTGCCTTCCTTGCCGCATTTACCAGGGAGAAAAAGCTGACAGCAGAGGAAATTACCGAGATTCGCGAACTGATTGACAAGGCAGGTGAATGATATGAGCAATCTGTTTCTGAAAATTCTGAACATGAGTATCGCCGCCGGCTGGCTGATTCTGGCTGTGGTCCTGCTGCGGTTTCTGCTGAAAAAGGCACCCAGGTGGATTACCGTTTTTTTGTGGGGGATTGCGGCTCTGCGGTTGGCGGTTCCCTTCTCTTTCGAGAGCGCATGGAGCCTGATTCCCAGTGCCGAGACCTTCCAGGCCCATAACATACAGTATGAAACCCCTGCGGTCAGCAGCGGCATCCCCGCCGTCAACAATGCGGTGAATCCCCTTCTGGGGGAAATGTTTGCGCCCAATCCGGCAGCCAGTGTCAGCCCGCTCTATGTATGGACATTTGTGCTGTCTGTCATCTGGCTCATGGGCATGGCCATCCTGCTGCTGTACGCGGTTATCAGCTATTGGCAGGTACACCGGAGCGTTTCGGAAGGCGTACCCTATGAAGGAAACATCTTTCTGTGTGACCAGGTGAAATCTCCGTTTATCCTGGGACTGGTCCGGCCAAAAATCTATCTGCCCTCCAACATGAACGCGGTGACCATGGAGCCGGTGATTGCCCACGAAAAGGCGCATCTGGCAAGGCGTGACCACTGGTGGAAACCTCTGGGTTTTCTGATTTTGACGGTCCACTGGTTCAATCCCCTGTGTTGGATTGCCTATGTGCTGCTTTGCCGGGACATTGAGATGGCCTGCGACGAGAAGGTGATCCGGCAGATCGATTTGGCCGGAAAAAAGCAATATTCCATGGCCCTGTTGGAGTGCAGTACCGGGCGACGTCCGGTGACAATCTGCCCCCTGGCCTTTGGCGAAATCGGCGTAAAAGAGCGGGTGAAAAACGTGCTGCACTACAAAAAACCGGCGTTTTGGATCATTGCCGGGGGTGTCATTGCCTGTTTGATGGTGGCGGTATGTTTTGCAACGAATCCCAAACAGGGCGTTCCCCGGGAACAGCACATCCTGCAGGCGCGGATTACGGAAGTGAAAGAAAACGCCCTCCTGGTCACGCCGGCGGAGGGTTCCCTGGAATTGTCCTCCAGTGATCTGTTCCATGTTTCCGCCGCGAATTTGCCCCCATCCCCTGAACCACAGGTGGGAGACATTTTGGAGATTACCTATGATGGGTCTATTCTGGAAAGCTATCCGGCCCAGTTTGGTACGATTTACAGCATGAGAGTGATTTCACAGGCAGACTCCCTGGAAATAGACGGGCTGCGGGATAAATACCCGGAATACTTTGCACTGGGAACCTTCAAGGGGTTGGAGGTCTATGTCTGGCAGATGGCAGAGAATGACTACCGTTTTGGGCTGATGCAGGGAACCAACCGGGAGAAAACTCTGGAGGAAAAAATGGCCCTGCAGGGCGCCACAGCGGAGGAAATGGCGCTGATTCTGTCCACCTTTGATATTGAGGACAACGATATTTTTGTGATCCCGTGGCAGAATCCCATTTCCAGTTACATGGTCACGGAGGAGCAGGTGAAAAATCCGGAATACATCAACAACATTTATGCCATGTTGGGTTTGGAAAGTATTTTGGTGGAGCCGGACACTTCTACTGCTGCGCCAATCACCGTGGAGCCGGATACATCTGCCCCTGCGCTCTCCGACGAACAGGCCGCTGTTCATCAGGCAATCATGGCCCATAACAAATCTTCCAATCCACAGGAGTATGATACAGCCTGCTGCAGCTTTATCGCCCTGGAGACACTCTCCGGCACGCCTTTGGCCGGAAGCAGCACCCATAAAATCACCTGTTACGGATGGGCGCTTTATGAGGAATATAAGGTCACGGACACCGGCCTGGAAACCGTGGGCGGCAGCCATGTCCCTGTGGCGCTTTCCTTTGACCTGGACCAGGGCGGTTATACCCTGACCGAATACTGGGAACCCCGGGATGGGAGCTACTACGCCCAGGACATCCGTGAAAAGTTCCCTGCACACATTGCCGAGGACGGCATGGACAGCCAGAAATTCCTCCTTCCGCAGAAGCAGGCGTGCTACGCCCAGGCGGCAGCGGCTGCCGGACTGGATACCAACAAGGTGATTGGGACGCTCATCGAAACCATTTGCAGCAGCCCTGCCCTGTCCTCCAATCCGGGCGATTATATCAGGGAACACCCCCTTGCCTACCGGGAACTGATGTACTATGGCCAATATACCCTGAACTACTGCTTCGCCCGGTTCGAGGCAGGCGGCGAAACCGGACTGGACGGTCATATCATGATGCAGGCCTGTGAGGAAATTGCGTCTGGATGGGGCGAAGAACCGCTTGTGTTCAGCCCGCCCATGAACGAAGCCCTTACCGGACAGTTCTGGTATGATGCGTTCAAAAACAATGCGCTGAACTTGATGGCGCAATATACGGAAATGGAACTGGCGGAACGCTGCCCTGGGTCCTATCTGCTGCTCCGTATGCTTGGGGAGGTATAACCCCAAAACGCAGACGGCAGTGCAATGCAGTCCAAAGCAGAATATGCTTTACCTGATAAGAACGCCGCCCACACACACTATCCCCTTGTCCGTTTCCAGTGGTTATTTACGCTGTTTCGCCGAAAAAAACACTCAAATACTTGTCCCCGGGAAGAGAATTGTTTATAATGAGGTGGTATGGTACCGGGGATTGCGCTGAACCAGGTACACACTGTGATATGTTTGCCGCTGTCTGTACGCTTCTTGTATTTGTATTGTACCAGACAAATCGTCTGATGGTATGGCATTTATATGTTTTGAATGCGGTTTCCGGACTTATGAATACCGTTCAGCAGCCTGCCGGTGAAGTGGCCATGACGCTCATTATGCCGGAAAAGTATTACCAAAAAACAAGCGGACTCCGTTCTCTGTCAAACAGCCTGATTTCTACACTGAATCCCTTGATTGCCACAGCATTGTACGCGTTTACAGGGCTGAACGGCGTAATCGCGGTGGATATCGGCAGTTTCCTTATTGCGTTTACCGCATTACTGTTTTTTGTGAAAATTCCCTTTGATGCCGTATTGCCCGATTATGTTCTTCCCAATCCGAAAGGCGGCTCGACTGTTTTGGGAATCGTCACCTCCTGTTCCGGTGCTGCCATGATTGTGGGCAGTCTGGCGGTTTCTGTTCTGCCAAAGCCGAAAAACAGGGTGAGGGTTATCTATTTGACAATGCTGTTTTCATTGGGAACCGAAAACTTTTTGCTGGCGTTTTCCCGGGAACCGCTGCTCTGGTGCATTGGACAGTTTATCGGATGGGTGGTTGTACCAATTATGAGCGCAAATTTGGATGTGATCCTAAGAACTGCCATTCCTGTGGAGCTGCAGGGGCGTGTCTATGCCTGCCGCAATACCCTTCAGTTTTTTACCATTCCCATAGGACTATTTGTGGGCGGTTTTATGGTTGATCAAGTATGCGAACCCTTTATGGGGGTGCATGGTGATTTAACCATTCTAAAAACGCTCTTCGGCACAGAGAAAGGTTCCGGCGCAGCACTTATGATGTTGATCCTTGGAATCAACGGAAGTTTATTCTGTATCATCACAGGGAAAAAATTGAAGAAATACTGATATAGAATAGGGAAGCTCTGCTTACAGGAGGGCTTCCCTCATGATTATTTTGCTGCGGTCTGTATCCGTTTCCTTTTCCTGCCCCTGTTTTCAGCCAATCAGCACCGTCTTCCCCTCAAAAGCAAATCCGTAATGCCGGATCCGCTCCGGAGAAATCCCCCTGGCTGCGAGTTCCATATCATATGCTTTCTCCTCAATCTGCCGCAGCGCAGCCGACACGGTATCCGCCAATGCCGCCTCATCCTCCGGATCTCTCACCTTGAATTCCAACACAAAGGCGGGATCCCCGGCTCTCAAAGGCTCCAACATTACATCGTACCTGCCCAGGCCGCTCTCCCGGTTGGAGGTAATCCGGTACCGGTCTGCCAGATCTACCATCAGCCCAAGCACAAAACCGTGGTAGAACCGCTCCGGTTCTATAGCTTCCGACGGCTTATTTCCTGTGTCAAAGAAACTGAACGTAGCCAGAGCCGTCCGGTTCATATAGACATTCATCGCCTTTTTGTCGTCAGCCAGTATCGCCTTGATAAATGCATTGTAGGCAGACGTATAGTCCGCGAACCAACTCTCTATCATCTGCTCAAACATGATCCGGACTTCCTTGTTTGTCAGCTTCAGGTCATATTCCAGTTTTCCACGACTATCCAATGTAGTCTGCTCCACCCGCAGGTAACCACTGGTCAGAAGCAGGCTCCAGACTGCATTGGTATTGCTGTCCAGTTGACTGAATATAATCTGTTCGTCAATCCTTGTATGGAAGGTTTTGCCCTGCAGCAGGTCTTCCATCACCGTCTTTACCTCCGCTTCTCCTTCCCGGATCAGCTTTCCCACAAGGCTGTTGGAACTGGTATTCGCCCAATAGGCTGCAAAACGTCCCTTATCCAGATAATGAATGATAGACCACGGATTATAAATGTCCGGCGTTTCCCCAAAAGTAAAGCCGTCATACCAGGCCCGGACTTCCTCTTTTTCCGTAAGCCCGAATTCATCCATAGCAGCAAACACTTCTTTTTCCGTGAATCCAAATACTTCTTCGTACTTACAGGAAGTCGTAGTAACTACCTCCAGATTATTCAAATCGGAAAAGATTGACTCTTTGCTGATGCGGGTAATTCCTGTCAGGACAGCCCGCTCCATATAAGGATTTGTCTTGAAGGTGGAATTAAACAGGCTGCGGATAAAGGCTGCCATTTCATCCCAGTAACCATATACATAGGACTCCTGCATGGGCGTGTCGTATTCGTCCATAAGGATGATCACTTTTTTCCCATAATAGCCCGCCAGGAACTGCGACAGGGCCTTTAAAGAATAGGAAGCCGCCGCGTCTCCCATTACAGGGGAAATCTCACGAAAAATATCAGGAAGCTTCTCCAACGCCGGATCCTGATCCAGAAGGCGTTCAAATTTATCATACTGGGCTTTGATGATGCGGCAGATTTTATCCCTTGCACTCTGGAAGGTAGTCTCCTTCACATCTGCAAAGCTTATGAAGATCACCGGGTAACTGCCCTGGAGGCTGCGGTATTTGTAATCTGCGCCGGGCGATTTTTCCTCCCATATGCTTAAGCCCTCAAACAAGTCTCCCCTGCCTGCATACTCCACGGAAAAGAAATGTTCCAACATGCTCATGGCCAGTGTCTTGCCGAACCGGCGGGGACGGATAATCATCGTGACATCGTCCCGGTTTTCCCACCATTCCTTAATAAACGCAGTTTTATCTACGTAAAAACATTTATTTTTAATTATTTTCCCGAAATCCTGTATCCCGATCCCAACTGTCCCTGCCATTTGGCACCTCCTGCGCTTTCACCAGGCGCTTGCTGAACTTCTGCTTCCCTGCTAAGGGCTGTAAACATTATACCAATATTTTATCAGCCGCACAACCGGAACCTGATCTGTCTCACTCTTCCATTTATTTGAGAAACAGATGGATGGACAGCTCCTGTCCCTGTAACGATGCATTGACCTCTCCCCCATGGAGTTCCACGATGCGTTTTACAATGGCAAGCCCCAGTCCGGAGCTTTGCGGAGTGCTTCTGGCCCGGTCTCCGCAGTAGAAACGTTCAAAGATCCGGTCCGGCTCAATGCCGCATGCATCCGTCAATCGGTTCGTGATACAGATGTGGAGCCGGCCCGCATCCTGTGCCGTCACGGTTACCGGAGCGGAATGATCGGCGTATCTGCGGGCATTTTCCAGTAAATTCTGAAATACCCGTACCATCTGCTGTGTATTGATATGGGCGGCGTGGCTTTCCGCCCCCAGTTGCCATGAAAGCGTCAGGCCCTCCGCTTCCATCAGAATTTTATATTCATACAGGATATGCCGCAGCAGTTCCAACACATCCCTTTTCTCCATGTCCGGTAGCCGGTCAGCGGAGTTCAGCTTTGTGTATTCAAACAGTTCGTTGATCAGCCCGTTCAGCCCCGTCAGGCGCCGTTCCACCACTTCAATGTATTCGGCAAAGCGCTGCCTGTCTTCGGGCCCTGTCTCCTTCAGCAGCTCCACATAGCCGATAATCGAGGTAAGGGGGCTGCGCAGGTCATGGGAGACATTGGTGATCAGCTCATCCTTGCTCTGCTGCTGCCTTTTCTCCCTCTCCTCCTTTTCCCGAAGCTGGACGGACATCTCGTTGATGACGGCGCACAGCCGGGTGATCTCATCGTCCCCCTGCAGCTCCATGGTCCTTCCAAAGCCCTCCTCCCGGATCTTCTGGATTTCCTGGGACAGGTACTCCACATACCTGACCCTGCGGTTGATTCTGACGGAAAAGGAGACAATAAAGCATATCACGGTAAGCGCCACTGCCACCACCGACGGGAGATATTCGGCGGCAATGAGGTATTTATAGCCCAGATCATGAAAATAATCCCACAGCCCGGTATGGAGCAGAAGCTGCATCATGGACAGTACCACCGCCAGCACCACCAGGCTGATAGCAAGGGAGACGCAGGCCGCCTTCAGGAAGTATGCCGTGAGGCGTTTTTGGTATGAGGAGGACAGTCTTCTGTAAACCAGGAAAATCACGAAAACCGTTCCTGCGATGACAATGCCGTTGATTAAAATATAGTTTGGAATCATTCGCAATACCGTCATATCTGATACCCTCTTCCCCAACAGGTCTTGATAAAATCCGAATGAACATTGTCCCAGTTCAGTTTATTGCGGAGATTGGCAATATGCATCATCACCGCATTTTCCGAACAGAAAAATTCTTCATGCCATACCGCTTCATAAATCTGCGCCATGGTCAGTACCTGCCCCTTGTTTCGCAGCATATATTCCAGAATGTCGTACTCCTTGCGTGTCAGCCTCACTTCCCGTCCGCTTACCCATACCTGACGGCTTTCCATGTCCACAGTCAGATCCTCCGTCCGGATTGTGCGCGCCGGCCGTTCCGTGTCATTGTACTGTTTATAGCGGCGGAGCTGGGCTTTGACCCGGGCGAGAAGTTCGATGGGCTTAAAAGGCTTCGTCACATAGTCGTCTCCTCCCACTGTGAGCCCCTGTATGATGTCTATATCTTCCGCTTTTGCCGACATAAATATAATTGGTATTCTGCTTTTTTCCCTTATCTGCAGACAGGCGCTGATACCGTCAATTCCGGGCATCATCACATCCATCAGAATCAGATCTACCTGATAGTGTTCCAGGATATCCAATGCCTGGGCTGCATTTTCACAGTCCAGGTAACGGTAGCCCTCATTGCCCAGATAGATGCCCAGAAGCCTGCGGATGTCTT
>CAJUGL010000093.1 GCA_910586515.1 uncultured Acetatifactor sp.
TCTGATATTATTATACGTTTTTGCGGGAAATATGTCAATAAAAATGAAAAATTCCACTGAAATGATTTTATACCGAATCCCGCATAAAGGCAAGGGATTTTAGCGGCAAAACCGTAATTTGTCGATTTGTCGAATGGCTTATCGGGGTGGGGTAAATTCCTCGCAGGTGGGGTAAAAGGGGTAGACATTTTTACCCCGGGGTAAAAGTCATCAAAATCTAACAGCGGCACAGGCGGCTTTTATGTAAGGCCGGAAAGCAGAAGCTTTTTTGGCCTTTAGATCCTGATTACATCTTGAATCGTATCTTTATCTGATGCTCTATGATCTGGATGGACTTGTAGAATCCCAGAGCAATAATGCAGAGTACAATAATGCTTGTGATCACCATGTCCAACTGGAAAACCTGGGAACCGTAGATGATCAGGTAACCCAGTCCTCGTCTTGCCGCCAGAAATTCCCCGATGATGACGCCCACCAGAGCCAGGCCGATGTTTACCTTGGCAGTGCTCAGCAGGATGGGTACGGAGCCGGGAAGCACTACTTTGGAGAAGGCGTCCCGCCTGCTGCCCCCCAGTGTGTAAATCAGTGTGATTTTTTCCGGGTCAACTTGCTGAAAGCCGGTATAAAAGCTGATGATGGAGCCGAAGACAGCCACGGACATTCCGGCCACGATGATGGTTCTGGTGCCTGTGCCGAGCCACACGATAAACAGGGGGGCCAGGGCGGATTTGGGCAGGCTGTTTAACACTACCAGATAAGGCTCCAGTATTTCGGACAGTTTGGCGGAGTACCACAGCAGCGTGGAGACGGCCAGACTGCACAGCAGCACAAGCAGGAAGCTGAACAGTGTCTCGAAGAGTGTCACCCCGATATGGGATAGCATGGAATTGCTTCTGATCTGCTCCACAAAGCACCGGGCCACACGACTGGGACTGGAGAAGAAAAAGCTGTCTATCCATTTCAGGTCTGCGCTGATTTCCCATAGTACCAGAAAAAAGACAAAGATTACCGTCCTCCAGGATGCGATCTCATGGTGGTGTCTGCGGTGCTTTTTAACGAATTCTTCCTGTTTGGTCAGTTCCGCGGTTTTCTTTTTCCGGAAGGTGCTTTCGTGGGACGTTTTTCTTTTTTCAATATCAGTTTTCATGTGTCAGATCCTCCCATAGCATATTGAAATACTGTTGGAATTCCGGTGCATTTCTGGCCGCCAGGGGCGAATCGTCCGCCAGGGTCAGACTGACGTTCACTTCGTTTTTCACCACGGCGGGGCGGCCGGAGAGGACGATGATTCTGTCCGCCAGGCTGACGGCCTCGGACAGGTCATGGGTAATGATGATCATGGTCTTTCCGGCGGCCCGGATCAGGCGGCAGATGTCTGCGGACACAAAGAGCCTGGTCTGGTAATCCAGGGCGCTGAAGGGCTCATCCAACAGGAGCATCTGCGGTTCCAGGGCCAGGGTGCGGATCAGGGCAGCCCGCTGTTTCATTCCGCCGGACAGTTCACTGGGACGTTTGTCCCGGAATTTGTCAAGTCCGTAGTCCTTCAGGAGACGTTCTACCGTGTCCAGATGTTCTTTTGTCATGGTATGATTCAATTCCAGGCCCAGGGTCACGTTGCGGTAAACCGTGCGCCACTCAAAGAGATGATCCCGCTGAAGCATATAGCCGATTTTGGGATAATGCAGAGAGCCGTCCGGATTGTTTACCGCGATGGTGCCCTCCTCAGGGGAAAGAAGACCTGCAATAATAGAAAGAAGGGTGGATTTTCCGCAGCCGCTGGGACCTACGATGGCGATAAACTCTCCTTCGCGGACACCGAAGGAGATATTCTCGAGAGCTTTGGTCTCCCCGTGCAGGCTGTGGTAGGAATAACCGATGTTCTTTAATTCCAGGATATTTTGCATATAGGCCTGCTTCAAAGTCCTGCTTTTTCGGACTTTTAACCTTTTCTTTTTATCATAATGTATGAAGGGGAACGCAAAGGGGTTCGGTATTTACTTGCGCTGTGAAAATTTTTATGGTAATATTTTGTTTAAAGTCCGGGAAGGAAGCGGAGAGCGTCAGCTTCCCCGGCGGACAACGACTATACTTGAAAGCGGAGGAGAATATGGCACAGTTATGGGGCGGCCGTTTCGTCGGAGAGACAGACAAAATGGCCTATGAGTTTAATGCTTCCATCGGTTTTGACAAACGGCTTTTTGAGGAGGATATAGAGGGCAGCGCCGCCCATGTGGCCATGCTGGCAAAGCAGGGTATCCTCACCGGGGAAGAGAGGGATGCCATCCTGCGGGGGCTTGGGGAAATCCGGGATGAAGTAAGGGCAGGCCTCCTTGAAATTGATGATACCTGTGAAGACATTCACAGTTTTGTGGAAATGCAGCTGATCGGGCGCATCGGGGATACCGGAAAAAAACTGCACACCGGAAGAAGCCGTAATGACCAGGTGGCCCTTGATATGCGTTTGTACACCAGGAAACGGGTAGTGGGAACGGACGGGCTGCTGAAGGAGCTGCTGTCCGTAATTCTGAAGACCATGGAGGAAAATCTGGAAACCTATATGCCGGGTTTCACCCATCTTCAGAAGGCGCAGCCCACCACACTGGCCCATCATTACGGCGCGTATTTTGAAATGTTTAAGCGTGACAGGCAGAGAATGGCGGACACTTTCCGCAGGATGAACTACTGTCCCCTTGGGGCGGGAGCTCTGGCAGGCACCACCTATCCTCTGGACAGGGAGCACACGGCTTCTCTGCTGGCATTTGCCGGTCCCACCCTCAACAGCATGGACTCCGTGTCCGACAGGGATTATCTGATCGAATTTCTGGCTGCCCTGTCTACGGTCATGATGCATCTGAGCCGGTTCTGCGAGGAGATCATTATCTGGAATTCCAATGAATATCAGTTTGTGGAGATTGACGATGCCTATTCCACGGGCAGCAGCATTATGCCCCAGAAGAAGAATCCTGATATTGCCGAACTGGTGCGGGGCAAGACCGGGCGTGTCTACGGCGCCCTGATGGCCCTGCTCACCACCATGAAGGGCATTCCCCTGGCCTATAATAAAGATATGCAGGAGGACAAGGAACTGGCCTTTGACGCCATGGATACGGCGGACAACTGCCTGGCGCTTTTTACCGGAATGCTGCGCACCATGAAATTCCGCAAAGAACGCATGGCGGCCAGTGCCATGAACGGCTTCACCAACGCCACAGACGCGGCGGATTATCTGGTGGGGAAGGGCGTTCCTTTCCGGGACGCGCACGGTATTGTGGGCAGATTAGTGCTTTACTGCGTGGAAAAGAATACATCCATCGAAAAATTATCCCTGGAAGAACTGCAGACAGTCAGCGAACATTTCGGGCAAGATCTCTATGAGGCAGTTTCCCTGAAAACCTGTGTGGAAAAACGCCTGACCCTGGGCGCCCCCGGGCCGGATGCCATGAAGACAGTGATGGCTGCCCACCGGGCCTATCTGGAGGAAGAGGGATTTGCCGGGGATACGGCGGATGGGCAGACAGAATAGCGAGGAGGAAGAATATGAGTGAAAAATTAAAGGTTGGTATTTTAGGCGGCACAGGCATGGTAGGGCAGCGGTTCATCGCCCTGTTGGAGAACCATCCCTGGTTTGATGTGACCACCATTGCGGCCAGTCCCCGGTCAGCGGGCAAAACCTATGAAGAGGCCGTGGGCGGCAGGTGGAAGATGGATACTCCCATGCCGGAGGCGGTGAAGCAGATCAGGGTCATGAATGTCAATGAGGTGGAAAACGTTGCATCCCAGGTGGACTTTGTGTTCAGCGCAGTTGACATGTCCAAGGAGGAGATCCGCAGGATCGAGGAAGACTATGCTAAAACAGAGACTCCCGTGGTCTCCAACAACAGCGCCCACAGATGGACTCCGGACGTGCCCATGATGGTGCCGGAGATCAATCCAGAACATATGGACGTTATTGCGTTTCAGAGAAAACGTCTGGGCACTGAGAAGGGCTTTGTGGCGGTGAAACCCAACTGCTCCATCCAGAGCTATGCGCCTGTGCTTACCGCATGGATGGAATACCGGCCTGTGGAGGTGGTGGCAACCACTTACCAGGCTATTTCCGGGGCGGGCAAGACTTTCCAGGACTGGCCTGAGATGGAAGGCAATATCATTCCCTACATCGGCGGGGAGGAGGAGAAGAGCGAGAAGGAGCCTCTGCGCATCTGGGGCAGGGTGGAGGGCGGCGTCATTGTTCCGGCAGAAAGCCCTGTGATCACCTGTCAGTGCATCCGCGTTCCCGTGCTGAACGGCCATACCGCTGCGGTATTTGTGAGATTTGAGAAAAAGCCCTCCAAAGAGGATCTGATCCGGAAGCTTGCGGAATTCAGCGGCGAGCCTCAGCGTCTGCAGCTGCCCAGTGCGCCGAAGCAGTTTATCCGGTATCTGGAGGAGGACAACAGGCCCCAGGTTACCATGGACGTGGACTTTGAGCGTGGCATGGGCATCAGCGTGGGACGGCTTCGGGAAGATACCGTGTATGACTATAAGTTTGTGGGCCTGTCTCACAATACGGTCAGGGGCGCGGCAGGAGGGGCGGTCCTGTGCGCGGAACTGCTGAAGGCCAACGGATATATTGAGAAAAAATAAGGACATAAAGTGTGGGAAAGAAATTATTTATTGCGGAGAAGCCCAGTGTGGCCCGCGAATTTGCAAATGCTTTAAAAGTGAACACCACCTCCAGGGACGGCTATCTGGAATCTGCGGACGTGATCGTCACCTGGTGCGTGGGTCATCTGGTCACCATGAGCTATCCGGACGCCTATGACGAGAGTTTACGGCGGTGGAGTTTTGACACGATTCCCTTCCTTCCGGAAGAATATAAATACGAAGTCATTGAAAGCTCCAGGAAGCAATATACTATTGTAAGCTCCCTGATGAAGCGCCCTGACGTGACCACCATCTATGTCTGTACGGACTCCGGGCGGGAGGGGGAGTACATATACCGCCTGGTGGAGCAGATGTCCGGCATCAGAGACAAGGAACGCAGGCGGGTGTGGATTGACTCCCAGACGGAGGAGGAGATCCTGCGGGGCATCCGGGAGGCAAAGGATTTAAAAGAATACGACAATCTCAGCGACGCGGCCTACCTGAGAGCCAAGGAAGACTATCTCATGGGCATCAATTTTTCCCGTGTTCTCACGCTGAAATACGGTAATACGGTAAAAGATTATCTGAAACGGGACAAGGCAGTGATTTCCGTAGGCCGGGTCATGACCTGCGTACTGGGAATTATCGTAAACAGAGAGAGAGAGATACGTTCTTTCGTCAAAACTCCCTTTTACAGAGTACTGGGCAGCTTCCGTCTCCAGGACAGGAGCTTTACCGGAGAGTGGAAGGCCGTGGAGGGTTCCTCCTGGTTCGCCTCCCCCAAACTCTATAAGGACAACGGATTTCTGGAAAAAGCGGATGCGGAGAAAATGGTGGCTCATCTGAAGGAGGAACCGGTGGGGGACATTCTCCTGGAGAGCATTTCCCAAAAAAAGGAGAACAAGAATCCTCCCCTGCTGTATAATCTGGCTGAACTGCAGAACGACTGTTCCAAAATGTTCAAGATCAGCCCGGACGAAACCCTGCGGATAGCCCAGGAGCTGTATGAGAAAAAGATGGTCACCTACCCCAGGACGGATGCCAGGGTTTTGTCCACTGCGGTGGCAAAGGAGATCCACAAAAATATCGGCGGACTTCAGGGATTCGGGCCGGGGGCAGCTTTTGCGGCGGAGATTCTGCAGAAAGGCAGCTATAAAACCATTGCAAAGACCCGTTATGTGAACGACAAGCAGATTACGGACCACTATGCCATCATTCCCACCGGACAGGGGCTGAACAACCTGAAAAACCTGCCGCCTCTGTCCGCCAAGGTGTATGAGCTGATTGTCCGCAGATTCCTGAGCATCTTCTACCCTCCGGCAGTGTATCGGAAATTTGCGCTGTGCATCAAAGTGAAGGAAGAGCGGTTCTTCGCCAGTTTCAAGGTACTTGTGGAGGAAGGCTATCTGAAGGTTGCGGCAGTAAAATCCGGACAGGGGGAAGGAAAAAGCCCCCCGGCGCAGGCAGAGAAGCGCGGCGGAGACGGGGAAGAGACGGAACTCAAATGTGACGACGCCTTTATGAAACTGTTGGATTCCCTGAAAAAGGGAGCCAGACTGGAAGTGGGTTCCTATGAGATCAAGGAGGGGGAGACCTCTCCGCCGAAACGCTACACTTCCGGAAGCATTATCCTCACCATGGAGAACGCAGGACAGTTTATCGAAGACGATGAGCTGCGTGCCCAGATCAAGGGAAGCGGCATCGGCACAAGCGCCACAAGGGCAGAGATCCTGAAGAAACTGGTGAACATTGAATACCTGGCCCTGAATAAGAAGACACAGACGCTGACGCCCACGCTGATGGGGGAGATGATCTATGATGTGGTGGGAAGCTCCATCAGGGCGCTACTGGACCCGGCCCTGACGGCAAGCTGGGAAAAAGGCCTCACCATGGTGGCGGACGGCGCTATCACATCCCGGGAATATATGGACAAGCTGAACGGATTTGTGGGGCGCAGGACACAGTATGTGAAGCAGCTGAACAACCAGAGGGCGCTGTTCACACAGTTTCAGGAGGCGGCCGCAAATTACACGAAATAATGACTTTTTGAGAGGAGGATTGCGTCTAAATTGAGTACGGGAATTACAGTATCTGATTTATATGATTTACAGGAGACCATAGCGAAGGAATTGATGAAGGGACTGACCTATCCCTGGGAAGCGCTTCCGAAAATCCATGATTTCATCATCAGTTTGGGGAAAAGCCTTCCCGAAGATCTGTTTGAAGAAAGAGGAGAGCATATCTGGGTTGCAAAGAGCGCAAAAGTGGCTCCCACAGCATGCCTGAACGGACCGCTGATCGTAGATGAAAAAGCGGAAATCCGCCACTGCGCGTTTGTGAGAGGCAATGCCATTGTGGGAAAGGGAGCGGTGGTGGGAAATTCCACAGAGCTGAAAAATGTCATTCTGTTTAATCAGGTTCAGGTGCCCCATTACAATTATGTGGGGGACAGTATCCTGGGCTTTAAGTCCCATATGGGGGCAGGCTCCATCACCTCCAACGTAAAGAGCGACAAGACCTTGGTGACAGTAAAGGGAGAGGGCATCCTGATTGAGACAGGCTTAAAGAAAATGGGAGCCATGCTGGGGGACCATGTGGAGGTGGGCTGCAACAGCGTCCTGAATCCAGGGACAGTCATCGGCAGAAATACCAACATTTATCCCACGTCCATGGTCAGAGGCGTGATACCTGCCGGAAGCATTTACAAGAAGGCCACGGAGATCACCGGAAAGCGGGAGTAAACTGGAGTGAAAGATTTTTTTTTACAAAAAATACTAGATTTTTTCCCGTAAGTATGAGAAAATGAAGAAAGAGATTATTATATGTCAATTTTCCAATTGATATGCAGCGGGAAGCACGCGTCTGCGGACTTTCTGTTGTGACGAATAATAACTTACATAATCGAAAGGAGATTTCACATGATTTATTCAAAGGAAGTTGAAGAAATGTGCACAGTCGCTCAGGGTGTGCATCATGGCTGTGCGCCTATCCCTGAAGAAGCAAAATGGGTACAGGCGAAGAAGGTGGAAGATATTTCCGGTCTGACCCATGGAGTGGGCTGGTGTGCTCCTCAGCAGGGTGCCTGCAAGCTGACCCTGAACGTAAAGGAGGGAATCATCCAGGAAGCGTTGGTGGAGACCATCGGCTGTTCCGGCATGACCCATTCCGCAGCTATGGCATCTGAGATTCTTCCCGGCCTGACTGTCATGGAAGCGCTGAACACCGACCTTGTGTGTGATGCCATCAACACTGCCATGAGAGAGCTGTTCCTGCAGATCGTTTATGGACGTACCCAGAGCGCATTCTCCGAGGAAGGTCTTCCCATCGGCGCAGGCCTTGAGGATCTGGGCAAGGGACTCAGGAGCCAGGTTGGTACCATGTACGGTACTTTGAAGAAGGGTCCCCGTTATCTGGAGATGGCAGAAGGCTACGTGACCGGTATCGCCCTGGACAAGGATGACCAGATTATCGGCTATGAGTTCGTCAGCCTTGGAAAGATGACCGATTTCATCAAGAAGGGCGACGATCCCAACACCGCCTACGAGAAGGCCAAGGGTCAGTACGGCCGCGTTGCCGATGCCGTGAAGGTTATCGATCCCAGAAAAGAGTAATGCATGGCCGCGACGCCGTCATGCACTGCTTCTCAGCCCAACCGGGCGATTTGAGAAGCTTCCAGAAAAATAAGGAGGACAGGAAAAAATGGCTTTATTTGAATCATATGAAAGACGT
>CAJUGL010000094.1 GCA_910586515.1 uncultured Acetatifactor sp.
GCGTATGGGCAGAGAGCATGTTTTGATTATTGAAGACGACGCGGACATCCGAGAGGGCGTGCGCATCCTTTTGGAAAGCGAAAATTATGGCGTGGAGGAAGCCGAAAACGGGAGGAAAGGGCTGGAACTGTTGAGGGAGGAGACCGATCTGGTCATACTGGACGTGATGATGCCGGGCATGTCGGGGCTAAGGACCTGCGAGGAAATCAGGAAAGTGTCCAATGTCCCGGTGTTGTTCCTGACGGCAAAAGCCCAGGAATCCGACAAGCTGATCGGCCTGATGGCAGGAGGGGACGACTATCTGGCCAAGCCATTTTCATACGCGGAGCTCCTGGGCAGGGTGAAGGCTCTGCTGCGCCGGTATCATGTCTACATGGGGAAGGCTTCCGGAACCGGGGAGGAGAAGGAAAACTATCTGGAGATGGGCGGAATCAGGATACACAGGGAATTCAATGAGGTCTTTGTAGACGGAGCGGCGCGGGAGATGTCGGACATTGAATACCATATGCTGCTGTTGATGATGCGGCATCCCAGGAAGATATTCTCGGCCCAGAACCTGTATGAGAGCGTGTGGCAGGAGCCGTATTTCTACTCCTGCAACGGTACGGTGATGGTGCACATCCGGAAGCTGCGGGTAAAGATTGAGAAAGATCCGCAGAATCCCAAAATCATCAGGACAGTATGGGGAAAGGGGTACAAATTTGACGTGGATAGCCGGTAAGATGAAATCGATGTACTTCCAGCTGCTGCTGCTTCTGGCAGCGGCTTCCGCAGCGGCCCTCCTGGCTTTCTGGGGCTTGAACTACGCAGGGACATATGCAGTGGAACGTTATTGCTACAATTCGGACTATATCAGGAACAGGGATCAGTCCTATGTGGACAGACTGCAGAGCTATATCGACAGGAACGGGCTGGAGTCTAAGGATGCGGGAGTCCTGTTGGCCTGGGTGAAGGGACAGAAAGTGCTCTCTGTCTGTGTCTATAAGGATGACAAAATTGTCTTCGATTCGGATTATCCGGAGCAGGAGATGTGGGAGGAGGAAATCGAAGCCTATGAGTATGGCTGGGAGAATTTCTATCCCATCACATTCGCAGATGGCGCGGCCAAAGTGAGCATCATGGGGAACTATGCCTATCAGTTCTACAATTACGCCATGTTGGGAGCGATTTTGCTGTCCGTGCTGATATTTTTGACGATTTTCCTGTTGGGCATCCGCACGAAGATGAAGTATATCTCGCTGCTGAGCAATGAAATCAGGATACTGGAGAGCGGCAGCCTGGACTACAGGATTACGGTGCGGGGCCGGGACGAGCTGGGGAGCCTGGCGGAGGGGCTGGACTGCATGAGGGAGTCTTTCCGCAGCCTGATAGACAGGGAAACGGCGATGATGCGGGAGAACCAGCGGATCGTCACGGAGATGTCCCATGACCTGAGGACTCCGGTGACATCCATCATGCTGTACACGGAAATCCTGAAAAAAGGGAAGTACAATAGCGAGGAACAGATGAGGGAATATATCGAGAAGATAGAGCGGAAAGCCGGCCGGATGAAGCATCTGACAGACCATCTCTTTGAATATTCCATGGTGACGGGAGAGACGCAGATCGTCCTGGAAGAGCCGGATTCCTTCAAGGTCTTGTTCTATGATCTGATTTCGGAGCTGTGCAGCTATCTGGAACAGAGGGGGTTCCGGGTGGAAGCCCGGCTGGACTGGCCCCGGTGCAGGACAAGGGTCTGTACGGACTACCTGACCCGCATCATGGACAATGTGGCGTCAAATATCGTAAAATATGCCGATGACGGGGAGCCTGTGGAGGTAAGGGCATTTCAGGACAGGAAGCTGGCGGGATTCTCCTTTGAGAATGCTGTGAGACAGGGCGGCGAGCAGGCGGAGAGCACATGTATCGGCATACAGAGCGTGGGCAGCATGATGGAGAAGATGGGCGGAAGCTGCAGGGTCCGGCAGGAAGACGGACGGTTTCGGATAGAACTGCTCTTTGTTTCGGAAGATCAAGGAATTGCCGAAAGGCAGTGGGGGTGTAAGGATTGACATAAAACGTCAAAAATACCTCGCGATGATGCCGAATAAATAGGAACAGATATTCGCTCTGTTTTACAGGAAAAATTACAAAAATCCTTGACAACCACGAACCATTTGTATATAATAAGGACGTTGGAGGGAATGATGCAGCAGTTGAGAACACATTTTGTACTGTGGATGGAAACTTTGCGTTCAGCTTCATCTGACTTTTACAGTCAGTGTTAGAGCCCGAAAGGGTGTGCGGACCTTTAGCTCAGTTGGTTAGAGCAACCGGCTCATAACCGGTCGGTCCCGGGTTCGAGTCCCCGAAGGTCCATTTGGGAGCAATCCCACCGCGAATGAAGATATTTTGTGAATGTTGTAAGGCAGTTCCATGAAATGTTTTCGTACGCAAAATGTTGCTGTGAGCGGCGAAGCCGTGGACAGTGACGATATTTTATACGGCCCAGTGGCTCAGTTGGTTAGAGCGCCGCCCTGTCACGGCGGAGGTCGTCGGTTCGAGTCCGATCTGGGTCGTTTGTTTTTGCGGTAAAAGTTGTATTATGTTTTCGCTATAACATAGAGGTGTAAAGTCGGTTGTAACGTGGATACTTTACACTTTTTTTGTGTATTTTATCTTGTTGGGGGATCTGCCGCTGTGAAGCAGGGGGATTTGTCTTAATAAATGGGTTTGGCAGCAACGGATATATTAACGGGAAAGGAGAGGCTGTATGATCAGGATCATAACAGATTCCGCTTCGGACATAGTGGACAACAGCAGGGAGGACCTGATCGTCCTGCCAATTACGATTACTTTCGGTGAAGAGCAGTTTCAGGACGGAATAACGCTGACACATCAAATGTTTTACGAAAAACTGGTTGAGAGTGACCAGCTTCCCGTCACCAGTCAGGTACCGCCCTTTGCGTTTGAGGAAGTTTATGAGGAAATCAGAAGGAAAGGGGATCAGGCCATTGTGATTACACTGTCCTCCAAGCTGTCCGGAACCTGGCAGAGCGCCAATGTGGCTGCGGAAGAATACGGTGATGTGGTGCGGGTGGTGGACAGCGAGAATGCCAGTATCGGACAGCATGCGTTGGTGGAGTATGCGCTCCGGCTGGCGGAGGAGGAGATTGCATTTGAGGAGATTGTGGAAAGGCTGGAGAGGGATAAATCCCGTATCAGGCTGGTGGCCCTTCTGGATACGCTGGAGTATCTCAAAAAAGGAGGACGTATCTCCAGGGCTGCGGCAATGGCGGGGAATCTGCTGTCCATTAAGCCGGTTATCGCCGTACAGGGCGGGGAAGTAGCCATTCTCGGAAAGGCCAGGGGATCCAGACAGGGGAACAATCTGCTGGCCCAGCAGATACAGCAGGCAGGGGGCATTGATTTTGAAAAACCTTTTTACCTGGGATATACGGGACTAAGCGATGCCCTGCTGAAGAAATATATTGCGGATCATGAGTCGTACTGGAAATCTTCCGTGGACAGCCTGGAGACTTCCAGTGTAGGCGGAACCATCGGAACCCATGTTGGTCCGGGGGCCATCGGTGCGGCCTTTTTCTCCGCAGGCGGGGAAAACAGCTGAGGGATATTCGGCAGAAGGGAAAGGAAACAGCGTTTTGGAGGGCGCTCCGGCAGGAAAATACGGAGCGTAAAACGGAACGGGAAAGCAGGACAACGGACGGGCGGAACAGGATACCGCCCGGTAAATGGAGGTAGAGTAAATGATGAAGGAAGTTGAACAGCAGTTTTTGAGCGGGGAGAGAGCCTTGTTTCAGGCCCGGGATTGTCGTATCAGTTACTGCACTTTTGCAGACGGGGAGTCCCCTTTGAAGGAGAGCAGAAATCTGGAGATAGACAATACTTTATTCAAATGGAAATATCCTTTGTGGTACAGTAAGAATGTGGTGATGAAGGATTCGACGATGTTTGAGATGGCCAGGGCGGGAATCTGGTATACGGAGAATATTTCCATAGAGGACACGATTATCGAGGCGCCCAAGACCTTTCGCCGGACGAAGGGAATTAAGCTGCGCAATGTGGACATGCCGAACGCGGGCGAGACGCTCTGGCATTGTCAGGACGTCGAAATGGACAGGGTGATGGCAAAGGGGGATTACTTTGCCATGAACAGCCGGGATATGGTGATCCGGAATTTTGAGCTGGTGGGAAATTACAGCTTTGACGGCGGCGCCAATATAGAGATCCGCAATTCCAGGCTGCTGTCCAAGGATGCCTTTTGGAATGCGGAAAATGTGACGGTTTATGATTCCTTTATCTCCGGGGAATACCTGGGATGGAATTCGAAAAACATTACTTTGGTGAATTGTACCATAGAGAGTCTCCAGGGTATGTGCTATATCGATAATTTAATCATGAAAAACTGCAGACTTCTAAATACCACTCTGGCCTTTGAGTATTCCAGGGGAGATGTGGAAATCATCGGAAATGTGGACAGCGTGTTTAATCCCAGGGGAGGCATTATCCGGGCGGACAGAATCGGAGAGCTGATCATGGACGGACGGAAAGTGAAGCTGGACCAGACGGAAATAGTGGCGGGAGAGATTAGGAAGAGATCGGACAGGGCTTCCTGGGAAGAGTAAGACTGCCGCGGATATACGTGAGCTGTAAACATGAGGTGTGCATACCGGCAGCGGGGAGGGACTGGGATGAAATATGATTTCGATAAACTGACAGATCGGCGGGGGACGGGTTCCCTGAAATGGGACGTGCCTCATGGAGAACTGCCCATGTGGGTGGCCGACATGGATTTCGAGACTGCTCCGGAGATCATCCGGGCGCTGCAGGAGCGGGCGGTCCACGGGATATTCGGTTATCATGTTGTGACAGAGGATTGGTATGAAGCGTATCGGAGCTGGTGGGAACGCCGCCATCAGCTGGAGATGGAGAAGGAGTGGCTGATTTTCTGTACAGGGGTGGTGCCCGCTATCTCCAGCACAGTGAGGAAGCTGACTACCGTAGGGGAAAATGTGCTGATACAGACTCCGGTATACAATATTTTCTTTAATTCCATACGAAATAACGGAAGAAATGTGCTGGAGAGTCCTCTGGTATATAAAAACGGCGAATATTCCATTGATTTTGCGGATTTGGAGGAAAAACTGGCCGATCCTCAGACTACGCTGATGCTTTTGTGCAATCCCCATAATCCGATAGGAAAGATATGGGACAGTGAGACGCTTGCCCGCATCGGCGAGCTGTGCGGGAAACACCATGTATTGGTGCTTTCCGATGAAATTCACTGCGATTTGACGGACCCGGAATACCGCTATATTCCTTTTGCCTCAGTCTCCCGGGCGTGCAGGGATAACAGCATCACCTGCCTTGCGCCCACCAAGGCGTTTAATCTCGCCGGGCTGCAGACTGCGGCGGTGATGGTGCCCAACCCGGTTCTTCGACACAAACTGAACCGGGGGCTGAACACGGATGAGGTAGCGGAACCGAATGCCTTTGCCGTAGCCGCCGCGGTGGCTGCGTTTGGCCAGGGAGAGGAATGGCTGGAAGATTTGCGGCATTACCTGTGGGAGAATAAGCAGTATGTCAGAAAGTTTATCGGGGAGAGGCTGCCGGAAATACGGGTGGTGCCCTCCGATGCCACCTATCTGCTGTGGCTTGACTGCAGCCTTATCACCGGAGACGGGGGAGCACTGGCGGCGTTTATCCGCAGGGACAGCGGATTATACCTCACGGAGGGGGAAGAATACGGCGAACCCGGAAAGAGCTTTATCCGCCTGAATACGGCCTGTCCCCGGGAACGGCTGAGAGAGGGGCTGGAAAGGCTGGAGCGGAGCGTAAAAAAATATGGGGAAGGTGTGCATAACTGATCTTTCTGAAAGGAAGAAGCTGCCGCAGATTTGCGGCAGCTTTTCGATTATTTCCGTATGGAACTCAGCGCTTCGGCGGGAATCTCAAATTCCAGAGCGCCCATGTACATAGGCGCGACGTCGCCCTCGTTGAAGCCGATGACGATATTGCCTTTTTCGTTCAAATAGAAGTTGGTTTCGTCGGTAATGCTCTTGAAATTCCACTCTTCTATTTCATCATCCAGCCAATAGTAAACATTTTCATCCGCAGCCATTTGTTCACGCATCTGTTCCTTGATATTCTCGCTGATGACAGTGAGATAATCCGCGCCGTCCGTGAACAGATCTTTCATCTGCAGACGTTGGGCTGTCTCCAGATCTATGGTATAGTAGTAATTCCACTGATAACCGCTGCCGGCGCCCTGGTAGCAGGCAAGTTTCAGGGTGAAATAGCTGTCGGTGTTTACCAGCACCTCACTGCTGACATGGATATCCTGGTGGCCTTCCTCATCCAGATTGGCTTCGAATTCCGCTACCAGCCGGTCTGTTATTTTACGGATATCCGCATTAATTTCTTCTGTGGTACGTTCCAATTTCTCCTGCAGTTGGTCTTCCCGGCTTTCCCCCTCCAGCTTGATTTCGGGCACTTCCACATCGGCCGTGTTTCGGTCGGTTTCATACTCATAGTTGCGGAAGGTCACCACTTCGATCAACTGTCCCAGGATAGGGATCTGTTCCATGGCGTGGGCCACTGTGGACGATGTGTTGGGCAGGAGGATGAAGCATCCTGCCAGGGCTGCCGCTATGGCCGTGTATCTGCCGAATTTTGCTTTTCTTTGTTCCTGTTTATGCATTCTTTCTGCCTCCTTCATTTTTTGCCGCAGACCGTCTATCTGCCTGTCGGACATCTGCGGTATTTGGTATTCTCTTTTCCAGGATTGTAGCTGCTCCAGGAGTAAATCATCGTTTCTGTCTGTTTCGCGGGGATATTTTTCCATTCAAGTCACCTCCATATTCACTGCATTTTGCGGGGCGGATTTCTTTGCTGACTGCACAGGACTGTATTCGCTGTCTCCGTTTGCAGCGGAGAGATACAGCCTCAGTTTCTTCATGCAGCGGTAGAGCCTGCTTTTGACCGTATTGATATTTTCGTCCAGGATAGCCGCAATCTCTTCTAATTTACGGTCTTCGAAATATTTCAGGATGACGACTGCGCGGTCTTTCTCCGACAGTGTATCCAGGGCTCTGTGCAAATCTACGTCTGTATAGCGGTCCTGTTTCGCGCCGGTCTCAACGCCATCGTCCTGAAGCGCTTCGTAGGAGAGCATGCGGGGCCTCTTCATCTGCTGGAAGCATTCGTTCAGCATAATGCGGTATAGCCAGGTTTCCGCATATTCAGGCTGTTTCAGGGTGTGGCAGGATTTCAGGGCTTTGTACGCTCCGTTTTGCACAATGTCGTATGCGTCTGCTTCACTGCGGACGTAGCTGTATGCCAGACGATAATACAGATTATATTTTTGCAGGATCAGCTCTTCGATGAGTGTTCTGTTTGTTTCAGCTTTTTTTTCGAAAAAAAAGTGCAAGGTTTTCACCTCCCTTCTGCCCTTTCACAGAATTAGATTTATTGTAATGGAAAAAAGTTTCATTGAAAATAATTATTTTAATGGTATAATATTTTCATCATATTCTTTGAGGAGGAACTAGGAAAATGAAGTGTATTGCATGTGGAACGGAACTGGCGGAAGGGGCATTGCTCTGTCCCCAATGCGGCAGGGTGGTCAGCTCGGCGGATGCGGTGAGGCAGAAGGCGGAAGCGGGAAATCTGTCCAGGAAGGAGTTTTATAAGCTGCCCGGAATGAAAGCCTGCAGGGGAAATATCAGGACCTGCGCAATTGTGCTGTACATATGTTCAGGCATTACGATTTTGGCGGCAGTGCTGCTGAGGGACATGTTTGCAGCTTCCCTGATTGACGGGCTGCTTATCCTGGGATTAGGCTTGTGGCTTCAGCTGGGAAAGAGCAGAGTCTGCGCCATTATTACGTTGGTATACGGAATTGCGGGAACGGGACTGACTCTGGTGCAGACAGGCACGGTTCAGGGCTGGTGGATTCCGTTGGCAGGCGCCTGGGCAGTGGCATATACCTTTAAGTTCCATAAATTGTGGAACAGTTATCAGAAGGAAGGCGTATTGCCGGAGGAAGCTGTTTCAGGAAAGAAGTAGGAAAGTAACAGTTCAGCGCCCTGTCTGAACTGTTACGTAGGAAAAAAGCAGGAAGTTACTATTCACAGTCGATTTGATGACACGATAAATAGAGCGGAGCTATAACGC
>CAJUGL010000095.1 GCA_910586515.1 uncultured Acetatifactor sp.
AGTTGTCAATCTTCGGTTGGAATCTCATTCATTGAGATTCCGAGAAGTTATACCTGTTCGGGACAGGGGGTCCTGCTGGCAGTACGGGGGAAAATATCCGGGAAATCCCGCTGAAGGATTTATTTCCGTTCAAAGGCCATCCGTTTAAGGTCCTGGATGACGGGAACATGCAGGAAATGGTGGAAAGCATTAAAAAGTACGGCGTCCTTGTCCCTGCCATTGCCCGCCCCCGCCCGGAACGGAAGGCGGATATGAATTAATATCAGGCCACAGGCGCAGGCATGCTTCGGAGCTGGCGGGGAAAGGGGCCATGCCCGTCCTGGTACGGGAAATGGATGATGACGAGGCCGTGCTGGGCATGGTTGACAGCAACCTCCAGCGGGAGAATATCCTGCCAAGCGAGAAGGCGTGGGCTTACAAAATGAAGCTGGACGCCATCCGAAGGAAGGCCGGCAGGCCCGGGAAAAATAATTCTGGACAAGTTGGCCAGAATTTAAAAGGCAGGGTATCCGTGGAGATCGTGGCGGAAAATGCGGGGGAAAGTTACAAGCAGGTACAGAGGTTTATCCGCCTGACAGAACTTCTTCCCCGGCTTCTTCAGATGGTGGATGATAAAAAGCTGCCGCTGAATACCGCCGTTGAATTATCCTATCTTACACAGGAGGAACAGGAAAGGCTTCTTGAGGTAATAGCAGAATTGGGGGCCATTCCTTCTCTGGAACAGGCAAAACGACTAAAAAAATACAGCCACGAGGGAAAGCTGGACACTGACGTGATGGACGCAGTATTGGCCGGGGAACGTCAGGTTTTTGTCCAGGTGACATTGAAAAATGAGAGGCTGAAGAAGTATTTCCCCAAAGGCTATACCCAAAAACAGATGGAGGAAGTGATCTTTTCCCTTCTGGAGACATGGAAAATGGAACATGGGTGAGGCATGCATGGGCTGTCCGGCGGTTGGCTGACAGTTTCCGGGCGGCTTTTTGTGCTCATAACAGAGCTGTTCCGGCAGGTCCTTTATCTGCCGGAGCTTTTTTTGGAAATACAGGAGAAGGAGGCCGGAACATGTCATTGAACCTGGAGTATTATTATGGAAATGAGGCAGACCAGTACAGCTTTTACCGTATCCCCAAAGTCCTTTTTACAGACAGCCGTTTTAAAAAGGTGCCGGCGGAAGCCAAAATCCTGTACGGCCTGCTCCTTGACCGCATGGCCCTGTCCATCCGGAATAACTGGCTGGATGAAGAAGGGCGTGTGTATATCATTTTTACAATCGCCGACATTATGGAGACACTCGGATGTGCGGAGCAGAAGGTCAGCCGTCTCCTGGCCGAACTGGACAGCGCAAAGGGCATCGGGCTTATTGAGCGGAAACGGCGGGGGCTGGGGAAGCCTAATGTCATTTATGTAAAAAATTTTATCGGCGGGGAACTGCCGGAATCACAAATCAAGAATTGTGAAAATCACAATTCTGAAAATGTGAAATTCACAAAACAAGATTTGCGGAAATCACAAACTAATAATACTGATATAAATAATACTGAATGGAATGATATCTATCCATCTATCAATCAGGATCAGGGAGAGCCGGAAACCCAAAGGGAGGGAGGTACAGGCCGGAAACCGGATTGTGGGTACGGGACAGATGGCAGAAACAGACCGGATGGGATGGATAGGACAGATGGGACAGACAGAGCAGGAGGCGCAGCCAGGGCAGACAAGGCGGACAGAATGGAGGACTGCCGCCAGCAGATAAAGAAAAATATCTCCTACGATATCCTTGTCCATGATAATCCCTATGACAGCCAGCGCATTGACGGGTTCGTGGATCTGATGGCGGAGGCATGCTGCAGTGACAGAAACACCATCCGCATCAATCAGGAGGACATGCCGGTGGAAACCGTGCGGGGCCGGTTTCTCAGCTTGGACAGCGAACACATCCGGTACGTGATGGAGTGCCTGGACCGCAGCACCACGGCGGTGGGGAACATCCGTGCCTATCTCCTTTCGGCCCTTTATAATGCGCCGGTGACAATCAGCCAGTATTATTCAAGCCTTGTAAGGCATGACATGGCAGGAACGGGGCGGGGAGGCTAAAGGGGCATAAAACCATAACGGGCTGTCACGGAAAGGCTCCGGGCACACCATCAGGATAAAAGGAGATGCCGTTCCAAGCGGCATACTTTTATGGATTTCCCTCTTAATCATGCCCCATTTGGCAGGCGGGAACTTGTCAAGGACGAAGCCGCGAAGCGGTGCGGAGCATCCTTGATAAGTTCCCGTCTGTCAAATATAATCCGGCAAGAGGGAAAGCTATTTGTAATGGGGGATGTACCAGGAAGAAATGAAAAAACGATTTAACTGCCGGATTTTAATATTTGCCACAGAGACAAAAGAGAAAGGCTGCGAAGAAAAATGCAGGGCATAAAAGGAGCCCTTGCGGCGGCTTTAAATTTTACGGCTACAGGCTAAGATTACAAACCATCACAAAGAAGGGAGGTTTTATATGGCAAAGATACCAAAGCTGTACAAGATTCAGGAACTGGCGGAACAGACAGCCACAGAAATCAGCAGTTCCCCGGCGGCATGGACCGGTTATCTGGATACGGCAGCACGGCTGTACCGGTATCCGTTTTCGGACAGCCTGCTGATCCATGCACAGCGCCCGGATATTATGGCCTGTGCGTCCATGGGGGTCTGGAATAAAAAGATGGGACGCTGGATCAGGAAAGGCGCCAAGGGCATTGCCCTGATTGACGACACGGGGCCGGAACGGAGGCTCTGGTATGTATTCGACATGGCCGACACCCGGCTTCTTCCGGGAAGCAGGATACCGTTTCTCTGGCAGATTCCGGAAAGGCACAGGGAGACTATCCTAAAATCGTTGGCTGACACATACCAACTGGATCAGGGAACAGGCCAGCTCCACACCGCATTATTTGAGATTGCTTCCAATCTGACAAAGGCAGGCCTGGAAGCCGCAATGAAAGGGCTGGATACCCAGATGGAGGGTTCCCCGCTAAGGGGCCGGGATGAAAGCATAGTCAGGGATACTTTTCAGACACTTTTTCGAAACAGCGTCTTTTATGTCCTGGCCCGCCGCTGCGGCCTGGAACCCATGGACTACTTAAAACCGGAAGATTTTGCAGGGATTACGGATTTTAATACGTTAATGGCCCTGTCTTACCTTGGCGAGAACACCAGCCGGATAGCGGAGCCGGTACTTAGGGATATCGGCAGGAAAGTACGCCGGATTTACCAGCAGGAAACACAGAAAACCCTTGCAAACGGGAGTGACCTGGTTTATAATTAATTTAACACTTTAAAGCGAAAAAACAATAAAAAGAAAGGGGAAACGATCTATGGAACTGACCTATCATCGCAAAGGGGATTATCTGTTCCCGAACCTGACAATAGAGGAACAGAGCGTGACCATCGGAAAATACGGGATGCTGCGGAAAACCTTCATGAAGGAGAACAGGAGGGCCTGGTATCAGGGGCTGCTCCTGAGCGGGAAACTGGACAGCTACTTAGCGGAGATCGACAGGACGGCGCAGGAGCGGATGGAAGTGATTATGGGGAACCTGCTGGAGAGGTTCCCGGCACCGGACAAGGAGACCGACCGGATGGCCTGGGTGTCCCATATGAACGGCCTGACGACCATGGCGGAGGAGACGGTTTTAACGGAACTGGTCTACAGCTAGAAAATACAACTGAAAATGATATGACCGAAGCAGAGGAAGAGACAGCCTCTGCTTTATCTTTGCCCGAATTGCCTTCAGCAGAGGAACAGGTTTATGGAATTGAGAAACAGTCACGGAATCCGTATGCCGGAGGAAGCCTGATTCCGGATGAAGCGGTGGATGAGATTCTCCGCACCGGCGGGAACCGGGCAAACAGCCGTTATCGGATTATTTATAATTTCATGTCAGAACAGTCCCCGGAAGAATATACGGAGTTTATCCGCAAGGAATACGGCACGGGAGGAAAAGGCCTGGAGATTGGTGGAGACAGGTATTCCGTATGGTTTGATAAACCAGGAATGCAGGTTGCCATAGGCGAAACCGTGGAGACGGAGAAGGCAGGCCTGGGCAAGAGGTTCCTTTCCTGGGAGGAGGTAAGCGGCAGGATACACCGGCTGCTTAAGGCCGGGGAGTATGCCCCGCAGGAAATACTGGATGGGGCCAGGAGGAACGCCCTTAAGGAACATGCGGAAGTCCTGCTGTATATGTGGCAGGATATGGCGGATAAGACGGGAGACGGCATTTTCAGTGATGATGAGATTATCCCCGGCGGATTCCCGGACAGAAAGGCGCATATGGAGGTGATGCTGTCCCAGCCGGAATATGTGGAAAAACTTATGGGGAAGCTGGAACGCCTGTCAGAATCTTACGGAGAAAACCGGGATATCATGAGATTCCACATACACCGCCCGGATCAGGTATTAGAGCGGTTCCGGAAATTTGCAAAGGAAGTTTCGCCCTATCAGGCCAGGGATGGGTTTACAGGAAAGGAGCTGCCGGCCTTTATCACCCAGGATGAAGCAGACGCTTATTTTTACAGTCATAGTCCCTCCGTGAATGGCAGGCTGGAAATCTATGAGTTTTACCAGAAAAATAAGACCAACAGCGGGAGGGCGGACTTCCTGAAAAAAATTTACGGGACCGGCGGATGCAGCCATGCCCTTTTGGGGGCGGATGGTTCCTTTGCGGATTACGCAGGCAGTGGGATACGGCTTACCAGAGGGGATGTGGAGCGGCCGGAAGCGGAAATTTTTCTGAAGTGGCCGGAAGCCGCAGAGAAGATCGGCTCCCTGATAGAACAGGAACGGTACCTTCAGCCCGGGGATTTTGCCAGGATGGAGCTGTATGAACGGGGGAAGATGGCAAACAGGGTCATGCAGTTTTACTGGGGGCTGCCCTCCCAGGTGGCACGGCCCTGGGACGGGAACCCGGATCATTCCGGTTCCAGCTGGTACAAGGATGTAATAATCCTGCTGTCCCATCCGGACCGAAGGGCAGAACTGGCAAGGCATATGGAGCAGGCGCTGGCCCAGCTGCCCTTAGATTTTAAAGATTATGGGGAGCGGGCACGGATTCTGTCAGAGCTGCAGGGATATGTGGATGGAACTTTTACCCTGTTTCCGGAACAAAATAGATCCCACGCTGAAAGGGAGGAAGGGGAGAAAGAGAAGAAACAGGGGAGAGGGCCAGGGCAGAGGGCCAGGGCAGACGAGCCCCCTAAGAGAAGGGCGGAACCGGGTAGAGGGCCGGGGAAAAGGGCAGATACAGGACGGAGAGAAGAGCCAGGAAGCAGAGCAGGGGCAGGAAACAGAGCAGAACCAGAAAGCAAAGCAGGGTCAAAAAGCAGGGAAGGAAAAGGAGCAGAATCCTGAAAAGCAGAAAGGAAGTGCGGAAAAGGCAGGGAGCCAGGAACAAAAGGCCCGCTCCGTAAGCGCCGAAACAACCATTCCCCACCAGGCAGATTCCAGGAGCCAGCCCTCTTATCCGGAAGAAAACCGGCAGATGTCCCTGTTTGATTTTATGGATAACGATGCCATTGCGGAACCTTCGGAGGCTTCAAACAGGCGGGGAGCCGGGACAGATGGCCAGACAGGGGATGGCAGGAAACAAAGGGAGGAAACCTTTGCGGAAAGAAGCCCGGAAGAGAAAAACCAAAGAGGAAGTGGAAGGGAATCTCTGCCAGAAATACAGGAGCGGGTCAATTTCCGTATAACCGATGACAGCCTGGGAACCGGAGGCCCTAAACAAAAATTTCGTGCCAACGTGGAGGCCATAGGGCTTTTAAAGACTCTGGAATCCCAGGGGCGGCTTGCCGTTCCTGACGAACAGGAAACCCTGTCTAAATTTGTGGGCTGGGGCGGGCTGGCGGAAGCCTTTGACGAAAAGAACAAAAACTGGGAGAAGGAATACATCCAGTTAAAAGAAACATTAACTCCAGAAGAATATAAGGAAGCCAGGGCCACTACCCTGAACGCCTTTTATACGCCTCCCGTGGTCATAAGAGCTATGTATGAAGCCCTGGGGAACATGGGATTAAAATCCGGCAATCTCCTGGAGCCGTCCTGCGGGATTGGTAATTTTATGGGGCTGGTGCCGGAAGAAATGTCCGGCCTTAAGATGTACGGTGTGGAGTTGGACGGTATTTCCGGCAGGATTGCCCGCCAGTTGTACCAGAAGAACCCCATAGCTATCCAGGGCTTTGAATCCACGGATTACCCGGACAGTTTCTTTGACTGCGTGATTGGGAATGTGCCTTTCGGCTCCTACAAGGTTTCAGACCGCAGATATGACCGCCATAACTTCCTGATTCATGATTATTTTATCGCAAAATCCCTCGACTTGGTGCGGCCAGGCGGAGTTGTAGCGGTGGTCACGTCCAGCGGGACTATGGATAAGCAGAATTCCGGCGTGCGCCGGTATCTGGCCAGCCGTGCCGACCTGCTGGGGGCGGTCCGTCTCCCTAATAATGCTTTCCTTGACAATGCGGGGACAAAGACGGTGACGGATATATTGTTTTTCCAGAAGCGGGACCAGGCCTCCCTGGAGCAGCCGGAGTGGGTAAGCCTTGGAACAACCCCGGAAGGATATCCGGTTAATGCCTATTTCGTCTCCCACCCGGAGATGGTGCTTGGGGAATATGCCCTGGAGAGCGGCCAGTACGGCAGGCAGGAACTGACCGTTACCCCCATAAAAGGGGCGGTACTTTCCGAACAGCTAAAGACCATTGTAGGACGTATCCGAGGGAAGATTGAGGAACCGGAGCTGGAGGAAACCGGATTGGAGGAGCCCGCCGGTTCCGGCTCCATACCGGCAGACCCCTCCGTAAAGAATTACAGCTTCACGGATATAGACGGGGAGGTATTTTACCGGGAAAACTCCAGGATGAACCGGGTGAAGCTGCCTGCCATGACCAGGGAGCGGGTCCTGGGCATGGTGCATGTAAGGGATACGGCAAGGAAGCTGATTGAGTGCCAGACGGAAGACGGCAGCGTGGAGGAAATCCGGGAGCTGCAGAAAGAATTAAATGAGAAATATGACCGCTTTACCAAGCGTTACGGCCTCATTAACAGCACTGCCAACCGCAGGGCCTTCTCACAGGACAGCAGCTATTGTCTCCTGTCTTCCCTGGAACTGGTGGACGAGGATGGGAAGCTGAAGCAAAAGGTGGATATCTTTACCAAGCGCACCATACGGAAGGCGGAGCCGGTGGACTTCGTGGAGACCGCCAGCGAGGCCCTTGCCGTCTCCATCGGGGAGAAGGCAGGGGTTGACCTTGCGTTCATGGCGGCGCTGGCCAGGAAAACGGAAGGGGAGATCATCGGGGAACTGGCCGGGGTAATCTTTAAAAACCCCATGACGGGCAGATGGGAAACAGGGGATGAATACCTGTCCGGCAATGTCCGGGAGAAACTGAAAGTGGCCATGCAGGCGGCGGAGGCGTCCCCGGAGTTTGAGATAAACAGGGAATATTTAGAGAAGGTGCAGCCCAAAGACCTGGAGGCGTCGGAGATTGAAATAAGGCTGGGGGCAACCTGGGTAAAGCCGGAATATATTACCCAGTTCATGGGGGAGTTGTTCAATACGCCTCCCTACTACCTGGGGTCTTCCATCGAGGCGAAGTACGCCCCGGTAAACGGCCAGTGGAACATTTCCGGGAAAAACCTGGACGGGAGGGATAACCCGCTGGCGGCCATGACCTACGGGACCCGGCGTGCCAGCGGCTACCGGCTTTTGGAGGACGCCCTGAACCTGCGTGCCACCAAGATTTATGACACCATAGAGGATGACGAGGGGGAACACCGTGTTTTAAACAAGCAGGAGACCATGCTGGCCCAGCAGAAGCAGGAACTAATCAAGGAGGCGTTTAAGGAATGGGTATTTAAGGATATGGGGCGGCGGGAAGATTTATGCCGCACTTATAACGATCTGTTTAACTGTGTCCGTCCCCGGGAGTATGACGGGAGCCATATCCGTTTTGTGGGGATGAACCCGGAGATTAGCCTCATGCCCCACCAGAAGAATGCGGTGGCCCATATCCTGTACGGGAAGAACACCCTGCTGGCACATTGCGTAGGGGCGGGGAAGACGTTCCAGATGATTGCGGCGGGGATGGAAGGGAAACGGCTGGGGCT
>CAJUGL010000096.1:0-1498 GCA_910586515.1 uncultured Acetatifactor sp.
AAAAAGTTCGCCTTACTTGCGTATAAGGCGAACTTTTTGCTACACAGGCCTGCCCCTTACAACGCAGGTCTCTGTAAATCCGGACCTGCGGCTTTCCACATCCGGCTTCTGCTATATAATCACATTCAGCTTATTCACAGTCCGCGAGGTCTGTAAAGTGAGACGATGCCCTCTTCCTTTTTCAGGCAGCAAGAAACCGGCTGTCCCAAAACGCTTTCCCATCCCCCAATACATGCCCATACTGAATCAGGGCGATATCTTGTGAAAACCTGCGGCTCAGATGCAGCCACTTCCAGGCAGCACCAGATTGGATATTTTGCTTCCGGCTTGTAAAATCAGGATGTTTATGGTAATATAAAGATACGAAACCGAAAGGAAACGCAGGCCGGAAGTTTGACAGCGGTTCAGCGGTTTACGCCCAATCGATGCCGCTTTTATGCGTAGTCTGTTAAAAACAATATTCTCCTGCCTGAATTTAAATTACGCATGATCACAAATACCCCTTATATAAAATTAAGTCTGAGGCAGGCGCATCAGAATTACAGCAATGCGGAGGAAAATGGTATGAACCAGAATGAGATTGCATATCAGAATAAAGATATTACCAGCAAGGTGCTTGCCGAGCATTTCAAGGGAAAGACTTTTAAGGTATACGGCCTGGACATACCGGAGATCCGGCAGGTGCTGCCTACCAATATACCAACAGTGAAAGCAAACGAGCTTCGGCTGGATAATCTGTTTGAACTGGCAGACGGCACTGTCGCCATAGTGGACTACGAAAGCGAATATAAAAAAGAACATAAGATAAAGTATTTAACTTATCTGACAGGAATAGCCAACCGTTATTTAAAAGAAAAGACGGACTGTCCCATGCTGCGGATGATAGTGATCTACACAGGGGACATTAAGAGAGAGCAGATATCTGACACATATGATATTGGCGCAGTCAGGATAAAACTGGAACCGGCGTTTCTTTCAGAACTAAACTCAGATGAAATCTTTCAGCAGGTAAAAGAAAAGGTAGAAAAGAATGAACTGTTGGATGATGAAGAAATCATGAAACTTATCATACAGCCGTTATCTTATAGAAAACAGGAAGAGAAAGAGGTACAGATACGTCAAACAGTAGAACTGGCAGTACAGATTCAGGACCGGGACCAACAGCTTTTTGCGTTGTCCGGAATATTAGTTTTTGCGGATAAAGTTATTGATATGAAAACGGCGAATAAAATAAGGAGGGCAATTCAGATGACGCAGGTAGCAAGAATCTTTGAAGAAGAAAAACAGCAGGCACTTACGCAGGTGGCAAAAATATTTGAGGAAGAGAAACAGCAGGCACTTACGCAGGCAGCAAAAATATTTGAGGAAGAGAAACAGCAGGCGCTTACGCAGGCAGCAAAAATATTTGAAGAAGAAAAACAGCAGGCTGAAAAAAGACATGAGGAAGAAAAACAGCAGGCTGAAAAAAGACATGAGGAAGAAAAACAGCAGGCTGAAA
>CAJUGL010000096.1:1598-8076 GCA_910586515.1 uncultured Acetatifactor sp.
AAAGACATGAGGAAGAAAAACAGCAGACAGTCAAAATGAATGCAAGGCAGATTGTAATCAGGATGATTAATAAGAAATATTCAACAGAAGAAATCGTTTCCTTAGTATCCAGTTTTTCGCAAGATGACATAGAGGCGCTTCGGAAAACGCTTGAAGAATCAAGCCTATAGATAAGATATTCAAGAATGTAATTAACCAATTCGGAGTACTGCATGGGAGCCCCCGGGCAGTACTCCGACGACAGCATGGGCCAATCTGCATCCCAAAATCTTCCGGCAGAGAAATCAATCCACGCCCGGCTCCAGATAGAGCCGCACAGGGGAATTTCCGTAATTGCTTTTGTTTTTCCAATAAACGCCTTATGCGCCCGTCTCTATAATGTCTCCGTCTCCCATCCGCTGATTCCCATCGCTGATGCGGCTCCGGTTCACCGCATCATTTCTGGTGCGCTGGTCATATTCCCGGTCTCCCGGGCGCCATACTGTGACACCGGTGATGTTTCCCAGCCTGTCCCTCTGTACGGACACATCCGCCGCGCCTTTCTCATGGGACTGGTAATGACCCAGCATCCTATCCTCATAAATCCGAATCTGTTCTCCCTGGTAAAGCCAGAAGCCATCCTCTCTCCTGGTAAGACCCCATGGTTCGTACTCTTTGTCCAGCTCTTCATCATCACGCACCAAACTTAAGGCCACTTCGAATGCGCTCCTCTCCACACCGAACACTCCCGCCAGCGCTGTCCGGATGTCCGCTTCCAGAATCTCCGGAGCACCGGCAACATCCCTGCTCAGGACAGCCAGCACAGCGTCCTCTGCCCGCTTCTGGGCATTTTTCCCAAGGGCGATGTCTCGGGCAAGGGTAACCTTAGCGCCCCAAACGCAATTGCTGCTATAGCAGAATGCTGTCAGATAGGGGGAGAATGGCGCCTGCCCCCCTGTGGCGAAGACCGCCGTGCTTCCCAGAAGGAACAGGACAGAGACCAGCAGGGCAAACGCGGTGGCTCTCCTGTAATTCAGTATTCCTTTCACCCGTCTCTCCACTTCTGTCTTGGAGAAAGCGCTGTAAAGCAGGCTGGTACGGCTGCCGGTGATAGCCATGGTCAACAGACTGAAGGCATAGCTCTTACGCTCGTCTGCGTCATATTTTTTCAACACTGCAGCGTCACAGGCGGCTTCCAGGTCTGATGCAAGGCATTTCGCCATAATCCACATCAGGGGATTGCACCAGTGCAGGAGCAGCGCCGCCAGCATGACGGCTTTCACCCAGTTGTCCCTGCGCCTGATATGCATGGCTTCATGGGCCAGCACATGACGCAGCAGCACGGCATTTCCAAAGTCCATCCGGGTGGGCAGGCAGATGCGGGGGCCGATCAGTCCGCAGGCCAGCGGGGAGGCGATTTCGTCATTGGTGAACACCAACACATGGCAGATGCCCATTTCCCGCAGCATGGCATTGACGGTCTCATTGTGCTCTATCAGCAGGCCGCCTTTCAGCCTCTTCGCATAGGTGATTTTCTGCCATGCCAGGATTCCCGCCACTGCGGCCAGTCCCAGCAGATACAGCACAGTCAGGCCCTTTCCCAGAGAACTGTTTCCCTGAAAAAAATTTCGCGGCAGGAAGGAAGTGCTGGTATCCATGGTGTAGTCGGATGAGCCCTCCTCTACCACGGTCTGTTCTATGTTCTCTGACCCTGCGGTATCAAAACTCTCTGACACCGAGAAGCGTGCCGTCCCATCGCCGCCCATTGCCTCGGTCCCTGCAGTGCCTGAGTGCGTCTGCGGCAAATCCTCCACAGCCCATGCCATCTCATCTTCATGTATTACCTCGGACAGCCCTGTCAGCCCGGCAGGCACCGGCAGGCTTAAGGGGCTGCTTAAAGAAAAGGGCACCAGCAGACGCAGCAGCACCACGCCCCAGAGCGCGGGGAACACGAATTTTGGCAACTTATTTTTAAGCAGCGCCCGCAGCAGCAGAACCGCCGCGATCATGACGCTCCCGTAAAATGCCATCAGGTAAAACGGCATATTCATCCTGAAATGTAACATTTATTTCGCCTCCTCTATCATGCGGGCAAGCCGGAGGGCCTCCGCCTCCGAAATCCCCTGGTTTTTCAAAAATGATGAAAAAAACAGTTCGCTGGAGCCGCCGAACATCCTGTCAATCAACTGCTCGGTCTCACTGCGCGCCACCTCTTCCCTGGTGACCAGGGGCGTGCACAGGAAGCCGGGTTCGCTGCGCTGGATGGCGCCTTTTTCCATGCATTTCTTGATGACGGTGTAGGTGGTGTTCTTGTTCCAGCCGATGCGGCCCGCCAGTATGTCTACGATGTCCTTGGCCAGGGCAGGCCCCTGCTCCCATAAAACCTCCATGACTTTCAGTTCCGAATCAAATAGCTTTCCGTCCATGGAACCTCCTTTTTGGTGAGTTGTGTTTTTGGTGTTGTGAATTTGGGTGTTCTGAAAATACAAAAGGGACTATTGCAATAGTCTGAGCTCGTTTATAGACTATCACAATAGTCCAGTGTTGTCAACTGGGATTTGGGAAATATTTTTTTCTATTCATCGTATCAGAAGACCCGCTTGCGGATATCCCCGCTGAATTCCGCGTTGAGACGGTCTATGATTTGTTTCAGGTTCATTTCGGCCATTCTGTTTCCTCTTTTTCCTGTTAATATTAAAGTAAGACTACTTTAAAATCTTTTTATATCCTGCATTATTTGTGTTTCCATCAGGCTCTATCACCCCTGCTTCGACAAGTTTCTTCAAATAACGCCATGCGGTGGCGGATGACCTTCCTGTCAGCTGCTCTACAAACTCCTTTCATTTTTTTGATTGAAGTTCCTATCTTCTTTCATTTCCTCTTCATTTGCATATACCATCTTTAATGTCAGCGTAACCTGATTCAGTCTCGTGTCTTCTTTCAATTCGGGTTTTATCCAACCCTCATTTTCCCATGCAGATAAAATCGCCGGAAAACCGGAACCGGCATTGTCGCCGAATCCAATCATCCTGAGCATTGTCTGCATACGGGGATTCCTTGACTTTGAATTCCCGCCCCGATAAATATCCTCAATCGGAAGTTTCAAGATTCCGGGATTGGTAAATTTAAAACCATCAGCACGTTTTATTACTTTCAAGGTTCCCGCATCCAACAGATAATCCGCATGTATAATCAGATTCACGAAAGCTTCTCTTACCGCCTTATGGACAGGCGTTTCATCAATCCGTTGCATTCCTTCCAGTTTGAACGGCTTCTTCAGGTCAGCAGTCAGCTTTGGCGTAACTTTCATAAAGAAATTGAACAAATTGTTTTCCCATGTCCCATCATATGTGATACGGTCATTCCAACGGATTTCCGGTGTAACTTCACTTTCGTCCCGATAATCCATGAACACATTATCGAACTCGTCCCGTATGGCAAGCCCATCGCCGAACATCATCAAGCCGGCAAGCAATTATGAAGTTGACGGCATGATTCGTGACAAAAATCCAGATGGAAATGACGGTATGATTCTGGAATATTACACAATGGAAGACATTGACAAGGAGACGCTACGGAAATACCGCCAGATTTTTGAAATCCGAAACGATGGGCATGTATGGAATTCCCTTGATGACAAATCGTTTCTTGAAAAGCTTGGTGGATACAGAAAAGACCGAAGGGAAGAAAAAGAAGGCCTGATATAGTTTCCCAAAAGCCATGCCATATATCTTTTCGTTTTTCATTATCTGCCTCCTCGCATAAATCTCAGTTTCGTGCCGGTTTCCTGGCCAGCTCCAGCTCCATTGTGTAGTATACTGTCATGATGCCGCCATGGTTCCTGATTGCGGAATGGATCCCCTCAAAGAGCATTTTCCGATTTGATTCTTCTAACCGCATATGATCGGGATATGTGCGCAATAACGTCATATATTCATCGGCAGTGAATTCTTTTGTAGTTGAATATAATTGATATGCGGCATCGCAGAAGCCATACCGGCATGCGGTTTCAGCCAGTTTCTTCGCATCCTCCAGGCCGTATTCCCTGAGAGGCTCCTCTTGGTGCATATATTTCGAATAAATCTCCTGGATTTCTTTTGTCATCTCCTCCCGCCCCTTATCTGTCCCTGCATGGTAGGCAAAGCGGGCGAAGGCTCCTCCCGGCTTCAGCAGCTCGTGGACGCGCTTATAGCCATATTCCTCCGGAATCCAGTGAAATGCGGTCGCCGCATAGATGAGGTCAAAAGATTCGTCAGGGCTGATGAAATCCTGGAAGGTCTGATTGCATACTGTGAAATTCGCATAAGTCCGATACCGTTTCCGCGCCAGATCAGTCAATCGCTCCCCCGGCTCAATTCCGGTAAAATGGCATCGTGTCTCCAATATGGGCTGCGATGCCTTTCCCGTTCCCAGGCCGATTTCCAGCACACGGCTGTCAGGGTCAACAGGTTTATAGCGGAATATGTCTTCGTAGATCTCTTTTACATAGGTGGGACGGCTGTGGTCATAATCTATGGCTGCATCGTCGAATGTTTTTTCAAATATGGTCATTTTATCTTCCTCCATGGTTCCTGTTTTCCATGCGCTTTTTCCAATCCACACCTTCCGCCGCATTCAGAATGGCCTGTTTGATTTTCTCGTGCAGGTAGGCCGCGTTCAATTGATTCTTGCTATATCTGAGGTGGGAATCCCGGGTATGCTCCGCCAGCAACGCCGTAAAAAAACGCTCCCAGCTGAAATACTCCCGGCTTTCTATAAAGTCTTCCGGATGTTCCAGAATATCCTGTATCAGCTTGCCGTCAATCATGCCGGATTTCAGTATCAGCCATTCAAAGGACTCCGGCAGATAACATTTCACCTCAGGCTTGTGGCGCATCATCTGGTACAGTTCATTCATCTCCGGGCCAATTGCCGCTCCGTCCGCAATCACGATCGCGGGTTCTTTTCCCAGTCCGGATGCTGTTATCTTCAGATTGAATTTACCTCCCGCGCTGAGACAGTCCATTCCGTTCTCACTGCAAATTGCACGGAAAAATTCATAGCCGGAATTAGAGTCCTCCACTATAACGGTTTCCGGACTTACCCCACCGGAAAATGTTTCCCCACTGTAAATATGGTATAACTCATTATAAGTCCGCTTCAGGTCATGGTATTTACCTGAAGTATGAATGCCGTAAATCTCTTCCACCGAATAGGGCAGATTGGGCAGATCTTCTCTTGTGACGATTACAAAATAATTGTCGGAAGCCTTCACCGCAGACGCAAATTCCCGGGATTTCACAAATTTATTTTCCTCGTCCAAAAAGAGAATCTGCTGGTGAATATTGGGCAGCACAAGGTTCCAGTCCTTTCCGCCCAGTGTCCTGCAGGGGCGCTCGCACAGGACTTCAACCCCTGAGCCTTCCCCAAGATCCGCGGCCTGCTCCAGGAGGTCGATCAGCTTTGTCTTCCCTGTGGCGCTGTCGCCGCGGATAATCGTGATATTTCGCCGTATATCCATTTCATAGCGGAGCCTGTTATTCTGTACGACGATATGATATTTTCCTTTCATCCCTCAGCGCTCCTTTATTTGAATTGCCGCTTCCAGGTATTCCCCGTAGCTGTGAACCATCGCGCCTGTATTCAACATGACAGCTTCGAATGCGGAGACAGTGCTGAAGTCCATCACATGATGCAGGTTGATGGTGAGATTTTTCTGTCTGCCGATCTCCGCGATCCACTTGGCACAGTTGTCCCCGCAGGCAGAGGCATTGAAGATTCGGCCGCTTTGGTCAAAGGCCATCAAAATCAGGGTCTTTACGCCGCCGGAGATCTCTTTCACCGGAATCGGCCCAAGCACAGGGCTTTCAATCAGGCGGGGACCCACTACCTCTGATTTATCGATGTCCCGAATCATGGCCACCGTCAGCGGATCGGTGATCCACTCATCCTCATATTGATTGTCAAAATAAGTGGGGGGATGATAAACCGAATTCTCGACTTCTCCGAATATAATTTTCAACATCGCATTGTCCTCCTGGGCAATCTTCTTTTTAAGACAGTTTCTTTTAAAATACCGCCGCATTGCATGCCCTGCCATCCTGTCGGACAGCACTGAACTGTTACCCCGAATCATTATTATAAACCATTTAATTTCCTTTTTTCAATAAATTTTCTCCCGTACGTATTAATTTTCGGTTGCTGTTCAAGACTCCGCAGTTCACGCCAATGAGAATTCCTGTCAGGGCAGCAAAAAGGCCATAGAATCTATAATTAACCTATGGCCTTTATGTAATATATGAAATTCAGCGCGTTGGTCATGAAATTGTCCGCCAACCCCGGACTTACCCGGAAATAGATGCCGACGGCAGAGAGAACGGGCAGGCTTTTCCCCACTGCCGGCACACAAAAACTCCCTACACCAGTCTACAGTCCCACACATCGATTCCCGCATCCTGAAATACGTCTCCCAGCCTCTTCCTCACCGCCTCCCTGGTAACCCCCTTCTTCATCACCGCCT
>CAJUGL010000097.1 GCA_910586515.1 uncultured Acetatifactor sp.
TTGTGTGCATCAGTTACTGTGAACGGAGTGAACGTAACAGTAACTGGATGATGGGGGCTCGGGCTTTTTGTTGACATTTCAGGCAGAACTTGGTATGATAGCGGGAGATTCGTCGGCAAAGTCAGATATGTTTTACAGACGGAATAATATAAGGAAGAGAGGTGCAACCCGATGCAGAAAAAAGTATTTCAGCTGTTGGTCAATAATACCTCAGGTGTTTTGAGCCGTATTTCGGGCCTGTTTGCCAGAAGGGGTTATAATGTGGAGAGCATTACTGCGGGTGTGACTGCCGATCCCCGTATTACCAGGATTACCATAGTGGCTTCCGGCGATGACGAGATATTGGAACAGATAGAAAAACAGGTGGCGAAACTTGAAGATGTACGGAATATCAAGGAATTAAAACCGGAAAAAAGCGTGTACCGGGAGCTGATTATGATCAAGGTTCGGGCCACGGCAGAGCAGAGACAAAGCGTCATTGGGGTGGCTGATATCTTCCGGGCAAAGATCATCGATGTGGCTCCGGAAAGCCTGATGATCGAGCTCACCGGCAACCAGCAGAAGATAGAAGCGTTTATCAGCCTGCTGGACGGATATCAGATTCTGGAGTTGGCGCGGACAGGCATTGCCGGACTGGCAAGAGGTACGGAACCGGTGGTTCGCTTTGATTAAAGATCATTTATTATTGTGCGCATTTTCGACTGACGGAGGAAAATCCCTTGTTGGCTGAAATAGAGCCGCGGCAAAATTGCGGCAGAAAAATAAGAATAGGACAAAACGGAGGAAGGAAAATGGCTAAGATTTTTTATCAGGAGGATTGTAATTTATCTCTTTTGGAGGGAAAGACCATCGCAATTATCGGATACGGCAGTCAGGGACATGCCCATGCGCTGAACCTGAAGGATTCCGGATGCCATGTGATTATCGGTCTGTATGAGGGTTCCAAGTCCTGGGACAGGGCTGTAAAGCAGGGCTTCGAGGTGTATACCGCCGCTGAGGCAGCGAAAAAGGCTGATATCATCATGATTCTGATCAATGACGAGAAGCAGGCTGATCTCTACAAAAACGACATTGAGCCCAATTTGGAAGAGGGCAATATGCTGATGTTCGCTCACGGATTCAATATCCATTTCGGCTGTATCGTACCTCCTGCTTATGTGGACGTGACCATGATCGCGCCTAAGGGCCCCGGTCATACCGTGAGGAGCGAGTACCAGGAGGGGAAGGGCGTTCCCTGTCTGGTGGCCGTGGAACAGGATGCCACAGGCAAGGCTCAGGATATCGCATTGGCCTATGCTTTGGGTATCGGCGGCGCAAGGGCAGGTGTGCTGGAGACTACTTTCCGCACAGAGACGGAGACCGATCTCTTCGGCGAGCAGGCGGTGCTGTGCGGCGGTGTATGCGCGCTGATGCAGGCAGGGTTTGAGACATTGGTGGAAGCAGGCTATGACGAGAGGAACGCTTACTTCGAATGCATTCATGAGATGAAGCTGATCGTAGATCTGATTTACCAGAGCGGTTTTGCCGGAATGCGCTACTCCATCTCCAATACCGCAGAGTACGGCGATTATATTACAGGACCCAAGATCATTACCGAGGAAACCAAGAAAGCCATGAAGAAGATCTTAAGCGATATTCAGGACGGAAGCTTTGCCAAGGAGTTCCTGCTTGACATGTCTCCCGCAGGACGCCAGGTACACTTCAAGGCCATGCGCAAACTTGCTTCCGAGCATCCCGCAGAGAAGGTAGGCGAGGAAATCCGCAGGCTTTACAGTTGGAACAATGAAGAAGATAAGCTGATCAATAACTGACAGATTTTTAGTTAATCGATTTTTACTTGCCTGATAAGCCATTATGAGATATAATGTTGCATATCACGAAAGAATGCTGCATTTCTACAAAGGGGGTAAGCGGGATGGCTTTGTCTTCCAAAACAGATACGGAGGTAATCATCGGTGGTAAGGTATTTACGCTCAGCGGCTATGAAAGCGAGGAGTATCTGCAGAAGGTCGCATCCTATATCAACAATAAGGTCAACGAGTACAATAAGCTGGAAGCTTTCCGCAGGCAGCCTGCGGACATGCAGGGAGTGCTGCTTCAGCTGAATATTGCTGATGATTATTTTAAGGCAAAAAAGCAGATTTCCGCGTTGGAGGACGAACTGCAGTCCCGGGACAAGGAGCTATACGATCTGAAGCATGAGCTGATTTCGGCTCAGATCAGGCTGGAAAGTTCGGAAGAGCAGGTAAAGACGCTTCAGAAGGCACAGAACGAGGATGCGAAAGAGATTGTGCGGTTGGAAACAGAGCTGAAGAAAAAATAATTTTGGCTGTCCGGATCCGGACAGCCTTTATCTTCTTATCTAAAAATTTGCAGACAAAATATATTTTTCCGGCAAAGGAATCGGAAAATCTGCAGAAAAGTATACTTTTTCGGCAGATAGAACGGGAAATCTGCAGATAAATATATTTATGCGGCAGGGAAAGCGGAGATTATGGAAAAATGTGACAGAGTGGAGCTGTTGGCGCCGGCAGGGAATCCGGAGAGTTTTTACGGAGCGCTTCACGCCGGAGCAGACGCAGTCTATTTGGCGGGAGACAGGTTCGGCGCCAGGGCTTATGCGGAAAATTTCACCGCGGAAGAGCTTTTGAAATGTATTCGTTACGGCCATCTGCTGGGACGGAAGATCTACCTGACGGTCAATACCCTGCTGAAAGAGACGGAGCTGAAAGAACTGTGCGGCTATCTGCGTCCTTTTTGCGAGGCCGGCCTGGATGCGGTGATCGTGCAGGATCTGGGCGTATTTCGCAGAGTCAGGGAGTATTTTCCCTACTGCAAAATTCATGTAAGCACACAGATGACCCTGTGCGGAGGCTGGGGAGCTTCTCTTCTGAAAAAGCTCGGAGCCTGTCGGGTGGTGCCGGCCAGGGAGCTGAGTTTACAGGAACTGGTGACCATGAAGGAGCAATCCGGCATGGAGATAGAAGCGTTTATCCATGGCGCCATGTGTTACTGTTACTCGGGTCAATGTCTTTTCAGCAGCATTCTGGGGGGCAGAAGCGGGAACAGGGGACGCTGCGCCCAGCCCTGCCGACTGCCTTATTCGGTCAAGGCAAAAGGGATAAATCTGGGAGAAGGCTATCCTCTGAGCCTGAAGGATATGTGTACAGTGGAGCATATTCCCCGGCTTATTGAGGCAGGAATCGATTCCTTTAAAGTCGAGGGGCGCATGAAGCGGCCGGAATATGCCGCCGGTGTTGTCTCTGTTTACAGACGTTATATTGACCGGTATTATGACCTGAGGGAGAAAAGAGGCGCGGCGGAGGCAGCGGAAGCGTTCAGGGTGGAAAAGGAGGACAGAAGACTTCTTCACTCTGTCTATATCAGAAGCGAGGTTCAGGACGGTTACTTTTTCAGGCGGAACGGTCCGGGAATGGTGACTTTGGACAGCCCTGCCTACAGGAAAACAGACGATAGAATATTGTCGGAAATTAGAAAGAAATATATCGATAATCCGCTGAAACTGCCCGTTTCCGTTTATGCCTCTTTTCAATCCGGTAAGCCTGCAGAGGCTGTGATGCAATGGAAGGACATCCGCGTCAGCGTGACCGGGGCAGAAGCGGCGCCTGCCCAGAAACAGCCTGTCACGGAGGAAACGGTTTTAAAGCATTTTGGACGGCTGGGAGAGAGTGTTTTTGATGCCTCCCAGATAGAAGTCTCTTTGGGAGAGAATTGTTTTTATCCTCTGAAACAGATGAATGAACTGCGCAGAGCCGGGGTGATGAAACTGGAGCAGGCGATTCTCCGGGCAAGAGGATATGGAGAGGATTTATCTGTCTGGAACATGGGCGCGGCCGAAGACAATGTTAATTGTTCCGGTGAGACTGTCCTGCGGCGCGAAGGAGGAGCGGTTCCTGAGCATACGCGGCTTTCGGCATCCGCCCGGAAACAGGCTATAGCATATGCCTTCTCGGTTCGAACGCTGGAGCAGCTTGAGAAGCTGTCTCTGTATATGTACGAAAAAGTGAGCAAACCTGTCCGCCTTTATGTGGAGGGTGATCTGCTGCTGGAGGAATGGGACGGGATAATCTCTCTGTGGGATCGTTTTCCGGACGGTTCGGCGCTTTACGCGGCTTTGCCCTTTATCTTGCGGGAAGCAGACCGGAGCCGGCTGGAGCGGCTCTATGAAAAAATCAGCGCCTGCGATATCTTCCGGGGGTTTCTGGTCCGTTCCATGGACGGTCTGGGCTATGTTCGGGAAAAGGGAGACATTCCCTGCCGGCTGGATCCGGGCGTATATGTGTGGAACAGCGCCGCATGGGAAGAACTGTCTGCCATGGCGGAAGGCTTCTGTCTTCCCTATGAGCTGAGGGCATCCGAGCAGAGAGCGGTTCTGGAAAGCCTGAAAAATAAATTCACCGAAAAACAGGGAGAACCGTTGTGGGAAAAGATTATCTACGGCAGGATACCCATGATGCTGACGGCAAACTGTGTTTTCGGCACTGGGGGAGGATGCCGTAAAGGCAAATCCGGATCCATGAAGGGCGGAAACCGTTATTCTGCCCTGACAGAGCAGGACGAGAAAGAACATATAGCCATGCTGCGGGATCGCTATGGCAGAACCTTTCCTGTTCTGGCAGATTGCCGCCATTGTATGAATATTATCTATAACAGTGTCCCATACTCTCTGCGTCAGGAGATGAGCAGATGGGAGGGAAACGCAGGGCTGCGCATGGATTTTACCCTGGAGAACGGGGAAGAGGTGGAAGAACTTCTGGACTCCTTTATCGGAGGAAAAGCTTTTCCCCACGGAGAATATACTACAGGTCACGAAAAACGCGGCGTCGAATAAACGGATAAAGGAAGGTTAATATGCGGGAATATGTTATAGAGTTGTCCAGATACGGAATTACTCTGTTTATGGCGCTCTACACCTTATGCAGCTTCCTTTCCCTGACGGAGAGACTGGGAAAAGGCAGGGCAGTCTATACAGTTCAGAATATGCTGATGTTTTCCGTTCAGCTTCTGATGTTTGCAGACCTTGCGCTGGTCAGCAAAGAAATGGAATATGTGTTCTTTTATGTATTTGTACAGATGTTTCTGGTAGCGGGAGCCGTTATGGTGCCTGTGATTTATGAAAAAATCGATAGACTTCTTCTGGGCAATATGTGTATGCTGCTGGGAACAGGTTTAAGTATAATCGCCAGGCTCTCCTTCCGAAAGGCAGTCAGGCAGTACATCATTGTACTGTTATCTCTGGCTGTTGCCCTGTTTATTCCGCTGATCATGTCCAAAATAAGGTTTCTGAAGAAGCTGACCTGGGCTTACGCCGCAGTAGGCATCTGCCTGTTGAGCGTGGTGTTGATTTTGGGAGAAGTTACCCATGGGTCCAAGATTTCCTTCACCGTCAGGGGAATGACCTTCCAGCCTTCGGAATTCGTGAAGCTGATTTTTATCTTTTTCCTTGCGGGGGCTCTCTGGGAGGAACGCTCCTTTGTACGGGTAGCACTGACTGCGGTTATTGCCGGTATCCATGTGGTGGTTTTGGTGGTGTCGCGGGATTTGGGAAGCGCGCTGATTTTTTTTGTGGGATATGTCTTTATGGTATTTGCAGCCACTGCCAATTATCTCTATCTGCTGGCCGGAGCCGCAGGAGGAGCAGGCGCTGCCTGGGGAGCGTACCGCCTGTTTGCCCATGTGAGAAAACGCGTGATTGCCTGGCGGGACCCCTGGACCTACATTGACAATGAAAGCTTTGCCATCACCCAGTCTCTGTTCGCCATTGTCAACGGAAAATGGTTCGGCACAGGACTTTCCAGGGGCAATCCGGGAGCAATTCCTTATGTGGAGGCAGATTTTGCCTTCTCTGCAATATGCGAGGAGCTGGGGGTTATCTTTGGCATATGTGTGATTCTGATCACATTAGCCTGTTTTCTGGAAATGATGAAGCTGGCGGCCCGGATTAACGATCGTTTTTACCGGCTGATTGTCTATGGCGTGGGCATCATGTATATTTTTCAGATATTTCTGACAATAGGCGGAGGAATAAAACTGATTCCGCTGACAGGGGTGACCCTGCCGTTTATCAGTTACGGCGGAAGTTCCGTTATGACCACCATGATCATGTTTTTTATTGTTCAGGGTATCTATATCAGGCTGCAGCAGCAACAGGAAGGAGGCAGACATGGCGGAAACAAGGCATAATTATCCTGTTTTATTTACCGCAGGATTTTTCAGTATGGTATTTGCGGCCTTGATCGGTTATCTGACCTTTGCCGCAGCAGCGGACGAACAGGATATGCTGAACAACAGCTACAATTCCAGACAGGAGATTTTGGCTTCCAGAAATTACAGAGGCGCCATTTATTCTGCAGACGGTGAAATCCTGGCGGAGACCCGGCTGCTGGAGGATCAAAAGGAAGAGAGAGTATATCCTTATGAGGAGCTGTTTTCTCATGTGATAGGGTATTCCACCCAGGGGCGCGTGGGAGTAGAGTCGCTGGCCAATTACTATTTGATCAATACAAATACTTCCCTGGCCAATAAGGCTGCCAACGATGCTGCAGGCGTCAAAAATCCCGGGGACAGCGTATATACTACCCTGAATGTAGCTCTGCAGCAGGAGGCGGATTCTCAGCTCAATATCTACAAAGGCGCCGTGGTGGTGACTGAGGTTTCCACAGGGAAAATTCTTGCCATGGTGTCTCATCCGGACTTTGACCCGAACGAAATCCCGCAGATCTGGGACTCTCTTATAGAAGACAAAGACAGTTCGGTACTGCTGAATCGGGCAACTCAGGGATTGTATCCGCCGGGATCCACCTTTAAGATCGTCACTGCGCTGGAATATATTCGGGAGAATCCTGAGAGTTATGACGCTTATTCTTTTGATTGCGGAGGGAGCTACAAGTTCGGCGAAAGCCGTATCAGCTGTTATCATGGCGCAAAACATGGAAAGCTGAATTTTCAACAATCTTTCTCAAAGTCCTGCAATTCTTCCTTTGCCAATATCGGAATGGAGCTGGATTGGGATTCATTTGCAGAGACTTTGGATGATCTGCTGTTTGATCGTCCGCTTTCGCTGTCTCTTCCCTATGCCCAGAGCAGCACTGCTGTGGAGTCGGGAATGTCCGTCAACGAAAAAATGCAGACGTCCATAGGGCAGGGCCGGACACAGATTACGCCCATACACCTGAACATGATCACTGCAGCCATTGCCAACGGAGGCATGCTGATGAAGCCTTATGTGTTGGACAGGGTGGAAAATGACAGAGGCCATATCGTGAAAAAATTTCAGCCGGAGAGTTACGGGCAGCTGATCAGTGCCCGGGAGGCGGATATCCTGAAAGAGCTGATGATTTCCGTGGTGGAAGGCGGAACAGCCAAAAAGCTGTCAGGACTCGGCTATACCGCCGCAGGGAAGACCGGATCTGCGGAGTACAATGACGCGAAGGACAGTCATGCCTGGTTTACCGGTTTTGCGCCGGCGGAAAACCCGGAGATATGCGTCACCATTATTGTGGAGGGCGCCGGAAGCGGAGGAGATTACGCGGTTCCCATCGCCAGGAAAATCTTTGACGTATATTTCGGCGAAAAAAAATAAAGGTTGCACTTCCCGTGAGATTGGACTATACTATTTGTAATGTATGTACTAAAAAGTGACCCACCAATCAGGAGGAATTGCAATGCTGGAAGCAACAAGCTGTGGTGGTGTGGTAATTTTTCGTGGAAAAA
>CAJUGL010000098.1 GCA_910586515.1 uncultured Acetatifactor sp.
TCCATTCTGTAAAAAAGTAAGAAACCGGATACCGCCGGGCAGTGCCCGGGGTACGGTTCTATTACACCAGAATATTATACCAGATGAAATAAATTTGACAAGTACTATATTAGTGAATTCTGAATTAGATAAGTGATGATGCATTTGTTTTGGAGGCTGTAGTGGAGGTGTGAACAGCACCGGCCCATTTCGTACAAAAAGAACTGGTAATCTTTGCATCCGGAAAAACAGCACGTTTGGTCAAGAAAAAGGAAAAACGATATGATATTCTCTGATTAAGTCTGCAAAAAAGAAAAGCGGAGGATTAGAATGGAGACACAGAGAAGAAACGAAGGAAGAGAAAACCCCCGGAATTTTTGGAGAAATATCGGTTCATTGATACAGTTTATCTGTATCAATGATAAAAGGATATTTCTATGGATAGGAAGTTCTATTATCCTGTCGGCACTGGTACCATTTCCGTATATTCTCCTTTCCAGAAAGGTGATAGATGCGTTTACCGGGAATGCGGACTATGCGGCAACGGTGAGTAATATCATCCTTATGGTGGCGCTGGACTGGCTGTTCCGCACAGGGAACCAGTTTCTAGACACGGAACTGGACAAAAAGGTCAAACGTCTGGAATACGGGGCCATACAGAGGCTTTTTTACAAAATGTCCGTCATTGATTACCAGCTGTTGGACGATGCGGATACAAAGGATAAATTCGGAAAAGCAACCAAATGTGTGATGTCCCTTAACTTTTATGAGCTTGTTTTATCCGTGAGAACGTTTTTCTCCAGCAGCCTGATTCTGTTTGGGGTGATCGGTATCATTGGGTCAGTAAATCTGGTATTGATGGCGGTGATTTCCCTGGTGATTCTGGCCAATGCATATGCCAATTCGCGGCTGAAGAAATTCAGATACCGGATGGACAGTGACCTCTGGCCCATTGACCGGAAGATGGAGTGGTTCATGCAGTTCAGCGCCAATATTGAGTATGCAAAGGAAATCAGGGTCAACCAGCTGCAGGAATTTATTTTTCAAAAGTACAGAAAACTGTCGGACCATTATTATGGCCTGCTTGACCGGATCACGGATTCGGAAGGGATTGTAAGATACATAGGGATTCTTCTTTCCGCTCTCCAGGAGGGCATGGCCTATCTTGTGCTGGGCTATCAGATTCTGGTGGAAAGAACCCTGACCGTGGGAGAGTTTACCATGGTTTTCGGGGCGATTACATCCTTTAAGAATGCCTGCAGCGGAATGATAGGCGGCATCATTGAAGTCTTGAACAGAGGACGGTATTTTTCCAATTACCTGGAATTCATGGAGATGGAAGGCAATAATCGGAAAGGGGATAAGAATGCGGAGATCACACCGGGGCAAGGGGTGGAGATTGAATTCAGGAATGTTTCTTTCCGGTATCCCAATCAGAACAAATATGCGTTAAAGGACGTCAATGTGAAGATTCCCCCTTTTACAAGGGTTGCGGTCATCGGGGACAACGGGGCGGGAAAAACCAGCTTTATCAAATTATTGTGCAGGCTGTATGAACCGGAGAAAGGACAGATTCTGATAAACGGCAGGGATATCCGGGAGCTGGATTACAATTCCTATCAAAAGATTCTTTCCGTGGTTTTTCAGGATTACAGGCTTTTTTCTTTTTCTGTTCGGGAGAATATTCTGTTTTCGGAAGACGGAGAGGAGAAAGAGGAGGAGATTTATCGGAAGGCAGGGTATCTGGGGGCAGACACCATGTTGAAGGCACTGCCTCATGGACTGGACACTCTGCTGTTCAAGGATTATGACAGGGAGGGTGTAAATCTTTCCGGAGGGGAAGGCCAGAAGGTTGCTATTCTGCGGGCTTTGTTCAAAGCGTCGGAAATTATGATATTGGATGAGCCAACGGCAGCGCTGGATCCGGATGCGGAAAAAAAGATCTATGAGAGTTTCAAGACTTTTTCAGAGAACAAGACAGCTGTCTATATCTCCCACAGACTGGCCAGTGCACGATATTGTGATAGGATCCTGGTGTTTAAGGACGGTGCGTTGTGTGAGCAGGGAGACCATGAGAGCCTGATGGCCTTGGACGGAGAGTATAAAAGGCTCTATCAGATTCAGGCTGACTATTATGCGGAGAACCCCCAATCATTCTGAAGAGCAGCGCCGGGATGCAGCCCAGGTTCCCGCCGGCGAACCGTCCTTTTATGTGTTGTTTATAATGCTTCTGGACAAGCAGGTTTGGATTGTGTTAGTATGAGGAAAACAACATGGCGGTAAATAGAATATGCAAAAAATCATGATAATCGAGGATGCCCCGGCCGTTCGGGAGGAACTGGCACTGCTTCTGGAAAATGAGGGATATCTGCCTTTGGCGGTCACGGATTATACCGAAATCCCAAAACAGGCGCAGCGAGAGCATCCGGACCTTATTCTCCTGGATATTGGCCTGCCCGGACAGGACGGTTTTTCTCTGTGCGCCGCATTGCGGAAAGCTCTTCCTGTGCCGGTGATTTTTGTCACCAGCCGGGACGCCGGTTTGGACGAGGTGCGGGCCCTGAGCCTGGGCGGGGATGACTACATCACGAAGCCATACAGCGTCCCCGTCCTGCTGGCCCGGATCAAGGCCGTCCTGCGGCGGACAGGAGGCGGACCGGAACCGAATGATGTTCTGGAGGCGAAGGGGCTGTGTCTGAGCCTGACCAAAGGAGTAGTATCCGCCAAGGGAAAAACGGCGGAGCTGACCCGAAATGAGCTGCAGATCTTAGCCTGTCTGATGACTCACCCGGGGCAAATTGTTTCCAGGGGAGATCTGATCGACACGCTGTGGGACAATCAGATCTACATTGACGACAACACCCTCAGCGTGAACATGACCAGGCTTCGTGGAAAGCTGGCGGCGCTGGGCCTGCCTGACGCCATCAAAACCCGCCGGGGAATGGGGTATCAGCTATGACACTGGGAGAATTTTTAGCAAATCGAATGGGACGGATCGCCCTCTGGCTGATCTGCGCCGGACTGGCGGCGCTGTTCCTTTTTTCTACGGGGACGCAGCCGGGTGTTCTGGTGATTTTGCTGCTGGTCTTTCTGCCGGTCTTCGGGGCGGCGCAGCTTTGGGATTTCTATCGTCAGCGGGCGTATCTCCGGGAGCTGGAGGCCATCTGGGACGGCCTGGACCGGAAATATCTGTTCGCGGAGTGCGCCCTGCGGCCCCAAGGCATTTACGAACGTCGGCTCTTCGACTTGACCCGCCGGGCGGGGCGGGCCATGACCGGGGCGGTATCTGACGCAGAAGCCTCCAAACGGGAGTACCGGGAGTATGTGGAACGCTGGGTACATGAGATCAAGGCGCCCATCACTGCCGCCCGGCTGCTCTGCCGGGACTTAGACGGGGATACCCGCCGGAAACTGACCGGGGAGCTGGCGCAAATCGAAGCTCATATAGAGCGGGCCCTGTTCTACGCACGGGCCGAAAATCCGGAACAGGACTGTCTGTTCCGGCAGGCAAACCTGGGGGAAATTGCCTCCCGGGCCATTGAAAACCACCGCGCCCTGCTGATTCAAAGCGGTGTCCGGGTGGAAACGGAGCATTTGGACGTCACTGTCTATACCGATGAAAAGTGGGCGGTCTTTCTTCTGGGGCAGTTACTCCAAAATGCGGCCCGGTATCGCAGCGGGGAACCGGTTATCACGCTCTTTGCAATGCCCCTTGGGAAACAGATTCAGCTTGTGGTTCAGGACAACGGCATCGGCATCCCGGCCCATGAGCTGCCCCGGGTGTTTGACCGGGGATTTACCGGCAGCAACGGGCGAAGCAGGGGAGGCTCTACTGGCATGGGACTGTATCTATGCAGAAAGTTAGCGTCTTTTCTGGATTTGGGGCTGGGTATTGTCTCCCGGGAGGGCGAAGGAACGGCGGTTACGCTGACCTTTCCCGCAAAGGAGAATCTTACAGAATTGTAAGGGAAATCAATATCAATTCGATACCGCCTCCTTTGCATTCGGTGTATCATAAGGTGAAAAGGAGGTTTGCGTATGCTTCAGGTACAAAATATTGAGAAATATTACGGAAGTAAAAACAATGTCACCAAGGCCCTGGACCGGGTGAGCTTTGATGTGGAGGCTGGAGAGTTCCTGGCCATCATGGGCGCGTCGGGCAGCGGAAAAACCACCCTGCTCAACTGCATTTCCACCATTGACACTGTCAGCGCAGGTAAAATCCTGCTGGACGGGGTGAGCATAGCCGATCTGGGCGAGGAAGAACTGGCAAAATTTCGCCGGGAACGGCTGGGCTTTGTGTTTCAGGACTTTAATCTGCTGGATACCCTGACTGTGGAGGAGAACATCGGTCTGGCTCTCTCCCTAAATCACATGGACCCCAAAACGGTGCAGGACCGGGTACGGAATGTGGCTGGGAAGCTGGGGATCGCGGACATCCTGCCCATATTCCCTTACCAGATTTCCGGCGGGCAGAAGCAGCGGACTGCCTGCGCGCGGGCTATGGTAGCGGGACAGTCCCTGCTGCTGGCGGACGAACCCACAGGAGCTCTGGACTCCAAGGCGTCCAAAAATCTGTTGGAGATCATGACTGCCATGAACCGGGACATGGGGGCCACCATTCTGATGGTCACTCATGACGCCTACAGCGCAAGCTACGCCAAGCGGGTGCTGTTCCTGAAAGATGGCCGGGTGTTCAACGAACTGCTGCGGGGAGAGCGGGGAAGATCTGTATTCTACCATGAGATTCTGGATGTCCTTGCCGCGTTGGGAGGTGATGTCAGTGACGTTATCTAAACTGTCCCTGCGCAATGCCAGACGGCAGGCGAGAGATTATCTGGTGTACTTTGTCACTGTAGTAATGGCCGCGGCGCTGCTGTATTCTTTCAACGGACTGGTGTTCTCCGGGGAAGTCCGGCAGCTTTCGGAGGGAATGCATATGCTGCCTTTTGTGATCGTCCTGGCCAGCGCGGTGGTTGTGTGCATTTTCGGCTGGCTGGTAAGCTATGCCACCGGGTTCATGCTTTCCCGCCGGAGCCGGGAATTGGGAACCTATGTGCTGATCGGGCTGACCAACCGGCAGGTGGCGCGGCTGTTTTTCCTGGAAAACCTGGCAGTGGGCGGTGCGGCTCTTGTTCTGGGACTGGCGCTGGGCGGATTGCTCTACCAGATTCTGCGGGCCATTCTGTTCGCCATGTTCGGCCTGCCTTATCATTTCGAGATGGCGCTCTCCTTTCCGGCGGCAGGGCTGACTTTGTTCTATTTTGTTCTGATTTATCTGCATGCCCTTGGGAAAAGCCGAAAGCGCGTCCGCAAAATGAAGATCTGGGATCTCATCTATTTTGACCGGCAGAATGAGGGCGCGGCCATCCGGACCGGAAAGCTCCGCCGCTGGATGTTTGGCGTCTCCATCCTGCTGGGGGTGGCGGGGACTGTTTTGCTGACAGCGGGCAGTCTGATGATCGGCATCATGGGGGCAGGGTGTCTGATTGCCGCTCTGTTTGGCTTTTTTCTCAGCTTCGCCTCCGGTGTTCCCGCCTTTTTCGAGAAACGTCCCGCCCGGAAATATCAGGGGCAGACCCTGCTGGTTTTCCGTACCCTGGCCTCAAAACTCGCCACCATGGGAATGGTTATGGCGGTGATTTCCATGATCTTTACCGCCACACTCCTCACCGAGGGAAGCGGGCTGGTGTTCAACGGCATTTTTCGGGGCAGGGCAGCGGAAAACGCCTGCTATGATCTCTATTTCGGAATCGAGGGAGAGGACCAGGATCCCGGTCCTTATCTGGAATACATTGACGGAAATATTCCGGTAGAGCAGTCGGTTTTGTATCAGATCTACCTGAGTGACAGTTCCCAGGTGCAGGATTACGTCAGCAGCCGTACCGTCTATTATTACTATAATTACGACCGGGACCCTGTCCTTTGCTGGAGCGACTATGCGGCGCTTCGCCAAATTGCGGGTTATCCGCCAGTGGAGATGGAGCCTGGGCGGTATCTGATTCACTGCATGACCTATCTGGAAGAGCCCCTGGGGGACTATCACCAGCCGATTGTCTTGGGGAATGTTACGTTGACTCCCGGGAACGTTTACACAGAACATCTCTCCCAAAGTTTCGGTGTGGGGAACGGCCGGGGGTATATTCTGGTAGTCCCGGACGAGGCGGCTGCGGGACTGGCGGTCCACCATCTGGCCTATGCCGCAAAGACACTTCAGCCGGTATCTGAGCAGCAGTATAATGTCCTAAATGATATTGCCGCCATGGAACATGATAACCAGGTGAATCCTTCGGGGTATGGGTTTGTTTCTACAAAGGCAAACGAGGCTGCCCAGGTGGCGGTTCAGACAGCCACTTCGGTATTTCCCATGTTTTATCTGGCACTGGCTCTCAGCATGACTGTCGCCACGATTTTGACCATTCAGCAGCTCAGTGAAACAGAACGCTACCGGCGACAGTTCATCTTGCTTCGGAAATTGGGCATGGCCAGACAGGAGATGAAGCGCGCCCTGGGCCGTCAGTTTGCCCTCTACTACGCCATGCCCGCTGTCCCTCCGGTTCTGATTGCAGCTCCGTTTCTCTTCCACATGGCCCGGCTGCCGGAGCCTGGCGTCATGGTAGGGATGAGCAGCCCCGCAGCTATTGTGGCGCTTTCGTTCTCGCTGTTCTTCCTGATTTACGGAATTTATATCCTGCTGGCCTATACCAGCTTGCGGCGGAGCGTGCTGGTGGAGTAAGACAGCGGTAAGCACGGCCGCCGCATCGCCGGTTTTGGGGCTTGACAAACATACCAACGGTATGATGGTATAAACATACCATTGGTATGTTAATTAAAACCGTCTAACCAACTATTATATTGAAATGTTTGATTTTGAGCATAGTTTTGACGAGGATAGATATATTGCGATAGGAAAAGTCGGAGAAGTTCTGTTTGTAGTATTTACAGAACGGAGAGAAACGACTCGGCTCATTTCAGCCAGACTTGCAACAAATGCAGAAAGGGAGCTTTATTATGACCAAGACATTCATTATTGAGAGTGGACAAAAACCCACGGAAGAGCAGCTGAAGAAAGAAGTTGAAGAGGCGAAAAGAAATCCGATTCATTTTGATGAGGATTGTAAAGAACTGTCACCGGCTATGATGAAAGCATTCAAGAGTGCAGTTGTACAACGAAACCGTAAGAAAAAAGCCTAAAGTAAGAACTGCATCATAAAACTGCACAGCAGAGGGAAACGGCTGACCGCTTCCCTCCGGAGGTTTTTACTGCTCAAAAAAATCATTCTCCCGGAACTGCAGGGAGTACAGCTGTTT
>CAJUGL010000099.1 GCA_910586515.1 uncultured Acetatifactor sp.
CGTTATAGCTCCGCTCTATTTATCGTGTCATCAAATCGACTGTGAATAGTAACATTTTTCTTGGCCTGCAACAGTTAAGCACCCTGTTTTACAAATCGGAATTTATTTATTCACATTTCAACCTATTCAAAGTCAATCTCTCCAAACAGGCAAGGGCGATTGAAGCGGCTCTTGACGGAATTAACGAAAAGGAGTGTATGACAAAAGCGGCGGTATCACTCACGATACCGCCGCTTTTGCTTTAGCACTCAAGATATACTAAAAATCCGAAGCCGTCCCCGATTGGAACCGGGTTCGGATTATCATTATCTGGTGCGGAAGATGGGACTTGAACCCACACGATGTTGCCATCACAAGATCCTTAGTCTTGCTCGTCTGCCAGTTCCGACACTTCCGCATCTGCATTGCACAAGTGATATATTAGCATTTATTTCCGTAAAAGTCAATTGCTTTTTAAAAAATTTCTCAATTTTTTACGGGACCGGAACTGCAAGACTTTATCCCTGCCTTCGTATCTGCGCCGTCATCCCATATCACTCATTCTCCCAGGTACATCTTCAGGCTGTCTTCCGCCATTTTCAAAGTATCCTCTTTAGACTGCGTTCCGTTAAGATAACCTTCCAGAACTTCAACAAGAACCTCCCTTATCTTTCCGTCTTCCGCCACCGGCCTGTCCAGTACACGGCACATTTGCGCCAGATGCTCTGCGGTCTCTTCAGAAAAGTCCCCGATTCGAAACTCAATGGATCCGCTTTCCGTATCCAAAGTGGTCTCTGCCTCCGCATTGGCCCGGCTGCTGTGGGCCAGCTTATCCAGAGCTGCGGCATTCACAGGAAATCCGTTATAGTAATCCGTCCCCTGAACTTCCTCGGAGAGCGCAAACCGCAGAAAGTCCTTTGCCGTCTCCGTATACTTACTCTTTGCGCAAATCCCTGCCTGTAAATAAGGAATGAAACAATTTTCGAAAGCAGCGAAATCCCCCCTGATATACTCCTTAACAGCAACCGGCAGCATACATTCGTTAAAGCCCGCGCTTTCCTCAAGGGCAAGCTTAGCCTGGGCAGCCAGTTCCCACACTCTGTAAGGACGCTCCCTGTCGTCACGAGCCGCAAGGATCCCGCAGTTGTCGGCAATCGCTTTCATATATTCCAGATACATGCCCAGTACCTCTGTGTCCAATTCCTTCTCCTGAACAATCCTGCCGCAGAAATAGGGATAAAATTTATCTACCAGTTCGCTGACGGTATGGGGCCCCATATAGCTGTAATCCGCATTCCCCAGAAAACCCGCTAAAGACTCCATAGAAGCCATGTCTCCCGCAGTGATATCTCTCCCCACTGCCATGCAGAAGCCAAACTGCAGCGGAACCGTATACCTGCTGCCGTCCTGCCGTATATAACTCCCCGTAATATTGGAGAGCAGTTCTCCACTCTCCTCCAGAGGCGTCACCACATCATTGATATCTTCCAGCAAACCTTTTTCCGCATAAGAATCTATGCTTAAATGATCCATAATCAGAATATCCGGGGCCTCTTCTCCCATAAGCATGGTATTCAGATTCTGATAGACCGCGTTATAATCCGTTTCTCCGTCATAATACATAGGATATACCGCTTCCACAGTGATCATAACCTCCGGATTCGCCCTGTGGTACATTGCCGCCGCCTGTTTCAGCATATTGCCGTCACAGACCGCAAACAACTTCAGATTCTCCTTTACCTCATACACAGCCTCCGGGTCAAACTCATATCTGTTCAGTATCGCCTTGTCCCCTTCCCCCTCAAAAAACGCATAGATCCTTCCGTCCTCAAAGGCAGTCAGACCAGTACACCACGAGTCCAACAGAGAAAAACTCGTCTCCGCGCCTCCCATCAGTTTCTCCCACCGGCCTTCCTTTCCCCAAAACAATCCATCCGCACCGGCGGCAACCAGGGTTCCTGCCTCGGTAACGCAGAGATTTGCGCCGCTTATGTTCCCCGTAAAGGAGAGCTTCTCTCCGCTTCCCTTTCCCCCGGGATACTTCTCAATCTCCGTCCCGCGTCCGTCCGGCGAATCAGCATACAGATACACATTCTCCCCGTCTGTCATCATTCCCCTGTAATAAGTTTCCAGAACCTGACTTTCCGTTATGCTGCCGTCCTCGCCGCCAAGCACTTCAAGACACGGATAGCAAAGCGCCGTCAATGTGCCGTTGTCCAGCGCAGCCATCCCGGCAGCCACTCTGTATACGCCCCATTCGTCGTCCGGAACCGTCCACTGCTGCGGGGTGATCTCTCTGGCCTCTTCCCCGTCCTTTTTCCATAAATGGGTTTTAAAATCATTTTCTCCATCAATCGCATAACTGGCCGCGATATACTGCGCATCCGTTCCTGACTGCAGCAGCTGCGCATCCAGTCCGTCTTCGTCTGCGGGCAGGATCAGGCTTTTCAGCCATTCCTGCGTCACATCCGCAAATCCGCTTTCCTCCAGAACCCATTCACGCAGAACAATGCCATCTTCCTCCCGCCTGGCGGCAAGCAGCCCTACCTTGCCCTGCACCGCAAACAGCTGCTTCACCTTCCATCCTTCCAGCTCCCCGGGCAGTTCTTCCCGGTATTCCACATACCTGCCCTTCACCGTTCCGTCCTCCGCAGCCGCGTCTTCTTCCTTACTGCATCCCATGACTGCGCCTGCGAGAAACGAAGCGCATAATGTCGCTGCAATCCATTTTCCAAATCTCATGCTTTTCATGTTTTTCCTCCCATTTGCCGACACTCTGTCCGCCCTTTGCCGCGGACCCCCGGTCGGAGGCTCTGCCTCAACTCAGCAGTTCCAACCGGGCTGATATTATCTTACACAATAAGAGGTGCGCGTATCCTAAGATTACCTTAAGAGAATGCTATCAAAAGATTGAGATTTGTTTACCCTCGGTTTATTTTCCGAAGAAGGTTTTAAATGCAGCCACCGCATACTCCGTATCCTTTATTCCTGCCGTCTCCATGGCCGAGTGCATGGCCAGCTGCGGCAATCCGATATCCACTGTGGACAGAGATACATGGGAAGTGGATATATTCCCGAGAGTGGAGCCGCCCGGAATGTCGGAACGATTGGCATAAGTCTGACAGGGCACTCCCGCCTCCCGGCACAACATTTTCATCTCCGCCGCCGACACCGCGTCAGTGGCATACTTCTGGCTGCCGTGGAATTTGATGACAATTCCCCTGTTCAGATACGGCCTGTTGGTCGGATCCGCCTTTTCCGGATGATTAGGATGCACCGCATGGGCATTGTCCGCAGAGATAAGAAAGCTTCCCGCAATCAGCTGCAGATATTCGCTGCGGCTGTATCCCAGGCTTTCACCGATTCTCCAGAGCACATCCTCCAAAAGAGTCGAATTTGCCCCCTGCTTTGTACTGCTTCCCACCTCCTCGTTGTCGAAAACAGCACACACATTGATATATCGCTTCGGCGCCGTCTCCAGAAAAGCTTTCACCGACGCATATACACATTGTAAATCATCCAGCCTGGGAGAAAGCACAAACTCACCTTCCTCTCCAAGGATCCTGCCCTTTTCCCTGGGATAGAGAAACAGATCATGGCCCAGAATATCTTCCTCCGCAACACCGGCCTCCGCGGCGATGCGCTTCATCAGCACATTCTTCTCGCCCTCGTCACCGCAGCAGGCATACAGGGGCAGCATATCCGTCTGCGGATTAAATTCCGACTCTTTTTTCGCGTCTCTCACCATATGAATAGCTACACTGGGAATCACCATCAAATCTTTTTCCACATTCACCAGCCGGCTCTCCAAACCGTTCTCCCCCTTCACTACAATGCGCCCTGCCACAGAAAGTGGTCTGTCCAGCCAGCTTGCCAGTATCATCCCGCCGTATTTCTCCGTATTCAGCTTCAGATAGGCCTTCTCCACTCTCATTTCCGGTGATTCCTTTATCTTGAAAGAAGGAGAATCACTGTGAGCCGCCGTAATATGAAACCCTTCCCCCCTTTCCTGCGGCAGCAAAAAGGCAATAATGGAAGAGCCGTTTCTGACGGCAAAATAACCCTTACCCGGCTCAAGTTCCCACTTTTCCGCTTCCTTCAGCTCCCGAAAACCATGCTCTTCCAAATCCGCCTTTATGTTTGCCACAGCATGGAACGCAGTAGGACTCTTTTCAATAAAAGAAAGCATTTCCTCCGTGCTTTTCCGATATTCCTTCATCTTCATTTACCAAACCTTTCTCCCGTTTTTATTCGGCGTCTTATCATCGGCAATTCAGCGTTCCGCCCGCATGGGGTTTTCCAGAAAGTCCTGATACGCCAGCCGAATGCCGTCTTCCAGTTCCGTTGTGTAATGATACCCCAAAGCCTCCAGCTTGCTTATATCCAGAAGCTTTCTGGGCGTCCCGTCAGGCTTCGAGGCATCCCATTTTATTTCCCCCGTGAATCCTACCGTTTCTGCCACCAGCTCCGCCAGCTCCCTGATGCTTAACTCCCTGCCTGTCCCAAGATTCACGGTCTCATTCCCGCTGTAGGTATTCATCAGGAAAATACAGGCATCTGCCAGATCATCCACATACATAAATTCCCGCAAAGGCGTCCCGCTGCCCCAGCAGATGATCTCTTCCGCCCCGGACTCCCTGGCCTCATGGAATCTCCGAATCAATGCCGGAAGCACATGACTGTGGGTGGGATGATAATTGTCATTGGGTCCGTACAGGTTCGTGGGCATAACGCTGATATACTCCGTTCCGTACTGACGATTGAGATATTCACAATACTTCAGGCCGGAGATTTTTGCCAGGGCATAAGCCTCGTTGGTTTGCTCAAGTTCCCCTGTCAGCAGACAGCTCTCCTTCATGGGCTGAGGCGCCATACGGGGATAAATACAGCTGCTGCCCAGAAACAAAAGTTTTCTGCATCCATTCTGCCACGCCGCATGGATGACATTCATTTCCAAAGTCATGTTCTCATACAGAAAATCGGCAAGCGCCTCGCTGTTGGCCATTATGCCGCCTACCTTTGCCGCAGCCAGAAAGACATACTCGGGCTTCTCCTCGGCAAAAAAACGTTCAACCTCCTCCTGCCTGCACAGATTCAATTCCTTATGCGTTCTGGTCAGAATATTGTTGTAGCCGTTTTTTTCAAGCGCGCGGCAAATGGAGCTCCCCACCATTCCCCTGTGACCGGCCACGTATATTTTTGCTTCCCTTTCCATGTTCGTACCCTCCGTCTCATGATAACCTTCGTCATTCTCTTAACTGCCGTCCATCCGGCAATTGACGTTTTTCCGAAAAATTATTTTCCGTATACAATACTCCCTGCCATCTCTTCCGCCCTTTCGTCTCCGCAGAATACCCCCGCAATCGCCAGGGCAAAGTCAATAGCCGTCCCCATTCCTCTGGATGTTATCACATGATCAGATATTTCCACCGAAGAGCGGCTCACCTCAGCCCCCTCCAAATGATCTTCAAAACCGGGATAGCAGCAGGCGCTTCTTCCCTTCAGTATCCCTCTGTGGCCCAATATACTGGGCGCCGCACAGATGGCCGCAATATATTTTCCCTCTGTATAAAAAGCATCCACCTGGGCCATCAGCCCTTCATGAGCCTCCAGATTCTTCGTGCCGGGCATTCCGCCGGGCAAAACCAGCATGTCGTATTCCCGGAAATCAGCGTGTGAAAAAACATCATCCGTCTTTATGACAATGCCATGAGAACCTTTCACCATCCTGTCCTCCGTCACCGACACCATACATACCTCCAGCCCGCACCTGCGGCAGATATCCACTACGGTCAGCGCCTCAATCTCTTCAAATCCCTCCGCAAAAAACACCGCGATTTTCTTCATCCTTTCAACCTCTTTTCCTGAACTCCGATTCTGTTGATGCATCCGTATATAGTATACCACTACTGATAAATATTTCAATAATTCAATTAAAGCTTTGGCTTTTTCTAAAAGTATGATATAATATCCAAAACCCCTGTATTACAACAAGAAATCATGAGAATAGCAAAGAGGAGTGACAGTTATGGAAATAGAACGAAAGTTTACGATCAGGGAACTGCCTGCCGACCTGGAAAGCTATCCTTATCGCCATATAGAGCAGGCCTATTTAAATGCATCCCCCGTAGTGCGCGTCCGCCGGGAGGACAACGAATATTACCTGACCTACAAGGGCAGCGGCATGATGGCGAGAGAAGAATTCAACCTGCCGCTGAACAGTGACGCCTACAACCACCTGCGCACAAAGGCAGACGGAAGAATTATCTCCAAAAAACGCTACCTGATCCCTCTGCCCAACCCTTCCTTCCAGAAAAAAGAAGGATTTCCCGGCCCGCCTTCAGATTATTCGCTGACTATTGAGCTCGACATCTTTGACCCGCCTTTTGCCCCTCTTGTGATGGCCGAAGTGGAATTCGGAAGCCGGGAGGCGGCTGAAACCTTTATCCCGCCTAACTGGTTCGACGAGGATGTCACTTACCGCCAGGAATACCATAATTCCTATATGGCGCTTCAGTCAGGCGCAGCGTCGAAATCTGCCGTAAAGACCACAGCATAAGGACAGCATTTCTTTCAGCCCCTAAAGAAATGAGCTGTGGCCCAAACGCCAGAAACAGCTTGACAAGGAACGGAACGGGAATGTATAATACAATTGTTCTGGAGAGGAAGCGCGGGAGAGACCGCATCCTGTTCCGGTACAGTGGGCGGATATGGCGGAATTGGCAGACGCGATAGATTTAGGTTCTATTGTCGACAGGCGTGCAGGTTCAAATCCTGTTATCCGCAGGATAAAATAACAGCCGTATACTCTGGAGCATGTTTGAAGATTAAAAAATGTATTGGCAGATACATAATCCAATTTTCAAACATGCTCTAAAATATTTGAACTGATTTATGCTCCGCCTGGAAAGCCCTGCCGCCAGAGTCTTACTGCCACCGTCAACAGTCCCCGGCTTTGTCTCCGCTGGATTTTTTCAGCACTTCCAGCTGTTTGTCGCTGTAATAGGATGCCCCATCCCGTCAAACGGCCTGCCATCCAGTGTATGCCTGCCAGACCTCATCTTCCCATAACATTCCCATGCGCTACGCCTCGATCAGCTCATGTTCTTTAGGGACAGACGCCCCTGCTTCAATCTTTGCCGCACGCTCCTCCAATACTTTCATATTTGGCTCAGAATAAAAAGGATCCGCTGATACTTCAAACGGTATCCTTCTTTTCATTAGGTCGAGTAGACTTCCCCCTTGCGAAGGAAGCCCCTCTACAGAACCCGGCGTGCG
>CAJUGL010000100.1 GCA_910586515.1 uncultured Acetatifactor sp.
AGCCATTACTGGCTTTACGGGTTATTTCGTAGTTCTTAGGTGTCAAACTCCCGCGTGTCCGAACAGGAATGACGGCCAGCTGACGGCTAAGCCGTGATCGGTAACGAACAGGCGAACATTTTTCCGTGTGGGTATTGACAGGTTGTCGGTATGTGTGCTACACTTAGCGGAATCAAAAAGATATAGACTCATACATAATCTGCGGTCGGGCCTTCTGTCCAGTGCTGCGGATTATGGATGGGTTTTTCTTTTGGAGAGGCGGCTGACATAATATCCTGGCATTTGGCAAAGCCTTTTTGCGGAAGGAAGAACACGAAAGAAAGAGGAAGGTAAAATGGAACTGGCAGTAATTATTTTGTTGTTTTTGGTAGGGATTGTGTTTATTGTGAAGGGCGGGGATTATTTCGTGGATGCCGCGTCCTGGATTGCGGAGGTCAGCGGGATACCCAAGCTTATTATCGGCGCGACCATCGTCAGTCTGGCCACCACGCTTCCGGAGATGCTGGTTTCCGTCATGGCGGCTGCCAAGGGCAGCGTGGACATGGCCATCGGGAACGCGGTCGGCAGTGTGACGGCAAATATCGGATTGATCATGGGGATCTCGCTGGTGTGTATGCCGGCGGTGATCAAAAGAATGGATTATCTGATGAAAGCCGTATTGATGCTGGCTGCCGCCGCGCTCATCGTGGCATCCGGTTTCATGGGCCGGACGGGAACGGTGATTTCCGTGGCGCTGATGGTGGTTTTTGTGCTGTTTTTAGGGGAGAATATCACCTCTGCCAGACGCGCCATGAAGGCCGGGGAGGAAGGCGGGGAACGCAGAAAGGTCAGCGGCGGACGCGAAGTGGCGGCTAACCTGATCAAATTCGCCGTGGGCGCCGTGGGAATTGTCTGGGGAGCTGATCTTCTGGTGGACAACGGCAGCGCGCTGGCGGCCATGGTGGGCATTCCCGAGCGTGTGATCGGGGTGACCATCATCGCCGTAGGCACCTCTCTGCCGGAGCTGATTACCACCATCACCGCCATCGCCAAGAAGCAGTCGTCCTTATCCGTAGGCAATATCCTGGGGGCAAATATCATTGACTTGACGCTGATCCTGCCCCTGAGTTCTTTTGTCTCGGGAAAACCGCTGCCCATAGCGGAGACCTCGGCCAGAATTGATCTTCCTGCCTGTCTGCTGGTGGGATGTATCGCCGTGATTCCCGCCATGGCAGCAGAGAAGTTCCGGAGATGGCAGGGCGTACTGCTGCTGGCGGTGTATGGGGTTTATCTGTTCCTGACCCTCGGGGCCGTATAGGAAAACGGAACGTAACAGTTCGGACAGGGCGCTGAACTGTTACGAGAATGCACACAAAACGCGAAAAGAATGCGTTTTGGCGCCCGCAAGTCTCGCAAAATTGCACAGGGCGCAAATTGCACAGGGCGCAAATTGCACAGGGCGCAATTTTGACTTCGCGAGAGGGGTTGTCTGAACTGTTACAACGAAACCGAGGGCGCTCAGTCTTCCGTAATTACCAGAATATCGCTGTCTTCCGGCAGCTTTTCCAGAATCGTGTTGCGGCCGCACCATACTGCCCGGAAATCGGACAGAGCTTCCAGGGGCTTCAGGCTGGTGACATTATTGTCCGTGATGTCCAGATACTGCAGGCGGGGAAGCTTTTCCACGAAGGCGATACTGTCCAGTTTCAGGGAAGCCAGGTACAATTCCGTCAGGTTCGGGAATCGCTCAAACATGTCGTAATGTTCCGAGAGGCTGACCTTGTCGCCATTGTTGTAGGTAGGATCCCGGAGGATGGAAATTTCGCTCAGGGACAGCAGCTCCAGATTTTCGTTGGCGGGAAGGCTGTCAAAGTCCAATCCTACCTGGCAGTCGTCAAGGTACAGGCTGCGCAGGGTGGGAATCCCGAAGATTTCTTCGATGTTGCCGAAGACGGAGGTCTCCTCCAGGCTTAAGTCCGTCAGATGGGGAAGACGGGTCAGCGGCTCTAGGGATTCCACATAGGAGGAGAAATCATTGATCACCAGAACGGTGAGCTCCTGCAGGGAAGCCAGAGCCTCCAGCTCCCATCCGGAACAGTCCTCCAGGGCCAGGTAGGTTAAATGTACGGCGTCTTTCAGCGGGGTCAGATCGCCGGCGTATTTAACCGACAACTGTGTCAGTTCCGTCAGTTCCGCGAAAGAAGGCAGGTCCCCGCCGTAATTTACTTCCAATTCCATCTCCCGGAGGCGGGACAGCTGACCGATGACGGAGTAATCGCTGACCTGGGTATTTCCCGTCAGATAGAGACTCTGCAGTTCGGGGCAGGACTCCAGCGCCTGGATATCGGTGATCTGGGTATCGGTGATGCTCAGATCAGCAAGTCCCGGCATCTGCTTGATGAAATCAATGCTTTTGAGCTGATCGGACTCAATGTGCAGGGATTCCATTGCCGTCAAAGACATCAGAGGGCTGTAATCGGTGAGATTGTCGCAGTCTGTCAGGGACAGCCCCAGCAGGTCCGGGTACTGCAAAAGCGCGGAGATATCTTCCAGGGCCTGGTATTCCGCAGAAAAATACAGCAGATTCGGAAAGGCTTCTATCCCGTTCAGGTTTCTCTCGAATATGCTGTCCGCTGCCCCTAAATCCGTGATATTCTCCGGGCAGGGAATGATGGCAGCCAGTTCGGACAGGGTATTTTCCGAATAGACGCCGTACAGATTATCCAGTCCCTGCAGATCTCCCTCATCCAGGTCGTCGTCCAGGGACAGCCACTGAAGTCCGGTGAAGCAGGACAGATCGGAATAATCCATATCTATGTCGCTGGTATAGGTCAGGGTCTGGGTTTCGCCCTCGCCCAGCCGGTAGTACAGGACATTTTCGTCCAGGTCAAACTGCAGGGCGGTAAGATCTGCATACTCCTCCGGGGTGATGGCGTCATAATCTTTTTCCCAGATAGCCTCTGCAGCCCGGCGGAAGAAATCTGACCTGGGAAGGGAGTCTGCAGTCAGGGGGATTCCGGCAGGAGAGGACTCTTCCGGTGTGTTATGGTCGTCCGCGGGAATCCGGCTTTCGGCCCGGCCGTCGTTTTCGGACACAGGCGGGAGGTTCCGCAGCAGGGCGTCAAGGGCGCCGGTCCGGAAGAGAATAACGCCGCCCAGAGCAAGGAGGCTTACGGAGCTTAAGATGACGGTGGTCACTACGGCGGCAGCGGTATTTTGACCTCTGTTTTTCGGGGAAGCGGAAGGCACCGGGCCGGTTTGTCCTCCCGCATTCGGCCGGCTGCCGCGCTGTGTCTGGTACGGGGCGGTATTTTGGGAACTGTAATTCTCTGTCTGGTTCCTGATGTAGTATCCGCATTTTCCGCAGGTCATGCGTCCGTCAGTCAATTTTAGTTTTGTGCCGCACATGGGGCAGATTTGTTTTTCTTTTGCCATAATTTTCCTCGTTTCCATACGGTTTACAGTATATCCGGGGGCGTTCTCCGCCCTTTTTTCGATTATTTATCATTATAGCAGATTCGGTCTTTTTTGCAACCGGAAACGTCAGGGCCATATCAGCTGCAGCCTGCGAGTGAGCAGGGGGGCGTCTTCCTGGGCGGTCATGTATTCCAGAGTTTCTGTGCCGTAATTAAAGAGAAAGCGGTTGTCCGGCTCGCCGGAGGATTGTTTCTGGCAGAGAATGAGATAAGCGGTCTCTGCGGGAAGCTCCAGCTGCCGTTCATCCAGAAAAAGCGCGTCCAGCTGGGCCTGCGTCAGCTGTCCCCGAACCCGGTGGCTGTCATCCATAAAGAGTAATTCTGTGTCCGCGGGAGAGTCTGCGGAGATTATATTTACGGTAAAACGATAGGTTTTGCTGTATTCCGCACCGTTTTCCGTCAGGGAGCTGGATTGGGCAAGGCTCTGGCTCCATTTCTGCCCCCTTGTGAAACCGTCGGTGGAGGAGATCCCGGAGCCGGGCAGAAGGTAGATCTGTCCGTCCGCCTGCTGGTAAACGGGGTTAAAATAATACTGCATGGAGAGGTCGGCCGGGACATACAGGGAGCTTTCCATGCACTCTTCGTCCTCAGAAACAGTGATGTGACAATCCGTAAAGAAATCATCGCAGGTACTGTATCTGGAAATCTGCCGGGTTTCTTCCTCCTCAACCTGTAGATTATAGACGCCGTAGCCTTCCAGTCCGGGGAAACTTACCGGCAGGAAAGCGCCGTCCTGACTCTGGAAGGAACCGTAAAATTTATTCTGATCGGATTCCCTGAACGTGATATTTCCGTACATATCGGTTTCCAGGACAGGTTCTCCCGGGGGTATATAGTTTTCCGTTATAAAGATACCGGCAAGCCGATCCTGCCCCAGGTCAAGATCTTCCCTGGCCAGGCTGCTGCAGCCGGAGAGCAGCATTGCGGTCATAACGAGAGATACGGCCTGAATTACCTTGTGTCTGGTCTGTCCTTTACTCTTCATTTCCAGATTCCTCCTCAAGATTTCCGTCAAATTTCAGGATATCGCCTACATCGCATTGCAGATAGTAGCATATCTTGTTTATTGTGCCGAAGCGGACGCCCTTTGCTCTGCCGCTGCGCAGGACGGACAGATTGGCCTCGGTAATGTTTACCAGTCTGCACAGTTCCTTGGAAGTCATGTGACGTTCCTTTAATATTTCGTTGAGATATATACGTATTGCCATATTTCCGCCCTTTGAAAAGTTTTTGTACATACATTCTGCCAAAAGAAGGCTGCGGAGATCAGATGAACATGTCATTGTCGTCTTTCAGCCTCTTGCTTTCCAGATAAAATAAACTCAGCATACGGATTCCTGCCACAGAGACGATTTCAGCCAGGGGAAGGAGGATTCGATGACTGCTGTCCAGGATAAACCGGGAAAAGAAAAGCTGCAGAACATTGCAGCCTGCCGCAGTCAGAAGTACGGAAACCAGAAGTATGCCGCTGGCCTGCTTCAGCCGCTCCATTTTGGCGCAGGCTTCCGGGCCAAAGGGGGCTTCTGCGCAGCTTTTCAGGAAGCTGCCGGAGAGGAACAGCAGGGCTGCCCTGGCCAGACCGGGAATCAGTTCCGCAGCGGAGCGAAGAGCCAGGAAGAAAACGGTGACCTGGATCAGGGACTGCTCAGCGCCGGAATTGCCCTCTTTCACGGACTGACAGGCAGTGGTGAAATCGCCCAGGGTCTGCAGGAGGAGAGCGCATATGGTCAGGGCGGCATAGGCGTACAGCAGAATCCTCATGCCGTACAGAAGTTTTTCCGGTCTCAGCGTTTCAAAGCGGACCAGACAGCGAAGCAGAATCCAGGTCAGCAGCAGGCTGTCTATCACTGCAGCCAGAGCATATTTGGACAATCCGCCGGCAGGAAAAGGGGACAGATACCTGTCTATGTAGGAAGGATTGACGAAAAACCACAGACCTGCGTAAATCGCCGGGGAGAGCGCCGCCAGCAGTATATCCGCCTTGTGGGCCCGGCCTCTGGCCAGAAAGCAGAGTATTGCCGCCAGGGGAACACTGCCCGCGGCAAAAAAGAGGATCCAGGCCGCCGTATTGCCCGGGCCGCCTGTCAGGGAAAGTCTGCGCAGCAGCCATCCCAGCTGTTCCCAGGGAAAAGTTGCGTATTTCATGATGATCTCCTTTTATAATTATTGTTTTACGATAATTTTAAGAGCAGTGTAACATGATAATTATCGTTTGTCAATAATTTTCCTAAAGATTTGCGCTTTGGCTTGTGGAGGGGCCGGGAATCTGCTAACATAGGGATATCCGCAGTGAATGCGGTATGTCCGGCAGGAGGGCAGCGCAGAGATAGTTACGGTGACGGAGTGAACAGTAGCCAGAGATAAACGGGAGGAAGCGAAATGGTGCTATCAGACAGAACAATCATGAGAATGCTGGAGGAAGGAACTTTGCGGATATCTCCTCTGGAGAGGGAGCAGATACAGCCGGCCAGCGTGGATATAAGGCTTGGCAATACATTCAGCATTGTGGAGGACTCGCCTACGGGAATCGTGACTTTAGATAAGGAAATGAAGTACAAGACCATTACCAGCGACACCTATGTGCTTTTGCCGAATCAGTTCGTCCTGGCGACCACCCAGGAATATTTTGAGCTGCCGGACGATCTGACGGCATTTGTGGAGGGACGCAGTTCTCTGGGGAGAATGGGGCTGTTTATCCAGAATGCGGGGTGGGTGGACCCCGGGTTTCGGGGGGAGATTACCCTGGAGCTGTACAATGTCAACCGCTGTGCCATTGAGCTGAGAGCCGGGCGCAGGGTGGGACAGCTGGTGTTCTCCCGAATGGACGACAGAGCGTTAAGACCCTATGACGGCAAATACCAGGGACAGAGGGGCGCCACCGGCTCAAAAGCCTTTTTGGATAAGGGCTGATGAGCGCAGGTCCTCTTTTGCCCGATATTACCATCTGCAGGCCCCTCCCAGGAATTCGGCGCAGCGTTCCAGTCCGGCCTGATCGCTTTGATCGAACCGGTTCGGCAGAGGGCTGTCGATATCCAGAACGGCTTTTACGGTTCCGCCGCTCAGGATGGGGACGACGATTTCCGAGTTGGAGGCCTTGTCACAGGCAATGTGCCCCGGAAATTCATGTACGTCTGCCACAAGCTGGGTGAGGGCCGCGGCTGCCGCGGTACCGCAGACACCTTTTCCGAAGGGAATGCGGATGCAGGCAGGCTTTCCCTGGAAGGGACCCAGGATCAGCTCCTGGTTTCGGGCCAGGTAGAAGCCCACCCAATTGATGTCTGTGAGATTCAGGTTCAGCACTGCCGAGGCGTTGGAAAGAATGGCAAGGGTATCGCCGTCAGCGTCCGTCATGGCTTCCAGCTGGGCGAGGATCAGAGAATAATCGGTTTGGTTTTGCATGGTGTTTTTCAATCCTTTCTTTCGTCGTTTTCCGACACAGGATTCCCTGTGATCGAATCCCTTTGTATCATATCATTATATCTGCAAGGTTTTGTTTCCGCAACCGATTTTGCGTTTTTTTGTAACAGTTCAGACAGCCCTTCTCGCGAAGTCAAAATTGCGTTCTGTGCAATTTTGCGAGACTTGCGGGCGCCAAAACGCATTCTTTTCGCGTTTT
>CAJUGL010000101.1 GCA_910586515.1 uncultured Acetatifactor sp.
GGTTTTTGCCATAACACAGACCTCCTTGAATGAAAATATGCTCTAAGCTGTCCTCGCCTATCACCGAAAAATCAGTGAATTAACAAGTCGCTTAGAGCATATAACACCAGTGTCCGATAAATCCATTCTATGAATCTCATTTGATTTTTCTTTAGCAGTCGCCTACAATACAAGTAGGGAAATCCCTACTTTCTATATTTCAGGAGGTGAAAGATATGTTAGCAAACGCTTTTGTTGACAACGCAAAGGTCATGGCCAAAGGGCAGGTCACAATCCCAAAAGATGTCCGTGAAGTGCTTGGCGTGGCAAGCGGAGACCGTATTTCTTTTATTGTGGAGAGCGGGCCGGTCTCACATCTGACGATGGTGTTATGGCGCTTGTAAAAGAGTTGAGAAATGAGGACGAAAACGCATGAGAAATCTTTGCAGAAGGTGGAAAGTATGAAAAGGAAATTATTAATTGTGGATGATGAGCAGGGAATTGTGGATATGATGAGAAGTTATTTTTCCGAAACGTATGATGTTTTGACCGCTTATAACGGGAAGGAAGCGATTCAAAAAGCACAGATGCAGCCGGACCTGATTCTGCTGGATATCAATATGCCCGGTATGGACGGCCTTTCCGTTTGCCGAAACATACGAAACCATGTGACTTGTCCGATTCTTTTCCTGACAGCCCGTATAGAATCCGCAGATCAGATTGTGGGGTTTCAGGCAGGCGGAGATGACTATATTGTAAAGCCCTTTGATTTGGACGAACTGGATGCAAGGGTTGCCGCTCATCTGCGGAGGGAACAGCGGCGGCAGAACATTTCTGCGGTAAAGTTTTTTGGAGAGCTTGCCATCGATTATACGGCCCGCACCGTAACGGTAAACGGGGAGCCGGTGACATTTTCCAGGCGGGAGTTTGATATCCTGGAGCTGCTTTCTCTGCATACAGGACAGGTGTTTGACCGGGAGCGCATATATGAGAGTATATGGGGGATTGACGGGGAGGGCAGCAGCGATGTGGTCATGGAGCATGTCCGGAAAATCCGGGCAAAGCTGGCAGCCCGTACATTTACTGCTTATATCGAAACAGTCTGGGGGTGCGGGTACCGATGGAAGGGCTGAAAAATATGGGGCTGAAGCGGTGCTTTTTTCTGCTGTCCGTTTTCTGCCTGGTGACTGCGCTTCTGCTTACACTGGGAGTATATCTGTTATGCGGAAGAATTGCAGAGAGGTATCCCCAGGGAGGGATTGCCATTGATTCCGGCGGCACGGTTACAGAGCTGGCCGGGCCGGATCGGGAACAGATGCGGATCCTGGAGCTGCTGGACGGCGTCCGGCTGCTTTCGGCGGTACTGTTTCCGGCAGGCGGACTGGGCATTGCCGGGATTCTGTTTTATCATTTGAAGCTGAAAGCCCCCATTGAGATTCTGAAAATGGGAACCGAGCGCATCCGAAACCATGACCTGGACTTTTCCATGCCGGAGGCATCGGCAGATGAACTGGGACAGATCTGTGCCGCATTTGAGATGATGCGGGAAGAACTTCTGAAAACAAACCGAAAGCTGTGGCAGCAGGCGGAGGAACGCAAAAGGCTCAATGCGGCCTTTGCCCATGACCTGCGCAATCCGGTGACGGTCCTGAAGGGAAGCGTGAAGCTGATGAAAGGAGGAAGGGCGGATGAACACACGCTGGAGAGGATGGAACGCTATGTGCTGCGGGTAGAACAGTATGTGGAGGCTATGAGCAGCATCCAGAGGCTGGAACAGATACAGGTGCGGCTTTGTGACGCAGACGGATCTGCCCTTTTGGAAGAATTGCAAGAGACTGCACATCTGCTTGCGCCAGGACTTGATCTCATACTGTCCGTACCGGATCTGGGGATTGTCAGGATAGACCATGGAATCTTTTTGACCGTGGCAGAAAACCTGATTGGAAATGCGGCGCGTTTTGCCTGTCGGAAACTGGAGATTTGTCTTACACTGACCGAACATATGCTGTGTCTTATGGTTGTGGATGACGGACCCGGTTTTCCGCCTGAACTGGTGAAGAACGGACCGAAACCCTTTGGGAAAATAGAGGAAAATGCAGAGCATTTTGGGATGGGGCTGTACAGCAGCAGCCTTTTGTGTCTGAAACACGGCGGGAAACTCTGTCTGGAGAACCGACCGGAAGGCGGCGGGGCGGCTGTGGCATTTTTTAGTACCATCAAATCTTGAGCGTTTCTTGAGATTTATCCATTACACTCTTTTTACAGCATAAAGCATGCACACAGGCAGTCCCTGTTTATGCAGATGCAAAATGATGATAAGGAGAGTGTATTTTTATGAAAATGGAAGCAAATGAGCTTTCAAAAATTTATGGGGAAGGGGAAAACCGGGTAACGGCGCTGGACCGGGCTTCGTTTCAGATCATGCCGGGTGATTTTATTTCGATTACAGGCCCGTCAGGAAGTGGGAAAAGTACCCTGCTCCATCTGTTATCCGGATTGGATCAGCCGACGTCTGGCCGGCTGACTTATGACGGTCAGGATATTTACAGCCTTTCTGACCGGGAACGGTCTGCACTGCGCCGCAGGAGCATCGGGTTTGTCTTTCAGCAGTTTCACCTGCTTCCGGTTTTAACTGCGCAGGAAAACATCCTGATGCCTTTGCTTCTTGACAAAAAGCAGCCGAATGAGGCGTATCTGGAACAGCTCACGCAGCTGCTTGGGATCGGCAGCAGACTGACCCATCTGCCCCATGAGCTTTCCGGCGGGCAGCAGCAGAGGGTGGCCATTGCCCGTGCGCTGATTGCACAGCCGGACGTGATCTTCGCAGACGAGCCAACGGGAAATCTGGACAGCAGAAGCGGAGGGGAAGTGATGGAAATGCTCAGGGCTATACATGAAAAGATGGAAAAAACGCTGGTTATCATCACCCATGACAATCGCATGGCCCAAATGGCCGACCGGCGGTTTTCCATTGTGGACGGCATACTGACGGAGGTGGGCGGAAGATGAAAAGCTATCTTACTCTGGCGCTTAAGGAAGTGATTTCACAGAAACTGACTTCTTTTCTAATCCTCATTGCAGTGATCCTGTCCACCATGATGACCACTGCGGCAGGACAGTCTGTCGGCGTCCTCTCTGCCATGCGCCAGCAGCAGGCAGTCGCCATCGGCGGGGATCGCTACGCAACCTTTGTGCAGCTTACGGAAGAAAAGGCACAGATACTGGAGAATGATTCCCGTCTGTCCTACACCGGCCGTTTTGTCCCGCTGGGAGATCATAAGTTGAATGACCAGCTTTCCCTGGATCTGGCGGAATACTGGGACGGGGGGATTGCCGCCAGGCCCACATATTCCCGCCTTGTGGAGGGGAGGCTGCCCGAAGCTCCTATGGAGCTGGCCCTGCCGGAAGACGCCCTGCAGTTTCTGGGATTTGACGGGAAGATTGGGGATCCCATCAGCCTTTCCCTTTCCAAGGCCCTGCGTCATGGGATCGTAGTGGATGCCTGTGACTATACGGCGGAGTTTACTCTGACAGGGATTACAGAGAGTAATTTTCTGGGTTATACCGGCGGCCATATCCTGGGCCTTGCCGGACAGGGGACGGCAGAGGCGGTTCTTCCGCCGGAGTATCTGTATTATAATATGGATATCCGCACCCAAGACAGAAAAAACTTTCAGGCTGTGATGGATGACCTCTGCGAAAGGCTGGAGATTCATGAGCTGGACACTCTTTACAATATCCCCCTTTTGGATGCGCTCGGTATTTCTTACCGTTCGGAGGCGGCCGATTCGGAATTGTCCATGGATGATGCGGGTTTTTCCTGGCTGATGTTCGTGGGGGTACTGGTCGTTGCCCTGATTCTGCTGGCAGCCGGGCTGGTGGTTTATAATATTCTGAAAATCGCCGTTTCCGGGCGGATCGGGCAGTATGGTACGCTGAGGGCCATCGGTGCAGAGAAGGGGCAGCTGTACCGTGTGGTTGCCGCCGAGATATTGCTGTTGTGTATGGCAGGGATTCCCGCAGGCCTGCTGCTAGGCTGCCTGTCCGCAAAGGGGATTCTGACCGCGGCATTAAATCAGCTTTCGCCGGAGATGTTTCTGGCAGGAAGCAGGGAACAGCTCCAGGCTTTGATGGACGCCAACAGTAATGGAAAATGGGGATATCTACTGGCCAGTGCCTTTGTAACTCTGGCATTTACATTTCTGGCGGCAGCTCCGGCGGCCCGGTTTGCGGCCAGAGTCTCTCCGGTCACGGCTATGACAGGAACAAGGGGACAGGTGAAACGTAAGAAACGGAAAACCAAAAAGATCCGGAACTTTGAACGGTATTATGCCAGACTGAATCTGAGCCGCAGCAAAGGGCGGACAGCGGTAACCGTCCTGTCCCTGGTCATGAGCATTACCGTCTTTATCACGCTGCAGAGTTTTCTGTCGCTGCTTGGTGTATCCGGCTCGTTATCAGAACACCTGGGGGATTATTCCATCGTCAATCAGTACGAAGGTATCTCACCGGAGGAGAAAAAAGCGCTGGAACTGGAGGAAAATGTGGATTACGTGGCGGCGCAGCAGTTTTCCCTCTATGAGCTGGATGAGCAGAACCGGCCCATAGGGATAGACACCGATCTTGTGCTGGGGGTTGGTGAATCCTTTCAGATCTTCGGATTCAATGACTGCTGGATGGATTATGAATTCGCTTCCAGACTGACAAAAGAGCAGCTTGACATGCTGAAAGCAGGGAAGGGGTGCGTGGTTCGCAATCCCATCCCCATGGAGATCGATGGGGTTTCCTTCGGAACGACCCATGTGGAAGAAGGGAGCACGGTCACTGTGTCTGGGAAAAAGCTGCCGGTACTATTGTCCATGAGCGGCTATGACGGTTATTTCAGTGTGGGAAACAACGGATTTGTAAACGGCGTTCAGGTTCTGGTCAGCGACCGGATCTATTCTGGTCTTACAGGAACGGATGTCTATGTAGAGCTGCGTCCAGGTCTGTCTGACGATGGGGAACGGGCAGCTTTTGATCAGGTGCTGGAGGGAATCCGTCAGCGGATACCAGGGACAGCTACGGTATCCTATGAAGAGACGGACCGCCAGTATGAGGAAAGCGAAGCCCAGATCCGTCTGCTGGCCTGGGGATTGATTCTGTTCATCGGTCTGATCGGGATATTGAACATCATCAATACAGTGTACACCAATATCCATACCCGGATCATGGAGATCGGGATACAGCGTGCTGTGGGTATGAGTGTGGGAAGTCTGTTCCGGGTGTTCTTGTGGGAAGGATTTTATTATGGCAGGAACGCAGCGGTAATCGGAAGTATCGCCGGATATCTGGGTACCGTATTTGTGGAGGCCGGAGCGACGGATACCATCCGGCTGACAGCGGTTCCTGTAATTCCTGTAGCCTGTGCATCGCTCCTTTCCATCGGGGCATGTATTCTGGCAACCTGTATTCCTTTTCGGAAGATCAGCAGAATGAGTATGGTAGAATCGATTGGGGCTGTGGAATAAATAACAGGGGGCGGGTAATGCCTCCTGTTATAGAGTGACTGAAATTACCATACGAATCGTTTTTGCGAAAGGCTTCTCAAAATTGGTCAATGGGATGATAATAGATCATACAAAATAGTTTCAGCTTTTGGAGTAGGAATCTTACTGCACTGCTGCGAGCCTGTGTAAAATCCCGCCCTCATCATCAAAAGGAATTTGCTTGTGAATTGATAGCCTTCTTTCATAAGGTCAAGCTGTTCTTGCCATTGGTCATAAAGCGTATCAACATCTTCCTGTGCCCATTCTCGGCAATAATAATCCTCATTTGCGTCTTTGTCGTAAAACGACTTCTCATGGTTATCCGCAAGGCGCTGTTTTTTTCATGTTGTTGTTCCATCCAGATTTCAAATTCGTCAATGTCCCAATATTCAAGCTATCCGATTTTTCTCCTTTTTACAACTTCCTTATCGGGAAAAATATATACCCTTTCCCGGTCTGTGGGCAAATAAAATCGTGGACAGCCCCTGCCAATGGAATATCATTCTCTTTCAGATATTGTATGACTTCCGGGAAAATACCATCGTTTTCACATTCTACATAGATATATTCATAGCCGGGAATCACCCATTTGATCCAGCCGTCAGGGGCCTCGGCATCCTCATTGCATTCTACTCCCGCAAGATAAAGTCCTTGATGAAAGTCTTTCCAGGGCTGGAAAGACCGGGAAAAATCGGACATTGCACCCCATATTCCACAGATGTTCCCGTTTTCATCCTTCTTTGCTAAATGCGCAACTTCTCCAAAATGGGAATTTGCATCATCCCATAGCTTTTGGATAAAGCCCGCACCGTCTAAGGTTGATCCCTCTTTGCCTATTACAATAAAGGATTCTTTTTTGCATTTTTCGATTTTCATTGATTTGTTACTCCCTTCGCTTTATGTTTCATTTCATTTTA
>CAJUGL010000102.1 GCA_910586515.1 uncultured Acetatifactor sp.
GCTCCCTGCATGACTTTACAGCGGAAACCTCTGACGCCGCATTTGCGTTGATGCCGTTCCTGCCCTGTGCAATCGCTGTATTCGCTGTCCTGCTTGCCCTGTCAATCACACAATTTGGAAAAAAGGAAATGAGGTAATCGTATGGAAGTCACAAAAAAACTTTAAAAACTCAGTCTGGCGGCGCTGATCGTCAGTCTGCTGCCGCTGGCAGCCCTTGGTGTTTCTGAAAATTATCCTGCCGGATGGTGTACGCACGGTTTGGGCGGTCTGCAGCATCGCCCCTGCCCTGGTTCTCAACTTCTTGCAGTAGGGGCATAAGAAAAAGCAAGTAACTGCAACCTAAATTCCATGCTTTTCCTTAGCGATAGTTTTGGAAACGACTACTCGATACAGAAAAATAACGGGGCATGGTATTTCCATGCCCCGCTGTTTGCTGTCCAGGGTTACTACTCAAATGTGTTGTAACATTATATTTAGGAAATTGTCGTTGTTTGTGCCGTTGTCTCTGGAACTTGAGAAGGAACCACACATAACGGGAATTGTAGTAATCCTTTCCGTCCCAGCAGTCTCCCACATAAATGTAGGAGGCGGTCTCGCTCCCCTCCACCTTCAGGATAATAGGCGTTTGTGAAACCTGTAAATCCGAAGAAATATTGTCTGAATATTCCCGCAACTTACTGTTTCACACTCCTGTCAATAAGCAATCATGGGAATCTCCTGCGCCTTCTCCTCCGCAGGCTCCCTCTCTCCTGCCGCCACCGGATACAATCCCTGGCCGCAGGCTCTCACCTGCTCCATCATCTCCGGATAAGGCCGGGAACAGACGTCAAACAGGCCGATATTATAATTTTCCCCGTCAAAGCGTCCCAGCACAAACTGATCGTAGCACTGGAAATAGTGGCATCCCACTCCGTTGGGATGCGCCGCCACTCTCTCGCAGTAATAGCGGTAGGCGATTCCCCGGTCCTTCTGGGTGCGCACTCCCTCTAACCCGGTTGCGGAGGGTCCCGCATCCAATGCGCCAAAGTGGAATTCCCCGATCATCACCGGAAGATCCACGCCCAGCTTTACAATATTTTCTATGTTGGAGGTGGGATCCTGGGCATAACAGTTGATGGAAAACACGTCAAAATTCTCCCACCCGGATACCAGATCGGGATCCGAGATCCAGGCCCATCGCATTCCCAGAATCATGTGATTGGGATCCACCCTCCGGCAGGCCTTTGCGGGAATCTCCACATAGGCCCGAAGAAGCCTTCTGGAAAATTCCTTCATGTCCAGGCAGGCCGCCTGCGACCATGCGGATACTTTCTCCTGGGGCTCGTCAAAACGTGCAAAGCTGTCAAGCGCCGTTCCCCATCTCGCATTCAGCGCCTCAATGCTACCGTAGCGCTCCCGCAAAAAGGCGGCCAGCTCCTGCCTGCACACGGTCTTCTCCGGATTGCGCAGCACCTCGTCCGCCAGCACCAGATTGTCCACAAAGGCCCAGCTGGGCTCGTTGCGCAGGAAATACCCGATCATCCAGGGATCCTCACGGCGCTTTTCCAGCGCCTGCGCGCATTTTTCTGCATTTTGGGCATACTCGGGACTGAGCACATCCGGAAAATCCCGGAAGATCTTTTTCTCCGTGTCCGGGAAGTCCGGAAGGGAGGTGACATAGGGGATATCCGTCACGCCAAACAGCCTCTCGTCGCTCCAATTGCCCAGCGTGTTCATCCCGTACCGTTTCAGCTGCCCTACCATCATGCGCTTCCACTTCTCATACCAGTCCTCTCCCAGCGCCCGGTAGAGATTCGCCTGCAGAAAGGAGAACATGACAGGATTTCTGCGCCTTTCCCCCTCTCTTTTTCTGGGAGGCGCAAACATTGCGGCATACGCAGGATCCTCCTGATCCGGCAGCCAGTCCAGCCACTTCTCAACGCCGTCCACCCTGGCTCCTGCCGAGAGTCCCACACAGTCAGGCCCTGCGCTGAAAAAGGCATAGCCGTCCGGGTCAGCCAGCCACCATCTCCCGTTTTCCTTGTATTTCGTGAAAAAGCCTGTGCCTTCTCCCAGCTTCTTCTCCTTCCAGCCGCCGTAGGAAGACCAGTCCCCAAAGGGATAGCCGTCTTTTGGCTCCGTTTTCATCTGTTCCTGCAGAATCTCCTTCAGGTCGTCCAGATTCCTTGTCTTTCCCGGCCATTCCTTTGTCTTATTCTGTCCCAGCGCATCCACCAGCTTTCCCTCCGGAAGCCGAAACTCCTCCGAAAGCTCATCGCACATGGCAAGCTCCGACATCCATATACTCAGATCATGAAAAGCGGGAAGCGTTTTCAGCTCCGCTCTCGTGATCTCATTCCGGGAGATCCTGCTGCCGTGGCAGACGATTTTCAGCTCCCCGGGGATGGATTCCGGAAACAGCACATGCCCGTCCAGCCACTCCATGTCAAAATAGACCATCGTCTCCACCTGCGGCAGAATGCCGAAGCGCACGGTCATTACCGGCTGATCCCCGCTCTCCTTCCCGTAGAGCAGCAGATTGAGGGCCACGCTGTGGGTCTCCTGGGCTTTCAGCATTAAGGTGAAATATCTCTCCTTACCGTCCATGAGCCAGGGCGTGCAGATCCCGGCCCCCTCTTTGGCCGCCCGCAGCAGATACCTTTTTCCTTCCCCCTGTGCGGGGCCCTCCTGTCTTAAGAGCTGCGCCCCTTCTGTGAGCAGCTTCGGTGCGATTTCCAGTTTCCTCATAACAATACCTCCTACTATTTGTTTTTAACGCCGCCATTGCCGGGGCCCGTGCCTTGCGGATTCCATTTCATCATCCGGTATTCCTTCGGGGTCATCCCGTATTTTTCCTTAAAAAGCTTGGTAAAATGCTGTCGTTTCCTGTATCCCAGCTTATCCATCACCTCGTGAACCTTAAGATCTGTCTCATCAAGGAGCTTTGCCGCCTTCTGCATCCTCACGTCAGCTATGTAAGCTGACAGGTTCACGTCCGTGACCTCCTTGAAAATTCTGGAAAGATAGACCGGGTGAAGGTTTACCGCATCCCCCAGCGCATCCAGGGACAAATCCTGGCTGTAATTCTCATGGATGTAGGCTTTCACACTGGAGACTGCGGCATATTTATCCCTGGACGGGCCCTGTTCTTCGCTCTCGCCCCGCTCCCCGCCCTTCGTGCTCCCCGGCAGGATCCTCTCCAGCGCTTCCTCAAGATCCTCCCGCAGGACCGGCTTCACCAGATACTCCGATACCCGGTAGCGCAGCGCCTGCTTTGCATACTCAAAATCACTGTAGCCGGAAATGATAATCACCCTGGTCTGATACCTGTTCTCGTCGATCAGCCGGGACAGATCCAGTCCGGTGATCTTGGGCATCTTGATATCCGTGATCAGAAGCTCCGGACGATACTTTGCAAGCAGATCCCGGGCAAGCCCTCCCCCTTTGGCGGTGAGCACCTGGTCAAATCCGCAGGCCTTCCAGTCAACCAGATTTTTCATATATTCTACCATATAGGTCTCATCATCCACAATCAATACTGTCATCTATTTTCTCTCCCGGTAAAAAAACAAAGGAAACCAGCAGGCCGCCCCATATACTCTTCCCGAAATTCAGTCTGGCGGATTCGTCATAATAATTGATCAGTCTCTGGTTCACATTCCAAAGTCCCACGCTCTCGCCCTCGCCGCGCTTCTTTCTGGCAAGCCGCTCTGTCAGCCTCTCAATCTCCTCCTCTGACAGGCCGTTGCCATCGTCCGAGATTTCCACCCTCACCGTCTGTTTTTTCCAGGGATGTACCTTGATATAGATATGTCTGGCATTCTCCCGCCCCTCAATCCCGTGTTCAATGGCATTCTCTATCAGAGGCTGCAGGATCAGTGGAATGATCTTTACGTGATAAAGGCTTTCCGGCACGCTGAGGCTGTAATCAATATTCTTGCGCATGGCCATGATCTGCAGATAGGATTTCGCATAGGAGATCTCCTCCCCGATGGTTGCCATGGACTTGTTGCCCGTACAGTACCTGTAATATCTGGAAAGATGGATCGCCATGTCCGTCACGGCCTTTGGCTGACCGGCCACTGTCACAATATAGGACAGACTGTTATACAGAAAATGAGGGTTGATCTGCAGCTGAAGCTGGCGCAGCTCCGCCTGGCTGCGAAGCTGCTGCTCCTTGAGCGTTGTGCTGATCAGTTCCCGGATCCTGGTCACCATCCGGTTAAACTGATCAAACACATAGGAAAACTCATTATCTGGCAGCTCTGTAATCTGTGTGGTAAAATCTCCGGACTCCACCTGGCGGAGCTTTTCCGTGATGGTCTGCAGCTGTATCAGAATATTCTTATTATACAGAACCATAAAGACAAAGCCCACGATCAGCAGAATTCCCAGGGAAATACCCATGATCCACGTAATTCTCCCCACCGGCTCCATCATCTTGTCAATCGGATAATAGGTCAGGATGCGAAGACCGCATTTTGAAGCGCTTAATCCCAGGATCTGGTAGTCCGTTCGTCCCACCGTGATTTTATAAGCGCCCGCACTCCAGGGGCGGACAGCCGTCTGAAGCACGGTCTCCACTCCGTGGACGGACAGAAAGCTCCTCTCGTCCGGTGTCAGGAACATGGTGCCGCCGCCTCTCATTCCGGAGGCCATGCCTTTGAGGCCGTACAGATAGTCCCTGTCCATCCGAATCAGCAGATAAGGCTCATCATCATGCCTGTCATAGTCCGTCTCCAGGCATCTGACAAAGTAAATTTCGTTTTCCCATATCATCCATTTATTCGTCTCAATCTCCTCGAATATCTCTCTGTCAAATTGGGACGAATTCAGCGTGCTGACAAGGCGCTCCTTTTTCGGCCAGTACAGGATGAATTCTCCCATTCCCACATTGCTTTTCTGACGGCTTTCAAGATATTCCTTCATGGCGTTTACACTGGTCACATAATTGTAAGCGTCCCATCTGGCATTGATCACTCCGTGCAGAGTCCTGAGATCGTCGCTGCTTAATATCCCGTCAGCCTCGATCTCAATCTCCTTCACCTTCTGATCCAGCAGAGAGTCGGAATGCTCCAGCTGAACCAGGGCGGTCTCCATGAGCAGACTCTCAAGACTGATTCTGCTGTATCCGTACAGGAGCAGAAAGCCCGCTATGATCATAATCAGAAACACTACGAATATCATGTAAATGGATTTTATTTTCTTCATCGGACAGTTTCCCATCATACAGTTATAAGGGGCTGTCACACGGATGCAACAGTCCCTTATGCTGTTCCAGTTTTTCAAATTTTATTTCACGGTCTTATACCATTCGTTGACCTCTTTGGTGATCTGCTCGCCGCCCTGTGCCAGCCAGTCCTCCACGAACTTGTCGAAGGCATCCACCGGCTCCTTTCCATAGACAATATTGGTGTAGATCTGCTTCTCCATGGTCTGAAGCTGTTCCCAGTTCTTCTTCATGGTGTCCGTAGGCTCTGTATTGAAAAGATTCGGAAGCAGCTCATCCATATGCTCGTGAGCCACCACGTAACCATCTGACATTTCAGGCGCCGTCACAAATCCCGCAGCAACGGACAGCTCCGCTCCCGTCTCCGGAGTCTTCCCTGACGCAATGTCCGCAAAGGTCTGGGTTGACTTCAGTGCAGGCGTGTTTTTCAGCACCGTGGATTTGCCGGGCATAAAGGGGTCGGTCACAGGGGGATCAAACAGCTTGGAGTCGAACACCACCTCATCTCCCACTATATCATAATCGTATCCTTCCAGGTATCCATATTTGAAATCTCCGGTACCGAAAGCGTAATCATACAGCCAGTCGTAATACTCAAAGAAAGCTTCCATGTTTGCAAAATCCTTGTTGAACATCAGCCAGCCGTCGTTGATCTGAGCCGCCTGATAGGTGGGATCCCCGTTGTCCTGCAGAATGTTGGGATATGCCTTGATCACCGCATCCGGGGCCACGGAGGTAACATCCGCAACGGAACCGATGGCCCAGGGCCTTCCGATAAAGATGCCGGCCTTTCCCTCCGTGAACTGCATCATGGCGTCCCATGCCCCGGTAGCTGCCGCTTCCTGGAAGATCCAGCCGTTTGCGTGCCACTGCGCCATTCTGGCAAGGGCTTCCTTGTTCCCTTCATGGATGGAACCGTACATCAGCTCCCCATTCTCGTCCTCCTGCCAGCTTCCCGGATAATGTGTTCCGGAATAGGCGGAAAAGAGACTTACCGGATCGGCAACCCATCCCGTATTATAAATATCGTTTCCGCTGTAGGTAAAGCCGTAGGTATCATCCTGCCCGTTTCCGTCCGGATCATCCTCGGTAAAGGCCTTGATCACTGCCTCAAACTCATCCATATTGGTAGGCGCCTTGAGTCCCAGCGCATCCAGCCAGTCCTGGCGCATGATCATGACC
>CAJUGL010000103.1 GCA_910586515.1 uncultured Acetatifactor sp.
GACATTCACATTTACATACACTCTGTATGTGCCATTGTACAGTTCCCCAATCGTCACCTTTCGTGCTTTCTCTGCTTCCCTTGCCGTCTGAAATCCAGACTTTTGCTGTGTTTTTTCAGAGCCATCCTGATATTTCAGGATGACTCTGTAACCATAGCAGCCTTTTATCTTCATCACAGGTTTTACGTGCCAGTCTATATAATTCTGCAGCTTCAAATCAATCAACACGATTCCTCCTCCGGTATGAAATTACTGTTCATAAATGATATAATTTTGTCATTCTCATCCATTTGGTCACAATAGTACTCAAAAGTAGTGGTTATTGAGGAGTGCCCCAGCAAGGCGCTTATTTTTACAAGAGGAACACCCTGTTCCAGAAGAACGGCGGCATATTGATGCCTTAGGGAATGAATGCTTATATGTGGAAGCCCATTCCTCTTGCACAGCCTGGTCAATGCATTGTTCATGGCTGACAATGAATGCGGCAGACCGTTTTTCTGGCAGGAGATATAATCATGGTCAATAAAATCCTTGTTTTCCTCCTTGCATTTTTGCACCCACTCCACTCTTTTACTGATTTCACGCATCAGAACTGAAGGCAATTTCAGAATACGGATACTGTTCTCAGTTTTCGGCGCTTTTTCTTCAACCTTATATTCCTCTATTTTACTTTGCCCTTGGGAATAACGCAGCCCTCATGCCCACCACAGTATGGATATGTCTTCCACAGGTTCGGTACCCCTTCCAGCATGGATATCTCACGCTGGATCAGGTCGCGGTAAAGTTTGGAATCGCCCTGCGCCCCATGCGTCCCGCCGGACGTGTTATACATCCTGCTCTGCAGCAGCAGGCCATTGCCGGGCTTATACGCAAAAACCTGGCGCGTAGTCTTGCGGTTATTCAGCAGTTCAGGGTTATCAGGGTCATCAACGGTAAAGGCAATAAAGCTTACATGGTCCCTTGCATACCCGGAACAGCCATTGTTATACTGGTAATCCGTCGAGTTAAAGGAATGGCAGCTTGTCAGGGTACAGCCGCGGCTGTCCGCTTTGGGGTTGCTCATCGTCAGAAAATGTGCCGGGTTCAGGGAGACATAGAGCTTAAAACTGATCTGCTTCGCCGACAGTTCATCCGCAAACTGCGCATACAGCTTCTGGAATTCGCTCCCTGCGGTTTCATCCGTCATGCCAAGCGATACACAGAGCGCCTTAAATACCCTGCTCCGCTTTTTGCCTGGTTCATAGGCTTTTGGCGCAATCTCATTCAGGGCCTGGATACCCGCCTCCTGCATACAGCCGTTATAAGGATATGAAAAGAAATCAATCGCATTATAGATTTTATGATACCTGTCTTTGTCGGTGTCGATTTCTGCCCTCTCAATTGCAGGATACAGGATTTCAATTGCTAGGCTCCGTACCCTGTCGTAATCCGGGTCATGCGTCCTTGTCCCGTTGATGACCAGGGCATCCAGCTTTTCATCCCATACCGGCGACCTGCTGAAAAGCTCCCTGAGCTCCCGCTTTGCAAAAGAGCTGTCCCTGGCAAGGTTCCTGATAAATGTATCCGACACATCATCCAGCGCCTCTGTCTGTGTGGTATGCTTTCTGTAATCCTGAAGAGCCTGGCGGATATTCTGTTCCGCCTGTTCAATAATCTGTCCCTCCGTTATCCTTTCAAGCATCCCGGCAATCATATCACTCTGGGATGCCAGCTCACCATGCACGATTTCCCGCAGCCGTTCCATACACTCATCCATTCCCGCATCAGTTCCCATTCCATGTTCCCTGCCGCCAAAATGCTTCCGGAGAATGCCTTTTACATAAACAGGCATTGAAAGTCCCCTCTCCTTCTTCCCTTCCTCCAGCATCCTGTACAGCTCCATATCCATGGCCTTCCATTCCTGGAACCGGAGTGTGATAACCCTGTCTTCCGCCATGTCATGCTGCCCCCTGCTTCCTCAGGATCTGGTACGCAAGGTATTCATAGCCTTTTGCATTGGCATGGATGTCACAATCATAAGCGGCATTAGGCCTGTGTCCGGAAAAATTCTTCACCGCCACCGCGCCACCGCCGACATAGATGACGTTCATATAGTCCAGCCTGTAGCCCCGCTCTTCCAGTTCCAACTCCAGCATATGTACCTGCTCCCGGATGCCTTTCCGCACCAGGTCGGCATATGCCCTGGGGAGAAAACTCTCCTTTTTCAGGATAACTTTCAGGACCTCATCCTCAGGGATGTCCTTTCCATACTGCACCTGCAGGTTTCCCTGTATCTGCCGCACCCACTTCACCATGGCCCTCTCAATGGTGATGCATCTCCGCTCCACCGGGATTCCACGCTCCAGGCATACCACATCCGTTGTCTTGCTTCCCACATCCACAACCAGGTAATCCCCCTTCATATTCCCAAGGCGCGGGGCAACTGCAGAATAGCACTGGGGGAATACAAATGTACGGCTTATTTCCACATCATACCGGACTCCCTCAAACTCAAACCGCAGTGCAGGCTTCTGGCTATAGTATTCCAGCAGCTGCCCCTTCTCACGCCCATAATCAGAAAAGGGCAGCCCCACCGCAAGGATAATCTCCGCTTTCCGTATCCCCTCCACTGACAGCTCCTTTGCCGCCGCTGCCATTGTCAGCAGCCTTGCATCCTCATCCGAGACTTTATCCTCCGTGATCGCTGCCCGCCCTTCGCCGACCTTATAATACTTTCTGCCGTATTTCAGAGAGTGTTCCATGACCGACGGCTCCACCTTTCCCATTGCATGGACCCCGTTATCGAACAGGGAACATGCTGTCTTCCCAAACTGGTAGCCGTTATCAAACCCTATAATATATTGCCCGCTGGCCAGCCTCACCATAATCCAGCCCTCCTTTGCCTATTTTCAGTACACCGTGCCATAATCCAGGCTCCAATGCCTGTACCAGCCTCTTTCCAATACGGACAGATTCCATAATTCCACCATTTCCACCAGATAATCCATTCGTAAGATTGGATGTATCCATAGCCTTACCATATGGTGGAACAGATGGCTTCCTGCTGTATCAGGAATGTCCTGATATCCCTTTTCAGCTGCTTTATGTGCTTCTGCACCGCTTCTTCCATCCCCGGCAGCGCTTTCATACCCTGCATGTCATTCAATACACCATATGCCGCTTTAAGCTGGCTGCTGTCCCTTATTTCCATCAGTCTTTCTCCTTATTGATTCTGCTTTCCTCCTGCCACTGCATACTTTATAAAACCCCATCATGACCGGTTTTCATCAGTGTCAGGGTCATCATCCAATATATTGGCTTCCATAAAACTGTAATAAGCCCCATCCCTGCCGATTATGATATGGTCGGACAGTTCAATCTCCAGCAGTTCCCCGGCTTTCCTGACATTTTTTGTAAACTCTTTATCCATTTGGGATGGCTGCAGGCTGCCGCCCGGATGGTTGTGAAAAAGCAGGATGCGTGTAGCATTGCTGATGATTGCTGCCTTAAATATCTCCGGTATGGTGCCGGGACAGCAGTATACAGACCCTCTGCCTACCTCATCTATATATGTTGCGCAGCTGCCGGCATCACAGCCAACCACAATGATATGCTCCCTGTTCGAGTTCCTGACAATGTTCTTCCATATCCATTCCGCTGCTTTGCCGGAAGTGGAGAGCTGCTCCCGCAAATATTCGGTATACCCGTCCACAACCATCTCCAGCCTGATGATCGGCACCTTCATGTCTCATCCCCTCCTGTCCCTGATGCCTGTTCCAGCTGGCTGGCAGACACCTCATATGCCACCATGGTTTCCACCTTCTCTTCTGAAAGACATTTCACGTACTCCCTGCTCTGTATCCTCCCATGAAGCTTTACGGCCTCCCCCACTTCAAGCCGTCCTGCAAACCTTGCATTCCTTCCCCAGGCAATACAGGGAATATAATCTGACTTTCCGTATGGCCTGTTTACTGCAAGAAGGATGTCCGCAATCTCCCTCCCCAGGGGCGTCTTCCTGTACACCGGTTCCTTACAGACAAAACCCTCCAGGAAAATCCGGTTATTTTCCCTGCTGTTTACAGGCTCTTCTTCCAGGAATTCAACCTCCTGCACGAATATGGAAAGCACCAGCCTGTTCTTTCTCTCTTCGTGCCGGTTATAGGAACGGAACTGTCCGACCACAGCTACCATGGAGCCGGTATAGTCCTGTCCTGCATCCAAAAGCTTATCTGAAAACATAAGGGGGATGATATCTGTATACCCGCTCTCCCTGCTGATGCAGATATCTGCCACATAAAACCCCTCCCCATAAATCTGGTGACTGTACCTGAACCCTGAACAAATCTTCCCCGTTACATTTACCCTGTTATTATCCATCCTGTTATCTGACATTAGTATCTCCTCTCTGTATTTTCCGGCAGGTATTTCCTGCCTTTATTGCCTTTCAATCTTCTGCACCTTCAAATATAACCTGTGAACCTGTTCATTTACTGCTTTCTGTACCGCATCGCAGAAATGCTCCCTTTCCTGATAACTGCTGCGATATACCAGGTGCGCCTTCCCGTCACTGCCATATAATGATAGCACTGCATAATATAGTGGAGCGGGATATTCCCATCCGCCCATTTGTCTGCATTATAGGCGCTTGCCGTCTTGCATTCCAGCCCCGCGTCCCCGCCCACAACCAGGCGGTCGACATCCGCAATCATAAAGGGATGCTCCTTACTCCTGTACATAAAGTTGGATTTCCTGACCTTCAGCCCTGTTGCCTCCATGAAGCGCGCCGCCACATAATCCTCCAGGTCATGCCCAATGCGGACTGCCTCGTTATTGAGCTCTTCTACTTCCGTACTGGTCTTGTCCCGGAATACCTTCATCGCGCTGCTGTAGGGATTGACGCCGCAGACTGCACCGGCATCAGAGCCGCCGATTCCTGATTTCCTCAACCGGAGCCATTCCTGGCTGCTGACTCCTGCCAATGGTATTTTTTCAAACATAAGATTCTCCTTTCCATGTCTTACCATAATTGCCGTTTTTTGTAAACCGTTGGACTATGTCCCCCTGTCGCTGATGCTTTTCATCCTTTCACACCTCCCTTCAGGCATAAAGAAAGGGAGAACCCGCAATGAGTCCTCCCACTTTCACTTAACTTCCTGCTTTCATTTTTGATAAAAGGAAATTCCGAAGGATATGTTTGCGCTTATCCTCCGGAAAACATACAATGGCGTCCTGATTTTATTCTCTCCTTGAAAGTTGCTGCCTCTTACAGCCTTTTCTGCAGCATTGCCCTGTCGCTCTCATTAACCTCCAGTACATTCATAGCCTGCTCTGCTCCCATTTTCATATTCGTCATAATCTTTTTAATAGAATCAAGCAAATTATTTAATCTTGCAATTTCTGCCTTTTGTTCCGCATACTTTTCAACCGCTTCACACATAATCCTCCGCCCTCCTTCTTCCTCTTTAAAATGCTTCACGCCTTTCGCCAGTTCCGAATAATAAATATCTTTTGATTCTTTACATCCAAAATCATGCATCAGCTTACCGATTGCATCCTCTCCCTTATAACTGCCATTCACATACACTATATGGGAACCGTCATTAAAAGGAGCATCAATTTCCTCAAAATAACGGTTTACAGTATAAATTGGTATTCCATACCCAAATATATCTGTATGTGTAATAAACACCATATAAGAATCCCGAAGTTCCGAAAATTCCTGCCCTTCTTTCAACATCCGTGAATCCATCATGCTGCTGTTGAACCTGGCACGGCGTACATGTGCGCCATCCGGTTTATTTTGTACTTCAATATTGTAATGCCTGCCTGTGCTGTCCTTAGCCAGGATATCCAGCCGGATATTCCTGCCACCTACAACAGGGTTCTGAAACTCTCTTTGCCCAACAACACTTATCACATTGATATCGTCCCTTTTCAGGATAATCCTTAGCAAAAGCTCCGTAGCCTCAATATTTCTGTCAAAAACCATAGACATCAGATCATCATCAAATAAGCTCATATCATCAACAATCTGCTCTACCGTCCTGATGTCTTGTCGTATCTCTTCTGCTGCCATTTTCTCACCGCCTAACCTACATTTATATTATATCCTCTAAGCCTAATATACACAATCCCTTTTCTGGCTTTCACGACGAATTCAAGTCACCTGTAACGTTCTTTTTTCTTAGTTTCATTCTGTCCATTTATATCTGCCGAATCCTTAAAACCCGCATAAAATGGGCGTTCTCTGGACTAAGCAACACTGGAAAACCGATGTTTTCATAGTAGGACACAAAGTATTCCACTGCGTTTTCAGGGAAAAATTCCTTGAACTCGCCGTACAATTGTCCAGCAAGGGTCTTGTTGTGCGCTATTACCA
>CAJUGL010000104.1 GCA_910586515.1 uncultured Acetatifactor sp.
TAGCGCCTTACTTTACCAGAGCGAGGGCGCTATTTTTTGCGTGCAATATATACAACAAGAGTTATCACAGCACAAAGCATAATTACAAACTGAATCAAATCAGAGTATGTAACCATTGGCACCAGCTCCCTTCCTTAGTGTCCGGCAGCTGACATAATCGCCCCATTGGCTCCCCTGGTAAGCTATTATATTTTCATGGTGCCCCAAAGCTCCAGGCAGTCTGGAACACCCTGTTGCTGTAAATTCCAAAGTATGGTAAACTTTAGTTGCCGTTCACGGGTAGTTTCTGTCACAAGGAACGGCGCAGCCGTGAAGAGCAGCAAGCTTTAAGAATAGCCAGCTCAACTTAGCCCCTGTTCTGACTTCTGAAAGGAAAAGGTAGAAGACAAGCCCCATGCCGGACCAAAGAGCCTTTGAAAATGCAAAAAGAAAAGTGATCGGAATTGACAGACAGCGCCTGGGCATCGGTACACTGTCGGAGAAAACCGTCCATGCCATTCTGAAGAATTATTATGAACCAGACGAAGACCGTCAGGAAATCCCCATTGAGAATTATGTGGCGGATATCTTTGCCAACGGCGAGATCATCGAGATTCAGACCAGGCAGTTTGATAAAATGCGGGGAAAACTCACCGCATTCCTGCCCCTGTACCCGGTGACCATTGTGTACCCCATTCCCCGGGAAAAGTGGATTATCTGGATCGACGAAGACACCGGCACCCTGAGCAGGAAGCGGAAGTCCCCCCGGAAAGGTACACCCTATGTGGTTTTTCCGGAACTGTACAAAATCAAAATGTTCCTGAAGAATCCGAACCTGCGCCTGCGCCTGGTTCTTATGGATATGGAGGAATATAAACTGCTGAATGGCTGGAGCAAAGATAAAAAGAAAGGCGCAAGTCGTTATGACCGCATTCCCACAGAACTGGTGCAGGAGATCGAGCTTTGCGAACCCCGGGATTTCCTGCAGTTTGTTCCCCTTGAACTGGAGGGCGCCTTCACTTCCAGGGATTTCGCAAAGGCAGCCCGCATCCCCCTTTCCCTGGCCCAGGTGGTGCTGAATATCCTGTTTCACCTGGATACGGTAACAAGGGTAGGGAAAAAGGGACAGTCTTATCTCTATGAGGCCAATGAGTGACATTCATGCCCCCCGCCTGAACAGTTACGCCAATAACGGGTAAAAAGCCCCCATGTGTCCCGTCGTCAGTCCAGACCCACAATCCCGTCCACAGGCAGGGACATCACCACACCCTGAGCCTTACTCTGCATGCCGCACTGCCTGCCGATCTCCTGCATGATGGCCAGTTTGTCTTCCTTTGTGGCCAGAATAATGACTACTTCCCGTTCTTCCTGCACGCTGATCTTCCAGAATTTCATGGCCTCCTGGCTCCCGATGCGTCTGCTGTGAAAAACGGTGCCCCCAGAGGCTCCCTTGGGTCTGGCCGCATTCATCACATCCTCGCTGAATCCCTGGTTTACGATCGCCATGATCATACTGTATTCATGATCTGCCATATCCGCCTCATTCCTCTCCAATGATTTTTTGATCTCTTCCGGTTCCAGATTCTCCACCATCTGAACCAGATGGCCGCTGCCGCCGGACATGAGCACCGTAAAGGCAATGCCGGTATTGGGCATGCCCAGATGCAGTTTTTTCCGCAGCTTTCGGAGCATCTCGTCCGCAAAATCTTTGGGCATCATGCTCATCAGAATATTCTTGTCCACACCGTCCAGTCCAAGCATGTCCATGACGTCGCTGGTCGCTGTCCCCTGGGCATGAAAGCTATACTGCATGGGGACATTTCCTTCCTTGAACACTCCTAATGCCTTATTCACCAGTTTCGGTGTGGCGATCAGGAACAACATTCGAAAAGCAATCTTTTTATGCTCGTCCGCCATCTTCACTGCCCTCCTCAAACTCGATGATGTCATCCATAACATCCAACACTTCCGTATCCTGTGCCACACTGGTTCCTGCCAGATTCAGCTTGTACTGGTACCAGACTCCCATGAGCTGAATGGCAATCAGCGGTGTCAGCGCCACCAACGCCACCACGCCGAAGGCATCCGTCATCAGATTTCCCCCCACCGCCTCGCAGGCCCCTATGCTCAGGGGAAGCAGGAATGTAGTGGTCATGGGTCCGCTGGCCACGCCGCCGGAGTCAAAAGCGATACCCACGAACATCTTGGGCACAAACCGTGACATAATTAACGCAATTACATATCCCGGTATCACGATCCAGTGAATCGGAAGCCCTGTCAGCACCCGGATCATAGCCAGGCCCACACTGGCGGAAACGCCCAGAGACATGCTCAGATTCATGGATTTGGCGGAGACGGAACCGTTGGTAACCCCTTCCACCTGACGGTTCAGCACCTGGATAGCCGGCTCTGCCTTTACGATATAGTAACCGATGAGCATACCGATGGGCACCAGCAGCCACCGCCAGGACTCCGACGCAATCCTATTTCCCAACAGGGAACCCACCGGGGCAAAGCCCACGTTCACTCCGCAGAGAAACAGCACCAGACCGATATATGTATAAGCAAAACCCACAGTCACACGCTTAACCTGCCTGCGGGGATAACGGTGAGTCAGCAGCTGAAACAGAATGAACACAGCTGCCACAGGCACCAGGGAAATCAGCACTTCCCTCACATAGGGCGGCATACTGAAGAGGAACTCCTTCACCACATCCCTGGTGGTGCTCACATGGGCCATACCCGCCGCCGAATACGCCGCCCCACTGGGACTGAAGAACATGCCCAGGATCAGCACTGCCAGAATGGGCCCAACACTGGAGAGAGCCACCAGACCGAAGCTGTCACTGGAAGCGTTTCTGTCGCCGCGGACAGAGGCAAGGCCCACACCCATTGCCATGATAAAAGGCACCGTCATGGGCCCGGTGGTCACACCGCCGGAGTCGAAAGCCACTGCCAGAAAATCCCTGGATACAAAAAAGGAAACTCCGATAAGCACCACATACAGCCCGATCAATATGGTGGAGAGATTGATCTGGAACAAAATCCTTAAAATGGCCACCGCCAGAAAGATTCCCACTCCCACCGCCACGGTCAGAATCAGGGTCAGGTTGGGAATGGACGGTACCTGCTCCGCCAGAACCTGAAGATCCGGCTCCGAGATGGTGATAATGGCTCCCATGGAAAAACCGATCAGAAAGATCAAAGGTATATGCCTGGTTTTGGATATCTGAACGCCGATGCCTTCCCCCAGGGGCGTCATGGACATCTCCGCCCCCAACTGGAAAAAACCCATGCCGATCACCAGCATGACGGCGCCCACAATAAACATCACCATTGTCCCCAGATCCACGGGTACCAGTAAAATGCTCAAAAGCAGCACAATTCCCGTTATGGGCAACACGGCGGACAGGGATTCCAATATCTTTTCTTTCAGTTTCTGGTTCATCCGCATCACCTCTTTTTCAGTTTTTCCTGCATGAAATTCCTGGGAATACTGTGATAGATCCCCTGCTGCCATATAGAAATCGAGTAGAAAAGATTTTATCCCTACCCGCCGCGCGGCCCGCACGCCGCTTCAGCGGCAAACTTCCAGGTGTGAGGAGTCGCACTTTGTGTACGGGCCTGCGCATAGAAAAGAACGCCGTCCGGGGAAATTGTCATGAAATAAACTCACAGGATTCAGAATTTTTCACATATAATACATTTATCATATCAGAATTTTGTGCATTTTTCCAGTCTGTTTTTCGATTTCATGGAATTTTAAGAAAATTGAGGTTAATGTTCACAGATGCCTCCGCTCTGTTACTCTTCTTCCTTCCACATGTCCGATACAAAATAAACCAAAGCGGCCCAGGTATACAGGGGATAAAAATTGCCTCTCTCATCCCTCCCCGTCCGCAGAGCCTCCCGGGCAGCCTTTTTGGTCAGCAGGGCAAAGCCGTCGAACTGCTCCGAACCCACGGCGCCTTCCTGGGACAGCGCGGACAAATCCGCCGAACGCAGCACCGCGCACACCAAGGCATTGCATTCGTCCGTCATTCCGGGAGTGGAGAATACAAGCGGATTCACGATCTTCACGGTGTCCGTGCTCTTTACTTCCAGGCCCGTCTCCTCCCGAATCTCCCGGACTGCAGTAACCAGAACCGGGTCAGGTTTATTGAGATCTTCTTTATCAATCAGTCCCGCCGGTACACTGAGCAGAAAACGCCCCGCCGGGTAGCGGTATTCGTAGGACAGCAAAATCCTGGGCTCCTCTCCCGGACTGTCCAGAATCACGAAACAGCTGGCCGCATCCGGCAGCATATTCCGAAATTCCTCTTCCGACTTCAGCGCCGCCAGGTCCTCCATTTCCCTGCGGGTTGCGTCATAATAATGTTTTCCGGGACCGTACTGCAGATCCGCCACCTTCACATAGGGTGATTCAAATAATATTTTAACCTGTTCTTTTTTTATTTTCTGCTGATTTTCCACGAAATTCTTCCTCCTCGTCCTTTTATTACAGAAATTTATGAAAGTCCCGCACAATTGCACTGAAATGCGTCCGCGCCCGTCTGCCAGTCAGCGCTTTTCCATCTTTTGCATCCCAAATATTGCGGAACATCGCTCTTCACCAGCCGGGAAATCTTTCCATTGACCTGTACCGGAAAAAACAGCAGACTGTCCGCTTCCTCTACAGGAATCCAGATGCTCTCCTGCTGTTGGATATCCTCCTCCGTGGGCTTGTCTCTCTTGTCCTGCGCAAGCTCTGCAAGAAAGATAAACACTGTCCTATGAGCATATTCCCTATATTTCATCATTGCCGGATCCGTCAAAATATAATCGTTAATCTCCTCTGCCAGCGCGGCAAAGCGCAGTACTCTCACATGATATCCCGTCTCCTCCAATACCTCCCGCACCACAGCTTCTTCTATTGTCTCAGCGTCAAGCTGACCGCCGCCAGGCAGATCGTAATAAATGCTTCCCCTCCGGTCCGCACACCGATTTACGAGAATCCGCCCATCGGAAATCAGAAGAGCCTTAGCTGAATTTCTAATTGCCATAACTGACTCCTTTTCTCCTCTGCCCCGTTTTTAGCTTCTATTTACTGCGTTTTCTTACACTTATAGCAATATCATATCTAAAAATATAAGTCAAGCCTTTGCTGTATATCTGTCTCGTAATTTTCGGGCAAAATGCGCACGAAAACACTTCGCTGAGGCATCTGTAAACAGTAATTGTCACTCTACACCATCCACCCGGCCAGCACCACGCTCATCACCGTCCCCGCCAGGGTGGCCAACAGCGCTCCGGCCAGGGTAAAGCGGGTCTTGGTCACCTTCGCCGCCAGGAAGTAGACGCTCATGGTATAGAACACCGTCTCCGTGCAGCTCATGAGGATGGAAGTCAGCATCCCCGCATAGGAATCCGGCCCGGATGTGCGGAAGATGTCCAGGACCAGTCCCGTTGCCGCGGAAGAAGAGAACAGCTTCACCACCAGCAGCGGCATCAGCTGGGCAGGCAGGCCCACCGCTGCTGCCGCAGGGCCCAGAAGCGTACCCAGCATCTCAAAGAAACCCGAAGCCCGCAGCATTCCCACCGCCACCAGCAGGCCGATCAGAGTAGGCACAATGTCTATAACGATTTTCAGACCGTCCTTTGCTCCCTTTAGAAAGGTTTCATATACTTTTACCCTGGAAACAAATCCATAACCTACAATAAAGAAGATCAGGACGGGGATAACAATGTCCGAAAGATGAGCCAGTGCGTTCATACCGCTTTCCCTCCCCTGTCCTTGATTTTACAATATACGATTGCCACCAGAGTGCTCACCAGCGTAGCCGCAATGGCCGGAGCGATGATGGCCGTGGGATTGGCGCTGCCGTACTGGCTGCGGTAGGCAATCATATTCACCGGAATCAGCTGGAGGGAAGAGATATTCAGAATCAGGAAAACGCACATCTCATTGCTGGCCCGTCTCTCCCTCCCTGCCTTTTCCCTGCCCTGGGCAGGCAGCCCCTTTTTTGCCCCTGCAGCCGCATACTCCGGATTCCCCCGCTCCGCCTCCAGCTTCGCCAGCTCCTCCATGGCTTTCAAGCCCCCTTGTGTCAAGTTAGTGACACGAACTTTGTGAAAAATATCTTGTAATAATG
>CAJUGL010000105.1 GCA_910586515.1 uncultured Acetatifactor sp.
ATGAAGTGGTCACTCCACCGGCAGTGTCTGTCTATGATTACGAATACCGGGTGAATACGGAGGTCATCACTTCGGTCATGGTGCAGGGAGGACAGGCAGATCCGGACCATCCGGTATCCGTGACCTTCCATGTGGGCGGGCGGACCATGCGGGTGAATGATGTGTATTACCCTTCCGGAGACAGCCAGCTGGTGTGGATCCGCTGGACTACCCCGGCAACACCCCAGGTGATGGAGATCACCGTCTCGGCTTCCGGCAAGGGACATGCGGAAAAGAGCGTGATCACCGCCAATATCGTAGACCTGGATCAGAACCCGCCCCCGGACCCCCAGGCCGATGACCGGAACGATGGGTTCACGCCGGGAACTATGCCGGTGAATGAGCAGAAGACATCCCTGGACTGGAGCGTATGGAGGCCCTGGTGGCAGGAACACTGGGTCTGGCACAGCAGAGGGGAGGATGACGGCTACTGGTGCGACCATGCGCGCTTCGTTTTCAGTTAATCTGTGTAGAAATGCGCAATAAAGCTGAACAGGTTTCCAGAGGAAACCTGAACTCTGCATTTGAATCGGCAGGTGTGATTCCTGCCTGACCTTGTGTGAAAGGTGACAAAATCCCTGATACTCCGACGTGCATTAGGCGGCAATGAGCCTGGTGTACGAAGCTCGGTGAAGAGCGGCCAAAGCGCCTGTGATGGGGCGAGTAGCCGCAAGGGGCTATAAAACAGTCATGCTTAGTATGTCGAAAGACCGACGAATACTTGAACGTACAGCTCGTAACACCAAGGATACCGAAATAAGAAGGTATTCGCTCCTTTTAGGGGAACTGTCATTGGGAAATATCTGTGATTGTATTTTTCAATAGAAAACCATAGGGAAACCGTGGTCGAATGTCTTTAGCAGACATCACACCAGCTAAAGATGGCAGTCGGGCTACAGAGTAGAGCTAAAACTGTTATGTAAAGCTAGAATGCAGGGAACGAAGGAACCACAGCAGAGAACGGTAACTACCGTAAAAGAGTTATTGCACTCGCTCTAACAGGCAGGAAATGGCCTGTGAAGCTGTGGGACGGCAGCCCGTAGTAGTGATGAAGCACCGTAATGGGTGTGGAGCGAAGGGGCATAGTCTGTACAGTAATCATGTGACCAGTCTGTCGAGGAAGCCGTAGGCGAACCTGACTAAAACCAAAAACACCAGAATCCGAAAGGAGGTGGTGCGTATGGCACAACAATTCGACTATCCGAAGAACGAAACAGACTTGCGTGATACGTTAGACGCACTTTATTTGGAGGCAAAGACAGCAAAGGACGGGGATAAAAGGCCGTCATTTAGAGGTTTGATTGAACTCATGTCCAGTGAGGTAACGATTAAAACCGCCATTCACAACATAAAAGCAAATAAGGGAAGCGAAACTCCGGGAGTTGACGGCTGGAAAATGCAGAGAGATTATCTCCAGAAGCCCTATGAATGGGTGTTTGAGGATATACAGAAAGCATTTCATTATTTTAAGCCGGAAAAGATACGCCGGGTGTATATCGACAAGCCGGGAAAAACGGAAAAGCGCCCACTTGGTATTCCGACTATACGGGACAGAATTGTACAGGAATGCATAAGGATTGTGCTGGAACCAATCATGGAAGCGCAGTTTTACCGATATTCCTTCGGGTTCCGTCCAATGAGGGATACAAAAATGGCGTTGCAGTGTATTACCGGCTACGTCCACAAAACAGGTTATTATTGGATTGTGGAAGGAGATATCAGCAAATGCTTTGACCGCATTAACCATGGAATACTGATTAAACGCCTGTATCATATGGGCGTGAAGGACAGACGGGTATTGCAGATAATCAAGGCTATGTTGAGAGCAGGAATTGTTGGCGAAAACGAGAAAAATGAGGTCGGCACTCAGCAAGGGGGAGTCCTGTCGCCGCTGCTTGCAAACGTATATATGGATATGTTTGATGAATGGGTGAGCAGGCAGTGGATAGATAAGCGCACCTCTCATGATTATGCAAGAAGTGATATAAAAATCAGTTCCTTGCGCAAGCGTAGCAATCTGCGCCCGGTTTATTTGATTCGTTATGCTGATGATTTTGTACTAATAACCGATACCCCTCAAAATGCAAAGTGGTGGAAGGAACAAATCAAAACCTTTTTGGAACAAGTGTTGAGATTGAATCTGTCAGAAGAAAAAACGCTGATAACAGATGTGCGTAAAAAGCATATCCATTTCTTAGGATATGAATACAAGGTAGTGAAAGGCAAGGCTAAGAAGGGGTACATTCCCCGCACTTTGCCTGACAGGAAAAGATTAAAGCGGAAAGTAGATGAGATTGCGAAGGAGTGGAGGAAAATCCCGCTTGATGCAAGCAGGGAGAAAGTAATCCATGAATTAAATCTAATCAATAGTAAGGTTCGTGGTCTGATAAACTACTACGATAACTGTAGCTGGGTGAATGTTACCATGAAGAAATATAGCCGGAATCTGGAAAAAGCGGCCAAAAGGCGGCTGAAACAGTATAAAGGCAAATGGATTCCGGCAGACCAGACGCAGAATCTCGTAAATGTCCATCAGAAATATACCACGAAAATCCCAGCAATCCATTATCGGGATATATGGATAGGAGTGACCCGGCTTGATTTTTGTAAATGGAATAAGGCAGGGGATAAGATACAGGAAGAAACTCCGTACACGGAAAGGGGTCGGACAATCTATTTTGAGCGAACCAAACGGCAGCGAATGAATGCGAGACTGGACGATGTTTTGAGTATGGAAACATCAGAGCTGGTATCCACCGGACAGACCGGAAGGACGTATAATTTTGAGTTCTATATGAACCGTGCCTACGCTCTGAACCGGGATAAATTAAAATGCCGTGTCTGCGGAAGATGGCTTATCAATGGCAAACTGTGTACCCATAGAATCAATCCGGGATTGCCCATAGGAAAAATCAATAAAGTAAATAACCTTGCTTCTATGGATAAAGAATGCTATCGAATCGTAAACGACAAAACCGCAAACCTGTCACACCTTGATACAAAAACACGCAAAAATGTAGAGAAATTCAGAAAACAACTGGACAAATCACATGATAAGGCAACTGTATAGATGGAGCGCCGTGTGAGGGGAAACTCTCACGCACGGTGCGAAGCGGGGGAAAATCCCTCTGACTGCCTGACAGTTAAACACGGTCAGGTAAAAGATGTGGATTACCTATCGCTACGGCTGGTGGGAGTTTGACCTGGATACCTACCATGCGGGTCTGTCGGCCACCATGGGGATTACGCCGGATGGGAAGAATCCCACCGCTTCCGGAAGCACCTTAAAATCCGGTTACGGGATCCAGGAAACTGTGACGGCCAGGGTCAGTACCAGCCAGAGCGCGGCCACCACTCCGGCCCAGAATGCGGTGACGTATTTCCCGGAATTCCAGTATGGGCGCTTCTGGCGGCTTCTTGGGCGTACCGGGAGCGGGTACCAGGCACGGTTTGAGTTTCAGGAAAACGAGTACAGCACCTATCAGCGGAGGACCCATTTCACACCGATCTGGTACCCGGACGGGAGCTATACCCCCTACACCTGGCTCATCGACAGCTGGACCCCTGCCGGGATGCTGTCCATGAACCTGTCGGACAGTGTAAGCATCCGGGGAAATCTGTGGATGGACTGGCATATCGCCCCGCAGGATCCGTCATAGGAGGGCAGGAGCATGGCATATGAGAGGATAAAGCGTCCAAAAGGAGCCGTCTACCATTATACAAAGAGAGAGAACCTGGATGGGATCCGGAAGGATGGCAGGCTGCGCCGTTTCGGGGACCGGGAATGCTGGGTGTGCAGCTGTCTGGAGGATACGCTCCGGCTGATGGAGCTGACAGTGATGCAGGAAGGAAAGCCCTACTATGCAATGGGTGGTATCCTGAAACGCTATCCCCCTTTTGTGCCGGAGGAGTATGTGATCTTGAAGCTGCAGCCCAGGTACCAAAGCGGGGACTGGGTCATTTGGAGACAGGCAATGCCTGTGGACGCGCCGCAGGAGCTTTTGGATCTGGCAGAGGAATTCAGCTTTTTGAAGAAAGGATTCCGGGGAGATTTAAGGTTTTATGGGGAGCCGGAGGTCTTCGAGGTTGCTGATTTCCTGGAAATGAGAACGTCTGGGCCGGAGCTTCGGATGGAATAAAAGAACAGATCATCAGAGAAAAAGGAGGAAAAATCAATGAGAAAGAAAAAATGGATGGCAATGCTGGCGGTGAGCCTGTTCCTGGCGATGATGTTCGCCACCACTGCCTTCGCAGCCGGGACCGGGGATGTGGCAGGGGCCATTGAAGGAACCTGGACCACAGCATCGGCTCAGATCAAGACTGTGGTCAACAAGGTGGTGTTCCCGGCCATCGACCTGATCCTGGCCGTGCTGTTCTTCGTGAAGGTGGGGACGGCCTATATGGACTACCGCAAGCACGGACAGATCGAATGGGCTCCACCGGTGATCCTGTTCGCCTGCCTGGTGTTCATGCTGACGGCCCCGCTTTATATCTGGGGGATCATCGGGATCTGAGGAAAGGAAACTGTGTTTATATGCGGCCTGTCTTTCTGGCAGGCTGCGGAAAGGGGGCTGGTATGGATAAGGAGACATTCTGGAAGGTAATCGGAGAAGTCAACCGATGTGTGGAGAATGGTGACCAGGAAGCTGTTCTGGAAGCAACCCAGAGGAAACTGATGGAATATTCTGCTGCGGACATCGCCAGATGGCATGAGATCAAGGGTGTGTATATGCAGCTTGCAGACAGGAACGATCTGTGGGCGGCCTGTGCGGCTACGGGTACCCACTGTACGGATGACGGATTTATGGATTTCCGTTCCTGGCTGATTTCCCAGGGAAAGGATGTGTATATGCAGGTGCTCCAGGATCCGGATTCCCTGGCGGAGGTGGAGATCCCGAAAGAAGGGGCGGATTTTGAAGCTTATGGATATGTTGCCTTATATGCCTACGGACAGAAAAAAGAAATAGAGACGAAAGGGCTGGCATCCGTCCTAAAAGATTATCTGACGTGGATCGGAAGAGAAGGGCAGACCAGTGCAGAAGGCTATCTGCGGGTGCTGGAATATAGAAATGATACCTATCAGGAGATTGACGCACATCCCCTTGGGGAAAAGGAAAAAGATGAGATCCTTTCGGAAGTGGAACTGAGACCGGACATCAGCAGCTGCTGGAACAGGGAGATGCTGCCGGGGATCGTCCCCAGGCTGTGCTGGAAATATGGTGTCGGGCAGGGGATGGACATGTCCTGACAGTCCATGTGTTTTGGTCTCCGGAAAAAGAAAGGAGGAACAGGCAGACCTATGTTTATATGGGATTTTGTGGCGGACACGGTTCTTGGGCAGATCGTGGACTGGATCTACGGGCAGATCATCGGGTTCCTTGGGAACTTTTTTTCCTCCATGGGAAATATGGGGGCGGAGCTGTTTGAGATGGCCTGGGTCCAGGCAATCGTGCAGTTCTTTTTCCAGTTTGGATGGGCGCTGTACGGAGTAGGACTTGTGGTGGCTGTGTTTGAGTGCGGCATCGAATACCAGACCGGCAGGGGCAGCGTGAAGGATACGGCCCTGAATGCCGTGAAGGGATTTCTGGCAGTGGGGCTGTTCTCCGTGGTGCCGGTGCGGCTCTACCAGCTGTGCGTATCCCTGCAGGCCAGCTTTACGGCAGGGATCACGGGCTTTGGGACGGATGTGGGCACGCTTGCCAATAACATCATCGGCACCCTGCAGGATGCGAGTCTGGAGGAGGTTATGAGCAGCGGCGGTGTTTTCGGCGGCCTGACGGAGATCACCAGCCCTATTCTGATGATCTTTATCCTGATCATGATGGGATACGCCACCATCAAGGTGTT
>CAJUGL010000106.1:0-2628 GCA_910586515.1 uncultured Acetatifactor sp.
AAAACCATGTGATTTTATATAAAATGGATGGTGGGATAATAGCGGAAGATAAGTCAGTCCCAGTAAATACGAGTAAATGTGATTATTTATTTATCATTGGTGAAGCTAAAGATATAGAACTATAGGCCGGTACATATAAAATACCCATCTTCCTGATTTACGGAATTTATATCCTGCCGGCCTATACCAGCCTGCGGCGGAACGTACTGCCGGAATAAACTATCCCTGCTGCTTTATCCCCCATGACACCGAAGGAATTCCTCTGTCCTTGACCAGTATTTGACGCCCCAATTCTCGAAGTTCCACTTCTCCATATACTGGTTGCACTCATAGTCAATATAAAAGAGCTCTCCCTCCCGAACCACGAAATTCGTGGGATAATAGTCGATATTGGTGTTGGCCGCATACAGCAGAGCGCACATTGCCTGCACCTGCTCCAGATAAGCAGGCTGCATTCTGTCCTGGCAAACCAATTCGAAAATCGTGCTGCCCTCAATGTATTCCTTCAGAATGCGCTCCCGCTCCACGTCCACCTCTATCAGCTCCGGCATTCTGATCCCGATCTGTTTCAGCCAGCGGTAAGCATCCCGCTCCGACTGCAGCTTATCTCCGAACTGATAATAGTCGCAGGGTTCATGGTGGATCTGCTTCAAAACGTATTGGCTTTCCCCGTCCCATACCAGATAGGAATACCCGCCCTTTCCCTTCCCCAGAAGCGCTCTTACTTCATACTCTTTTCCGTTTGCCGACATCCGTTCTTCCATATACCCCTCCTGTTCCGCCGACTATCCCCCTGCCGCATCCTGTCAGCTCCAGGCGTCCTCATCCCTGACAAGCACAGCCGCCTCGTAGTCTTCCAGACTGCCGGAAAACATCCTGCCGCTTATCAGGTTCTTCCAACCCTCCAGTTCCGGGAACTCCGCCTTCCCCTTTCTCACATGAAAGATCAGGACCATCCGCTGCCCTCCCGATTCTCTCTCCAGATATAAGATTCCCCTGTCGTCATCCGCACTCTGTACGGTGAGCCGCCCTTTGGTCAGAACCGGATACGTATGCCGGATCCGGATCAGCTGCCGATAGTACCCAAGGCATTCCCCATCCTGTCTGCTTTCCGCCCAGAGCATTCCCCGCCTGCAGTCCGGGTCCGGGCCTCCTTCCATGCCCACCTCGTCGCCGTAGTAAATCATGGGCATGCCGGGAAGCAGAAGCTGCATGGCCGCCGCCAGTCTCTGTTTCGCCCTGCTGCCTCCGGCGCTGTGCAGAAATCTGGCCGTGTCATGGCTGTCAATAAAGTTCCACAGATACCCTTCCAGGGATTTGTTCAGATTTCCCTTCACAAAATTCAGATTTCCCAGAAAAGCCGAGGGACCAATCTCCTCCCTGGCCGCCAGATCCACCACGGAATCATAGAAGGGATAGTTCATCACACTGTCCCACTCGTCCCCTTCCAGGAAATCCCCCGCATAATGCCAGATTTCCCCCACCACAAGAACATCCTTTTTCACCGCCTTCATCTCTCTGCGGAACCGTTTCCAGAATACATGACTGATCTCATCCGCCACATCCAGCCTCCAGCCGTCAATATCGCATTCCCGTATCCAATAGGCCGCCACATTGATAAAATAATCCCCAGTCTCCGGATTATTCAGGTTCAGCTTGGGCATGTATCCGGCATAGCTGAAGGTCTTGTAGCTGGGGCGTTTTCCCCATTCCATCACCAAAGGAAAGCTGTCTATATAGTACCAGTCCAGATACGCGGATTTCTCCCCCTTCTCCCGAATATCCTTGAACGCAAAAAAGTCTATTCCCGTATGGTTAAACACACCATCCAAAATCACATACATCCCCGCTTCATGAGCCATTCGCACAAGTTCCTTCAGCTCTTCCTTATTCCCAAAGGAGGGATCAATCCTGTAATAATCGTCAATATTGTATTTATGGACGGAATTTGAGCTGAAAATAGGCGTCATATAGAGAATATCCACCCCCAGATTCCTGATATAATCAAAATGCCTGATTATTCCACCCAGGGAACCCTTCAAATCCGCTTTCCCGTCAATGGGCGCCTGATACCAGCTTTCCTCCGGAATATCCCTGTCCGAGGCAAAACGGGAGGGAAAGATCTGATAGATCACTTTATTTTCCGCCCAGGCAGGCAGCTCGAAGCGCTCCTCCTCCCGAAGAGTTTGGGGACAGTCGAACATCCTTCCGATATCGGTTATGCATTTGTCATAGAATCCATGGTTTCCATAATAAACCACGTTTCCCACCCGATCCTGTATCTCAAAGAAATACCGCAGGCAGACTACATCCATGTCTACCTCCGTCTCAAAATAGTCTATATAATTGTCGGAACAGATATTTTCCATGGGATACTCCTGCCTGGTATCCATATAGTGAAGAGGCAGGTACTTGTTCTGGGTGTGCAGCACTACCCTGGCCCCGTCCCCCTTCTTTACTTCCAACCTGATCACAAAACGCCCTTTCGCTATGGCATAGCAGTATCTCTTGTCTGCAAAATGCCGGATTGCCGCGCACTCCATATTTTTCTCCTCCTATTCCAGTTCCGTATCTGCGTCTTCTGTGCCCTCTCCAGCAGAGAAATTCCGGCCGTTAGTAATTCGTCCG
>CAJUGL010000106.1:2728-5650 GCA_910586515.1 uncultured Acetatifactor sp.
GCTTTTCTCTGGGGCACAGAAGCCTTCGATACTGTTTTCCAGTTCCGTATCTGCGTCTTCTGTGCCCTTCTCAGCAGAGAAATTCCGCCCGTTAGTAATTCGTCCGGCTTTTCTCTGGGGCACAGAAGCCTTCGATACTGTTTTCCAGTTCCGTATCTGCGCCTGCTGTCTCGTGATTTTCGTGCAAAATGCGCGCGAAAACACTTCACGGAGGCACCCGTGAACGTCCCCTTCTCAGCAGAGAATTTCCGCCCCCACTTTTCTTGCATTATACTCCGGTCTATGGTATGATTCTTGCATAATCATCCTTATATTTTAGCATTATCCTATTAATTATCCGATGTAGGTCAGATACCGGAGGAGCCTCATGGAGCACATACCTGTACACGAAACCAAGACTCACGGAACCGCAGCCCTTCCTTATACCATTTACCATGGCCTTATTCCTGAGCTCATTCCTTCCTTTCCCCTGCACTGGCATGATGATTTTGAATTGATTTACTGTGTGGGAGGACAATTGGAAGTCACTGTCTGGGGGCAGCTCTACAGACTTTCCCCGGGTGACCTGGTGGTAATCCTGCCCCGCGGGGTGCATTCTATTGACCAATATGGTCAAGAAAACGGTGAATACTTCAATATTATGTTTCATCCCGCACTGTTCAGAGGGCCGGAAGAAGACCCCTGCTATGCCAAATACGTGCTGCCCTTCCTGAACGGGGAGAAAGTCCTGCCCTGCTTTCATGCCGGGAATTCCCCTTTCAATCAGGCGGTGACCCCCTGCCTTCTGTCCATGCTGGCCCATCGCAGGGAAGGCTATTCCACTCATGAACTGCTGATGAAATCCCAGCTGTTCCTGCTTCTTCATCACATGAATCTGCACTGTGAGGATGCTGCAGATGACAGCGGTTTCCTGCGCCTGTCCTACAGCCGTCTGCGGAACGCCCTGTATTACGTGCAGCACTTTTACGATCAGGAGATTACCGTACAGAAAGCCGCACTGCAATGCGGCTTTTCGGAGAGTCACTTTATGAAATTGTTTCGGGAATTTACCGGCATGAGTTTTAATGCCTATCTGGTGAATTACCGCCTGGAGCTGGCCGCCCGGCAGCTGTCGGAAACGACGCTTAAAGTAATCGACATCGCGGAAAACTGCGGCTTTCACAACCAATCCTATTTTACCCGGACATTCCGGAAAAAATACGGTCAGACGCCTCAGGCCTACCGGAAGAACCTTCCCGAACCGCATCACTTCCATTTTACCTAAACAGGAGATACCGTAATGAAAAAAGATCTGACACAGGGAAACGTAACCAGAAATATGCTCCTCTTCGCAGGCCCCATGATCCTGGGCAATCTGCTGCAGCAATTTTACAACATAGCCGACACCCTCATCGTGGGACAGTTCCTGGGGCCTGATGCCCTGGCGGCTGTGGGCAGCGCCTATACCCTGATGACCTTCCTCACCTCCATTCTCATCGGCATGTGCATGGGCAGCGGAGCGCTGTTTTCCTATTATTTCGGAAAAAGGGAAGAACAGAAAATGAAAGACCGTATCCGGCTGTCCTTTTTGGTCATCGGCGGGGTGACTATCCTGCTGAATGTGCTGGTCATGGCGTTTAGGCGTCCCATTCTGCGGCTTCTCCAGGTCCCGGATTCTCTGATGGAAATGATGCACACCTATGTGTGGATTATTTTCACGGGAATTTTCTTTGTGTTTCTCTACAACTATTTTGCCTATCTGCTCCGGGCGGTAGGCAATTCCGTGGTGCCCCTGTATTTTCTGGGAAGCACCGCCGTGCTGAATGTGGTCCTTGACCTGATCTTTGTGACCGGATGCAGATGGGGGATCGCCGGAGCCGCTGCCGCCACGGTCATTGCCCAGGCAGTGTCCGGTCTGGGACTGATGACTTACACCTGGGTCCGGGAACCCCAGCTGCGTTTTTCCCTGCTCCCCTTTGCCCCGGAAAAGGGCGCCGTGGGGGAAATCCTGCGTTTTTCCTTTTCCTCCTCCATCCAGCAGTCCGTGATGAACTTCGGCATTCTGATGATTCAGGGCCTGGTAAACAGCTTCGGCCCCAGTGTGATGGCGGCCTTTGCTGCTGCCGTGAAAATAGATTCCTTCGCCTACATGCCTGCCCAGGAATTCGGCAACGCTTTCTCCCTCTTCATCTCCCAGAATCACGGAGCCGGGCGGAAGGACAGGGTAAGGGAAGGCATGGGAAGCGCCCTAAGGGTATCCCTGCTTTTCTGCGCGGCAGTCTCCTTTCTGGTATTCCTGTTTGCCCCGGTTCTGATGCTGCTGTTTATCAGCCCCCGGGAGACGGACATCATCGCCGTGGGCGCCGGATATCTGCGGGTGGAAGGAGCCTTCTACTGCGGCATAGGGATTCTGTTTCTGCTCTACGGATATTACCGGGGCGTCAACAGGCCGGAGATGTCCCTGGTGCTCACTGTGATCTCCCTGGGCACCCGGGTGGCGCTGGCCTATCTCCTGGCGCCCGTTCCCGCCATCGGAGTCATGGGCATATGGAGCGCTATTCCCATCGGGTGGATTCTTGCGGATGTGACGGGAATCCTGTACCTGCGGCGGCTGGAGCGGAATACCCCAGCCTAGACCGGAACCCCTGTCCTATGGGTCCGCCCTTTTCCGCCGGCCCGTCGGCTGCCCTCTCAGACGGGCAGAAAAATCGTAACAGTCCAGACAGGGCGCTGAACTGTTACGAAAAATCAACTCGGGGCAATTTTATCCCTACTCGCCGCGCGGCCAGTGCGCCGCTTCGGCGGCAAACTTCCAGTCGCGGGGAGGCGCGCTTTGCGCACTGGCCTGCAAATAAAAAGGACAGCCATGGGGTGACTGTCCTTTTTAGAGAAGGTATTTCTTATGGGGTATAGCAAAAAACTATATAATGTATTGGGGGTTAC
>CAJUGL010000107.1 GCA_910586515.1 uncultured Acetatifactor sp.
TTGTGTTTGTTATTTAAGCATATATTTCGGAGTTTGTCAATCCCTTTTTTGCGCGGTTTTGTCTTTTGTGTCTGTCTTTGCTGCAGCGTCTGCTGATAATGCCAGGCTTTCACACGGTCAATTGCAGAGCGTTCTTGTTCCTGGCTGCTTTGATAACCTGGGGTGTCTTCCTCACCTGGCGCATACACAGCCTGCCTTTGGAAAAAGGATGGGCACTTTTCTCCTGTTTTATTAGAAATAAAAATGAGGTGGAGGGCTGCAGGAAAGTATGGTATTCTGTTCCTGGAAATGGAGCATCTGCATGCGCCGACAGGGCCTTCTTTTGTGAACAGGAGTGCTGTTCAAATGTCAGGGGAACGAAGGCGGATGCGGACCGGAATGGGAGGGAAGACAATGCAATCATTGGAAGAGTATATGCAGGGCTTAAAACAATGGCTTCAGGACACCAAGGATTCGCCCTTGGAGGAAATGTCCGATTTTTTTACAAAACGTCTGCAGGGTTATGAGGAACATATGTCGGTTTGGGAGGAATCATACCGGATGTTTGCCGAAATCCTGCCTTTGGATTGCAGGAAAATTTTGGACCTGGGATGCGGAACCGGACTGGAACTGGATCGGATCTGGAAGCGAAATCCGGACATTGAGGTGACAGGTGTGGATTTGTGTCAAAGTATGTTGGACAAGTTAAAGGAGAAGCATTCTGATAAGCAGCTTACCATCGTATGTCAGGATTATTTTCAATATGATTTTGGCAGGGGAAAGTGGGACGCGGTGATTTCTTTTGAAAGCCTGCATCATTTCCTGCTGGAACGAAAAAGGGCATTGTACCGGAAAATTTATGAAAGCCTGAAGGCGGGCGGCATCTTCCTTTTGGGAGACTATATTGCAGGCTGTGATGAGGAAGAGACGCTTCTGCGGGGCGTATATCTGGAGAAAAGGAAGCAGTTCGGAATACTGGATGAGCGTTTTGTTCATTTTGATATTCCGTTGACCCTGGAGCATGAAACGGAACTCATACAGGACGCAGGGTTTGTGATTGAAAAAGTACTGGATAATCCGGATGGCGCCACGCTCATTGCGGCCGGAAAAAAGGGGCAATGAGCGTGGTTTGCCCGTTGCGGCGTGGGCAGGAATTCATCATACAGCACCGTTCCCTGCCTGCGTCAGGTCCAGAATACCGTCATATCGTGAAAGCATATCCGGAGTCAGACGGTGCGTGACTGTAATGATAAGACAGTCTTTAAGTCCCATGACCTGTTCTTCGATTTTTTCTGCCGTTTCCTTGTCCAGATTGGCGGTAAACTCATCCAACAGCAGTACCCGGCTCTTCCTAAGCAGCGCTCTGGCGAGACTGAAGCGCTGCTTTTCGCCGCCTGAAAAGTTTTTACCGTTTTCCTCCACCATGGTGGAAAGCCCCTCCGGAAGAGAATCCACAAGCTCCTTCAATCCTGCCTGCTCCAGGGCGGCTTCGATTTCCTGCGGGGTGTATTCTTCATGATATAGAGTGATATTATTTTGAATTGTGTCCTGAAACAAAAAGGTATCCTGGGAGACATATGCCACCGTATTTCCCAGATACTCCCGTGTCAGTTCCCTCAATTCCACGCCGTCATAACGGATGCTGCCGCTGTAATTGGGATAGTGCCCCAGAAGCAGGGAAAGAAGCGTACTCTTTCCGCAGCCGCTTTTTCCGATAACGGCATAATGCTTTCCTGTCCGGAAACGGAAGGAGAGATTGCGGAGGACTTCCCTGGAAAGGGTTTCATATCTGAAAGAAAGCTTATCCAGGATGATTTCCTCCCGGAAGCCGTTTGCTTTCGGAATGTCGGCATCTTTCGTGGAAAGCGTCTGGATCAGCAAATTCCGGGATGTGATATTTTCTCCCAATAAATGCCGAAACCGTTTTTCCAGAGGTCTGGAGGCGCGGAAATTAGCCACAATGGAAGGCATGGATTCGATCGGAGAGATGATTTGCCCAATCAAATGTCCGAAGGCAATCACCATTCCCACGGAAAACATTCCTTTCAGCGAAAAATAAGACGCCATAGCCATCACCAGTACAGTAGAAAGCAGTCCCACAAAATTTCCCGCATAAGCGCATACCATTCTGCAGTTTATGTTTTGTCTGTTAGCCGTCTCCATGGCGCGGTTCTTATTATCATGTTTCCGCAGAATGAGGGGCAGGATTCCATAAGAACGAATTAAACGGAATCCGGCGAAATCATCCCGGATTTCCCCTGTATAGGCCTTCGCGCTTTCGGCAAAGCTCTCCATACTTTTCTCAAGAGGGGATGTTGTCAGCCTGGTTACGCCCATGGAAAGCAGCGCCAGGAAGAGCATCAGTACAAGCAGAAGCGGCTGCAGGGAGATGCAGATTGCGGCTGCGGCGATAAAGGATATCAGGCATTCAAACAGATGCAGATGATTGCTCCAGTACACATTTTCAAACTGGTTCAGGTTATTGCTAAGTTCGTTCATGTATTCCGCGCTGCTCCCGGCGTCGAAATCCGCCACGCTCCTGTTCATCAGTGCAGCAAAAATGTCTCTTTTCAGAGAATACCTTGCGTCCGTCAAAATCCAGGTCTTCATGCAGCGGTAAGACAGGGCCAGAAGATTGTAAATTACCGCGTACCCAATCCCTCCCAGAAGCGTCCGAAACAGCACCTCCGCATTTTTTCCCGCACAGTCCACCAACGAGCTCATGACCAGAGAGAATAAGGGACCTGCCGCGCCGTTGGTCACAAGCAGCGCCGCGAATAATAGACAATATCCCTTTTTCCGCAACAGATAACGATACATATGCATTTACTCCTTTTCCTTTGTTTTTGGATATTTACAGAATACCTTATGGGGAAATGGTTTCCAAGCAATCTGCGGTTGCATTCATTACAACAGAGCATTGTATATAAACGCTTTTTTATATAAAGATTAAAACTGGAGGTCACGAAATGGCAGAGAGTCAAAATATAGAATGGAAAGAGTCGAGGGATGTACGCAGGGTCCGCAAAATTGCACAGAAATGTATCCGTGGACAAAATGCAAGTATCAGCTACGTTGCAGGGGATGTTTGAACTGGTACTTTATAACTGACTGGCATAGGCCGAAAAGTAAACATGGTGTCCGGATTCAGAGCTGCTGCAGCGCCTGTTCCGTTGCTTCCTTAATATAAGGCTCCAGTTTCACCCGGGGCATCAGGGAGAGTACCATTTCCCTGGTGACAGTGTATTTTTCGGTGAGATTCCTGGCCTTGTAGAATTTCGTCAGTTCCCACAACAGGGAAAATTTGTCAAAGTCCTGGCCATAATCCAATACGGTTTCCCGGTGTTTCTCAACGTATTCAATTTCCTCGATTTTAAGCGCTGCCAGAAGGCAGCGTTGCCACAGGGCGGCATTGTCGGAAGATGGCGGCATCATCAACGCAATGACTGCCTCTTCCGTTTCCTGCATTTTCAACAGCTCCTCGTCATAGCCCAGATCGCACAGCACTTCAAAGTAGAGCAGGAGTGTGTCCGTACAGGGAGATTCCCGGAAATTTTTTTCGCATTCCAGACGTATCTGACGATTTTTCCCCAACATGGTATGCAATTGCACCCGCTGCAGGCGGAAGGGCATTTCCCCGGTCTTCTGTGCCAGTTTTTCCGCCAAATCCAGTGCTCTTTGGCCGGATTCCCATCCCTGCTGCAGCAGCAAATGCATTTTATTGCTTTCCAGTCTGATTTTATCCCGCTCCAGTTCTGCTGTATCTCCGATGCTGTTTTCCAATTGCCTGTCTATGGTCTGAAGCTGCGAGTCGAGACAGTCCATGGCTTCCCGGAAAGAAACATCGTCTCTCAAAACAGAATATCGCAGCACCAGGTCAATTGCCCTGTCCACGGGGGACCTTCCGAACAGCTCATCCATGCTCACCCCGAAAAAATCCGCAATTCTAGGCAGCAGGGTTACGTCCGGCGTGCCGTTTCCAACCTCCCATTTGGATATGGTCTGGGGTACCAGAAACAGATATTCCGCAAGTTGTGTCTGGGTAATGTTTTTGGCTTTTCTAAGGGCGGCTATTTTTTCTCCAATTGTCAGGCTCATCATCCATATCCTCCATTTTACCCCAATTATACTATAGTTGGTTGCGGCATGGAACAGGTTTTAAAAGAAATTTACGGGCATTTTTATTCCTATTTTTATGCAAATGGCGGTAGAAAACAGGGAATGGATGTTGTATAATGAAACAGGAAAAAGGAGAGAAGCATAGTAAGGGGATATGTAGAAGACAGGAAAGTGAAGAATAATAAGGGGAAATGCAGAATACAGAGAAGAGAAGAATAATAAGGGGAAATGCAGAAGACAGGAAAGAGAAGAATAATAAGGGGAAATGCAGAATACAGGAAAGAGAAGCACAATAAGGGGAAATGTAGAATACAGGAAAGAGAAGCATAGTATGAGGAAATGCGAAAATGTCTGATAAGAAGAAAGTATTTGAGGAGACAAGCGGCAGGCGCAGCGGAAGCAGCCCTGCACTGGCGGAGTGGATGCAGGAGAAACTGGACAATATTCTTCGGGAAACGGGAATCACGGCGGTGTGTGCAGCCGTCTGTGCGGAGGGTGAGCTTCTGGCGGCAGCCTGCGCAGGAACAAGGGGATTCGAGGACAGCGAAGCCAGGGTGGACGATTTATATAACATCGGGTCCGTCTCAAAGGTTTATGTGACGGCGGCCATTATGAAACTGGTGCAGGAGGGCAAAGTATGTCTGGACGAATCGGTGAATACTTATCTGCCGGACTGGAAACTGGCGGATGAACGTTACAGGGAAATCACTGTCAGGATGCTTTTGAATCATTCCTCCGGTATACCGGGAACCAATCTTCATGATCATCTTGTGCCGGAGGAAGGGGAGGCGTTGTTTACGGGAAAATACCGGAATACGCCGGAATATTGGGGTTCCATGAAGCTGCGTGCCAGGCCGGGCAGTTTTTCCAGTTACAGCAATGACGGCTTTGACCTGCTTGCGGAAGTGGTGGAGGCGGTGACAGGGGAGCCGTATATTCAGTGGTTGAGGGAAGAGATCGCGCTGCCGGCGGGGCTTTCCTCCGTGGGAGCCGGAAGGCGGCTTGCGGAAGGCTATGTAAAGGTCTCCAGCAGGGGAAATGAACCGGAATATTATAACTGCTTCGGCGCAGGCGCAATTCATACCACAATTCCGGAGTGCGCCCTGTTCGGTTCCCTTTTTATTGATTCCCATGGGATCATCGGGCAGGATTGTCTGGATGAGACCAGGCGTCCCCAGGGGGTGACTTTTCTCCAGGGAGCATACGATGCGTCCAATTTCTGCCTGGGGTGGGATTCTCTTTACACCAGAAACCGGATTCCGTTGGGAGAAGGGGCAGTGGTAAAGGACGGCGGCACGGAGCAGTTTGAGAGTTACCTTCTGGTGAGTCCTGCCCGGAGGCTGTCGCTGGCTGTTGCGGCTACCAGTGACGGCGATATCTGGTGGCTTGAGGTGTTGGAAGACATTGGAAGGGAAGCCCTGAAAGTCTTGGAAGAGGA
>CAJUGL010000108.1:0-2760 GCA_910586515.1 uncultured Acetatifactor sp.
CGGCTTGCACGTATAAGAAAATTAGTAGATGGTCTTTCTATGAAAGAGCGTGGGCGGGAATATTTGGTTTTGTATGAGGAAAAAGGAGCGGCTGATCCAGGTATGAGATCAGTAGTAGAAGAAAGTTAGTTTTCTTCGGTAATATCGATTATACTAACGGGCATTTGTTGACGCCGGCACCTATAAGGGGGTTAAAAGTTCAAGGCACTTATCGAAAATCGGGTGCTTTTATTAAATGCACACTTTTTTATCTAATTGTGGCAGCAGGACTTCATGAAATTGCCTAGATGGATTAGATCAGGAAAGGTGTACAACCAGTCAGACATAGACTTCAAAAAGGAGGTTAGAAACCATGGGGGAAACTGATAAAATGACAACTCTTACAGCAGAAAGTTTCATGCGGTCACTGGCCCAGCAGCTTGCACATCAGATGGGGGGCAAGGTAGAGGACTTTAAGTATTGGACGGAGCCAAAGAAAAAGACTAAGGATGAAACCGCTTAGGCGGTTCCCAGATGGACAGGCCTGTGCGGAAAGGAGAGCAGATGATTTTATATGTCTATAAGGTGGTCAGGGAAGACATAAACGGAAACCGTGGAAAGAGGGCAAAGAGACTCGTAAGGTATGAGAGTGAGCTCCCCCTGAGAATCGGCGGTCTGTATACCCACCTGGGAAGGGGGTACCCGGGGATGCAGAGGGTTTTAAGCATGGAAACAGAGGAATACCCCGATCCCCCGGAGGAAGGAGAAGAGTGGAATGAAAATAATGGTTAAGCTGACCGCCGTACTTATGGCGGCGCTGATGGTATTTGATGCCTGCCTCCTGCCCTCTGTGGCCGCGGCAGGGGAGGAGGAGGCAGTAGAGGTCCCGGAGGATGTGGCCGGGATTTCTGAGGAGCTGGGGCGGCAGTATTCTATCTGCCCGGAGACCATCCAGGCAGTCTGCTGGGTGGAGAGCCGCTTTGACCCGGAGGCGGAAAACGACGGCTGCACCGGCATCATGCAGGTGTCCGGGAAGTGGCATAAAGACCGGATGGAGCGTCTCGGGGTGGAAGACCTTAAGGACACAGAGGGGTGCATGAGGGTGGCCGTGGACTACCTGGCGGAGCTGGTGGAGGATGGGGAGGATCTGGAGGCTGCCCTGATGCGCTACCACGGGGAGTCCCGGATCCGGGAGAGGCTCTCAGAGGGGGAGCTCTCGGAATATGTGGATAAGGTGCTGGCGGTCTCCGCCATGCTGGAGCAGAGGAACGGGAAATAGGAAGGGCGGAAGGATGCTGGAAGGAAAGGCGCTGATGGACAAGCTTTATGAACAGCCGGACTTATTCCGGGTGCATATGGGGAACGGCCGGTATTCCCGCGCCAAGGCGTGTTATGACACGGCGCGGAGCGTGCTGGTATTCCTGGAGGCGGAGGAGGCTGTCATGCTGGAGTTTTTCGGGGAGCGCGGGGAAAGGGGCGCCATCCTGCGGGAGGGCCTCTTCCCGGAAAGGCAGGTGCAGGAGGCCTACCTGGAATGCATCCGGAAGGGAGACACTTATGAGAATAAGAGATATGAGCCTTTACAGGGGAAAGGGCAGGGTGGCAGCAGGTGCATACAGCCGTAGAGATCAGGGGGTACAGGGAAAGCAGTGCGGGCACGGAGCTGGTGGTGTCGGTGCCGGATCGGATCGGGGGCCTTATAAAGAAAAAGGAAATCCGCAGTGCGCAGCTGCGCCTGGACGACGGCAGGCACATTTCCGCGGAGCAGAGGAAAAAGGCCTATGCCACCATGCGGGATATATCCGACTATACGGGGTACCTCCCTGAGGAGCAGAAGCAGTGGCTTAAGTACCTTTATATCTGCAGGACGGGGAGGGAGTATATCCACCTGTCGGACTGCTCCATGGACGAGGCCAGGGAGTTTATCAATGTGATTCTGGACTATGCCCTGGAGAACGGGATCCCGCTCTCAGAGAATGCCCTGGAGCGGACGGACGACATAAACAGGTACCTTTATGCCTGCCTTTTGTATAAAAAGTGCGCTGTCTGCGGCAGGCCTGGGGAGATACACCATGAGGACGCCATCGGGATGGGGAATGACCGGCGGCAGGTGGATGATTCCGGGTACCGGAAGATCTGCCTGTGCAGGCTCCATCATACCATAGCGCACCAGATTGGGGCTGTATCGTTCCGGCAGATGTACCGGGTATATGGGATTGTTTTCGCGCCGGAAGGGAGGTCGGCGGCAGGATGAGCATCTTTAATGTCAGCATCTACATAGAGACCACCATCAAGGGACCGCGGGCCGGGATGGCAGCCGGGGCATGGCTGGTGGAGTATATCACCGGAAAGGAAGTCCCGGAGACAAGGAGCGGCTTTCTGTGGCGTGAGGAAACAACGGAAAATGCCCTGACGCTGGAACTGCTGGCCGCGGCTTTTTCCATCCTTACAAAAACCTGTTCTGTACGGGTAAATACTCAATGCGAACATGTTTTAAACGCGACAGAAAAAAAGAAGGACGGGCCAGATGAAAGAAGCTGGCTGGAGCGGTGGAAAGGAAACGGGTGGATGAACGCAAAAGGCCTGCCTGTGAAGAATGCGGGGCTGTGGCAGCAGGTGTCCGGGCAGATGTCCCGCCACCTTGTGGCATTTGATTTTGGAGACCATCCTTACCGCAGGGTGATGCAGAGTGAGATAAACAGGGTGCTCAGAAAGGAAAAAGAAAGAGGGGCCGGTCGATCCGGCGGGAAGGAGAAAGATGGAAAACATACCAATCATTAG
>CAJUGL010000108.1:2860-5198 GCA_910586515.1 uncultured Acetatifactor sp.
TTGCCAGCAAGGAGCAGTGCATTGTCCCCAACCCGGTACACCTGCAGCCTTTCCGGACATTTGTGGAGGTGGACCAGCCGGAGAGCGCGTTTGTATTCCGGATGCGCGATGACGGGCGGGACGGAGTGCAGTGTGCCATTTTCGAGGCAGACGGCGGGGCCTGGAAGAATGAGGCCATGGAGAATATCAGGGCATACCTGCAGGATGAGCTTGCTGAGTTTGGGGATATGTTCACGGTGATCTCATAAGGACAGTCTTATTTATTGCCTGGCAGCAGGCGGCCTGGCCGCCTGCCGTCAGGAGCATGGAGGATTATCACGGGAATGGCAAAAGGGAGAGACTACAAGGTCGGCCTTGACTACTTTGAGCTCTACTGCCACCTGGATGATGAGGTAAAGTTGGTACAGGCTGAGTATGGACTTAAAGCGTTTGCGGTGGTTGTCAAGCTCTGGCAGAAAATTTATGGAGAGCGTGGTTATTACTGTGAATGGAACAATGATGTGCTGTTGCTTTTTATGTCGGAAAACGGTATGACAGGTGACAGTAAAAACCTGGTCAATGATATAGTGTCGGCCTGTATCAGGAGGAACATTTTTTCAGAAAATCTTTTCAAAAAGTTTGGTATCTTGACGTCCTCCGGGGTGCAGAAAAGATACTTAAAGGCTACGTCCAAGCGGGAAAGGGTGGAACTGATCAAAGAGTACCTCTTAATCAGTGTTGGCGAAAATAATAAAAATGTAGTCATAAAATCAATTTCCGACGGAAGAAATACAGAAAATGACGCCGGAAATACACAGAGTAAAGAAAAGAAGAGTAGAGAAGATAATAATACTATGTGCATGGAAAAAGCCCATGCACTGTTTGAGGAATTGTGGAAGCTGTATCCCTGCAAAAAGGGGAAAGGGAGCGTTTCCGACGCACAGAAAAGGAAGCTATTAAAGGTTGGCGGAGAGGAAATGAAGCGGGCGCTGGAGCGTTATGTCAGCTATGTTGACAGCGTGGACTTCGACCTGCATTACAAGAACGGGAGCACTTTTTTTAATTCCGGCTACATTGACTATCTGGATGCCAACTATGAGCAGGAGAAGAAAAAGCCGGACAGGCAGCAGGGAGGGCAGTTTAACCAGTATATGCATCAGGATTATGACTTTGAGCAGCTGGAGAAGGAGATATTGAGCAATTGAAGAAGGTGATGGTCTCCGGCTACGAGTCGGAACTGTATAATGACTATCTCCAAGGGTGGACAAAGAAGCGTTTTAAAAGCTGTGCGGAGCATGGGAGCCCCAGGGTGGAAACGGTCTGGATGAATTACAGCACGGCGCGGCAGATGACAATCTATGACATGGCGGAGGTGGTGGGATGAGGCAGTACTGCAGGTATTGCGGCTATTTGACGGTAAACAATGTCCCCTGGTGCGGGAAGCGGGAGGAAATGATCAGCGAGGCGGCGGCAAAGTCGCCGAACAGGTGCCATGATTTTGCCTATAACCCGATGGACGCATTCCAGGAAAATGAGAAGGGATATCTCCCACAAAAGCCCAGGAAGGGGCAGTGTGACGGGCAGATGAAACTATTCTGAGCGGCACACAGTATAAACAGCCTTTTGGCCAACATATCACATAGATACCAGTAAACAGACAGCGCGGGGAGCTCCCTTTGTGTGGGAGGCTTCCCGGAAAGGAGGCAGAATGGAGGCACACCTGACAAAGGCGCAGAGGAGGAAGCGGGAGAACAGGGAGCTCATCCGGAGGATGTACCTTGCAGGATCCAACCGGGAAGAGATTGCAGAGGCAGCAGGATACGCAGTTGGGACGGTATGCGAGTATCTGTCGGACATGGGGATGCTGCGCAGACAGGATGACGGGAAGAGGCTTGAGAAGATGCTCCGTCTCCATGATGAGGGAAAGAGCCTGAAGGAGATCGGAGCGGAGGTAGGGCTGTCCATTGGGAGGGTGAGTGCAGTCCTGGGGAAAAACGGGCGCAGGAGGGTGATAGATTATGGCACCCGGGACAGGGATCCGGCAGAGGACAGCCTGGTCAGCGAGGATACTATTTATGCGGACAATACGCCAAAGATATATTGTTACCGTTACCAGGGAAAGGAATGGACGGACATAACGGAGCTGATCGCACGGAGGTGATAGGAAGTGATAGAAAATGAATACAGGCATAATATCCGGTTCCGGCACTTTGTGGACAGGTATTGTGATGAGAATGGGCTCACAGTGGAGCAGGCGCTTAAGCGGGACGAGGTAAAGAGGATGTTCCGGTATTATACGGATTTGTAAAAACAGAGAAAGGAGCCGAGCCTCCGGCCGGGGTGACGTGAACACGGGCTC
>CAJUGL010000109.1 GCA_910586515.1 uncultured Acetatifactor sp.
TGGAAGGGGAGACCTGGCCGATGTGGATATGTCCGTCCGACAGCAGGGTGCGGTGAATTTCAGCGGCTGTGATGCGCGGGTGTTCCTTCATCAGGAAGCGGATCCGGGACTGGAGATCCTGGTCAAGCTTACGGCTTTCTCCTTCATCTTTCCTGCTTTGCGGGAACAGGGCGTCAAATCCCCCCTTTTTATAGGCGCGGTGCCATTTCTCAATGGTGGAGGCACCGACGGTTACGGTTTTCCCCTCCGGGTCCGTATAGGATTTTTCTGCGGCCCGGCGGAAGAACTCATTATTGCTTATGGACGGGTCACTGGTGCCGGACTCCAGCGGGGCGATGACACTGTAACGGAAAAGGGCTGTTTTCTGTTTCTGATCAAAAGTCATGGTGTCACCTCCCGTTCCCTTACGGTAAGGCCGGCAAGGGGGAGAGCCATATGTCCCCACAGATAATAATCGGAACCATCATGTTCGATCCGGCATCTTGCCCAGCGCAGCCTGCCGTACCGGTCATGGATTTTTGCCTCCAGGACTCTGCCGCAGGAGAGCCTGTGGGCTGTCCCGTTCCTGTCAAAAAATCCGTAACGGCCGTCAGGAAGGGGCTCCAGCCGGTACTCCCCGGAGACGGGGCTGCCCAGGTAGGCAAGCTCTTCATGGAGCAGTTCCAGGGATTCCAGCAGGTTTTCTGTAAACTCACGCAGAAAAATGTCTTCTGCCGGGTCCATCAGCGGGCGCACTGTCCCTGAAAGCCCCCTGTCCGAATGGAACCCGGCTGCCGCCAGAAGGGAAGCGGCTGCCCTGTCAATGGCGCCAAGGCGTTCAAATACATCATCAAATGTCATCACAATGACCTCCTTCGATTGGTTATGGCATATCCCGCATGCCATTGGTACAATTTTTTCGTACCATGGTACCATCTTAGAGGAATATTCGGAAGAAGTCAGGTCAGGCTGTGTTGGTGCAGGTGAACAGTTTATTCCGGGTCCGGCGAACCTGCATGAACTGCCTGGAATAAATGGAGAGGCAGGGAACGGTCAGGCTGTCCATGATGTTAAGCGCTGCCGACAGGAGCCTCTGCCTCCAGTGCTTTCTGAACTGGCGCAGGATATATTTCACGTTGTTTTCATCTATGAGGTTGTTGTTTTCCAGAACATGCTCCGGATCCTGCCCTTTTTCCACCAGGTCAAGGATCTGCTGCTGGTCATGGAGGGGAACCTGGGAGTAAGGGACAAGGATGGAAGGGATGAGGGCATGGGAGGTCCTGCATTCCGTACAGAATACACGCTGGACAGTAAGCCTGACCAGAACACAGTTGAGCTTAACACAGCGTGTATAGTGGCCATAACGGATAAGGCATCCCTTTTTCCCGCAGGTACATACAGCCTGGTGGAGCTGTATCCCATCCATCATACGGTCATACTCTTTTTGAGAAAAGACATTGCATTCTTTAAAGATAACTGTTATCATAGTATTGTTAGCAGCACAAAGGGGCATGGCTTCTGGTGCTGTCGGGAGAAAGACAGGGCGACTTTGGTAGGGTGGACCTGTCTTTTTCAATGGGCCCTCCTTCTTCAGTAGAATATTCTTCCAATGCTATAAGGTAATGATAACATACAGAAACCCCGGTATCAAAGAATTTGACGGAGTAAACGTCATTTTATTTGAGGCCGGGGCTTTATTAAATTTGACGGAAGTATACTGAAGTTGGAAGTAAATAAAATGCGGAATAACACTTATGATCTCTTTGGATCCCTTTGCTGATCTTCCTGCCCCTGAATATCCCCGGGCATCCGACAAACTTTTCAGCTCAGTAATTATTCTCTAATTAAACGCTTTTGCCTCTTTCTTATTTGTTGACCGTCTTCCCCGCCTGACCCCGTTTCAGCACGTTCCTGGCAGTGTTGACCTTCTCCTCCATGGTCTGTCCGCAGTGGACGCAGGTGAACATTCCCTCTTTCTTCTCTCCGGTTCCCCCGCAGCGGCTGCATTCGCTGCTGACATCCTTCCCCAGCACATCCACCAGCTCCACTCCGTTTTCTCTGCATTTCAGGGCCAGCCGGTTACGAATATAGCCTCTCTGCCAGAGGGTTACTCCCTGGTTGATTTTCGGGTTGATTCCTCCTGCCTTGGGCGGCGGCAGCTTTACCATGTATATCCTTCCGGGTTTTTCTTCCCGGAAGAGCCGGTTCAGCTCCTGATTGATATAGCCGTGTATCCGCTCCTGACGCCGGCGTTTCTGCTCATTGTACTTTTTCCTGCCCGGATTCGCGGTTCGGCTCCGGTTATAACCCGCTGTCCTCTCCCTCACCCATTGGGCATACTCCGTCTGCATCTCTCCCAGCGCTTCCCCGTAGCAATGCCCCTGGTCCGTGGTCAGCATGGTAAAGATCCCCAGGGCCAGACCTACCTCACTGCCGTAATCTCCATGGCTGCGCACCGATACCTGAATAGGCACATTAATCTCAATCCTGCCGCTTTCCGGGATAAGCTTCACGTAAATCTGGCTGTCGTATCGGTTATTGTCCGTCAGCGGAACAAAGACCCTCTTCCGGTTCTGTTTTGTGGAAAGGTAAATCCCATGATCCCCATACCGATAGGCCCGTTCCGCTGCGGAAAACCCGGCTGCGGCATCCGTGCGCAGATGCGCCTCATGGTATTTCCTCACCTGTCTGCGCAGATAGCGGCGGAGCTTCTCCCCGTCCACCGAAGCGGCAAGCCCGTCGTGCTTCTTCTGCATCTCCTTGGGCAGACGGATTTCCCCCCGGTTCAGCGCCGCCTCAAAGGCGTTGGGAATCTTCAGCAGGAATCTGAGATAATGCTTTTCTTCCTCTGTCAGGTGCTCATTCAGGCCCACCAGCTTCTGAATTTTCGTTTTTGTCCTGGTCCACTGAGCCTTGATATCTCCCAGCGCGTCAAAGACAGCCAAGTAGAAGTATACGGAAGGCATGCCCAGCTGCGCCCGCAGGCCGCTTTTTGTCATCTCGTTCTGGACAGTGTATCCCGGATAGATCTTTGACAGGCCGCCCTTCCCTCCGTAACGGTCATATACATGGTTTTTCACGAGACGATAGCCTTCCGCCACTTCCCGCAGCATTTCCATGTCCTCCGGCGCAAGCGCTTCCCTGCCGTACTGCCGCACCGTCTTGCACACTGTGTCCGTTCCCATTTCCCTGCCCTCTTTTCCTCAGGACCAACGGCAGTCGGGACGCTTTTCTAAAAGGTATACTTTTTGAGAATTTAAAATAGAATAAAATATCCGGATAGAATTACCAAAGAAATTATGTTTATCCACTTGATTTTTTATTAAATATGTATTAGAATAAAGCCAGTTTTGCGGTACAGGGATGTTTCTCAAAAAGTATACTTTTTGAGATTCTTCTTTATTTATCTGTTTTATCTCAGGTAACAGAAAAGCAGAAACAGCCCTGCGGCAAGCGGGCGGAAGATATATCCCCCCGCCTGAACACAGGTCCGGCTGATACAGCCCCATTTAACCGATTTGCTGCAAAGCCCGAAAGTCTTCGCAGCTTTCCAGTAATTCCGCTACCGTTCCCTGGGCCGCCACCCTTCCCTCTTTCAGAAAAATCACCTCATCCGCAGCCACAATAGTAGCGAATCTATGGGCAATGGACAGGATCGTCTTTTTGTCCGACAGGCTGCGGACTGCGGAGAGAACCGCCTTTTCATTCTCGTTATCCAAAGCGGATGTGGCCTCGTCAAACACAATGATATCCGGATCCCTAAGCAGAGTTCTTGCAATGGCCAGGCGCTGCAGCTGTCCTCCCGAGAGCTTAACGCCCCTTTCCCCGATCAGGGTGTCGTATTTTTGAGGCAGCTCCTGTATCACTTCATGGATATTCGCCGCCTGACATACTTCCTTCAGCTCTTCCTGTGAAGCGTCGGGCTTTACCAGACGCAGGTTTTCTGCAACGGACAGATTAAACTGCATAACTGCGGATATCGCCTTGCTTCTTGCCTTTTCGGACATCTCCCAGATCTCCTGTGGTTTTGCCGCATCCGCTTTTTCCCACAATTACGATATGCTTCTTTTCCGGTACCCGGAAACTTATGTCACACGGGATATTCTCTTCCATGGAGAGGCCTTTTTCTATAGAATGTCCTTCTTCCGTGGAAAATCCTTCTTCCATGGAATGCCCTATCTCCATGGAATGCCCTATCTCCATGGAATGCTCCTCTTCCATGGAATGCTTCTTTTCCATTTTGTACCCGAAACTGACGCCCTGAACCTCCAGAACTCCTTTGCGTCCGGCAGCCTGTCTTCCGGCGGAAGATGTATTTTTGTGTAATATCTCCAGAACCCTTTCTATCATGGGTCCATCTTCCTTTAACCGGACAATGGAGCTGCTCAACACATCCGTCTCGCTCCGCAGTTTATCATAGTAGGTGATAAATACCAGGAGGGATGCAACGTCAATAAGTCCACGGAAAACCAACAGCCCTCCAAATAATTACATGCCCAGGCGTGTGACCACAAACAAGTTCAAAGCCACAAAGCCTGACGCCAGATATCTGCAGACAGCCTGTTTTTTTATGCATTCCGCAATTTCCTTCCATTTTGCATCCAGTAACCCGGCCTGCTGTTCTTCCAGGCCGTTGGCCTTGATTTCCTTCCAGTTATGCAGGGAATGCAGAATTGTCCCCTCAAATTCCCCGTAATCCGTCCGGTATCTGTCTGACAGCGCATTCAGTCTGGCTCCCACCACATTCGAAGATACGAAGGTAATCCCCATGCCAACCGCCCCAAATATGGCAAGGGGCCAGCTGATGGACAGCATCATTATGCCCATTGCGGCAATACTGAAAACAGCAAAACAGTAGTCAATCACATGGTCTGCAAAAAAGCTCTCCAGTTTCTTTTCATCCACCTCAATCCGGTTTCTCATGTCTCCGATGTCATATCTGTCGTATTCCGAAAGCTCCATTTTCCTGCAGATTGTCAGCATTCTGCTTTTGAGTCTGAAACGCAGTTTGTTTTTCAGTTTATTGTCGCAAAAATGTCCCATAACCCCAACTCCAGTCTATGTACAGAAAACCATATATGTGGACGGAAAAAATAAATCCCTGGTCGTCAGG
>CAJUGL010000110.1 GCA_910586515.1 uncultured Acetatifactor sp.
CGCCCGCCAGAAAGCTGTATTGTTCCTACTAATTGGGGATAACACAACTGATGGCCGGAGGTGGGGTTGTCCTTATCGGCACACAGTTGATCCCGCTTCTTGGAAACCTGTTCAGCTAATAATGGAAAGGGGACTCACTCATGTTCGATGGCATTTTTGAGGCAATCGAAAAGTGGATGAGGGAGCTTTTGACCGGGATGGTAACGTCCAACCTAACGGAAATGTTCATGGATGTCAATGAGAAAACCGGGGAGATTGCCGCGCAGGTTGGGCAGACGCCGCAGGGATGGAACGGGAGCATTTTCAGCCTGATACAGAATCTTTCAAATTCGGTGATCGTGCCGATTGCAGGCATGATCATCACGTTTGTCCTCTGCTATGAGCTGATCTCCATGCTGACGGAGAAAAACAGTATGCACGAGATAGATACCTGGATGTTTTTCAAGTATTTCTTCAAGATGTGGGTGGCTGTGTATCTGGTCAGCAATACCTTTACGATAACAATGGCAGTCTTTGACGTGGGGCAGCATGTGGTGAGCGCCGCAGGCGGCGCCATCAACTCACAGACTGCCATTAATATAGATTCCATGATAGAAACGATGGAAACGACGATGGAATCAATGGAGATCGGGGAGCTTGTGGTGTTAGCTTTGGAAACCATGCTGGTCAGCCTGTGCATGAAGATTATGTCCGTAGTGATTACGGTGCTTCTGTACGGGCGTATGATAGAGATCTACCTTTACACTTCGGTTGCGCCAATCCCCTTTGCAACCTTCTCCAACCGGGAATGGGGGCAGGTGGGGAACAATTATTTCCGTGGGCTCCTGGCGCTTGGGTTCCAGGGGTTCTTTATGATGGTGTGCGTCGGCATTTATGCAGTGCTGGTGTCAACCATCCAGATTTCAGACAACATGCATTCGGCGCTGTTCGGGGTGGCGGCTTATACCGTGGTCCTCTGTTTCAGCCTGATGAAAACAAGCGGCTTGAGCAAGGCAGTGTTCAATGCGCATTAGACGGCAGGAAGGGGGATTTTTTGAAGATTGGACTGATAGACGTGGATTCCCATAACTGGCCGAACCTGTGCCTGATGAAGCTGTCGGCTTACCATAAAGCGCAGGGGCATTCTGTGGAGTGGTGGAAACCGGAAGGCAGGTATGACGTGGTTTATAAAAGCAGGGTGTTTACAGACACCTATTCCAAAGACACGGTTACTGTCAGGAATGCCGGGAAGGTAATCATGGGCGGCACAGGCTATGGCATGAAGGAATGCCTGCCGGATGCAATGGAGCATAGTTATCCGGATTACGGCTTATATCCGCAGTTTCCGGATACGGCGTATGGCTTTTTAAGCCGTGGATGCCCCCGGAACTGTGGGTTCTGCATTGTAAGCGGCAAAGAAGGGAGAAGGAGTGTACAAGTTGCCGATCTGTCTGAATTTTGGGATGGGCAGAAAGAGATAAAGTTGATGGATGCGAACCTTCTGGCCTGCCCGGAACATGAAAAGCTGATACAGCAGCTTGCGGAAAGCCGGGCCTGGGTGGATTTCTCCCAGGGGCTGGACATACGTCTGGTCAACCCGGACAATGTTTCACTTTTGAATAAAGTCCGCACAAAGGCGGTTCATTTTGCATGGGACAATCCAGACGAGGATTTGACGGGGCATTTCCAGAGGTTTTTAGAATTGACGGCAGTGAAGGATAAACGGAAACGGCAGGTCTATGTGCTTACGAATTATGGGAGCAGCCATGAGCAGGATTTGTACCGTGTGGAAACTCTGCGTGATATGGGATTCTCCCCGTATGTGATGGTCTATGACCGGCCAAGTGCGCCAAAGATTACCCGCCAGCTTCAGCGGTGGGTGAACAACAAGCGGATATTTTATACGGTAAAGGATTTTGCAGATTACGCGCCTGCCAGGAAGGAGTGATTGATAGATGGCATTTGTATCCGTGCCAAAAGATTTGACGAAGATTAAGAATAAGGTGGTTTTGAACCTTACAAAGAGGCAGCTTGTCTGCCTTGTGATTGCGGCGGCTGTGGGGCTGCCTTTTTATTTCCTCACGAAAAATTATATCGGGACGAGCAATGCGGCAACGGGCATGGTGCTTTTCATGCTCCCGGCATTTTTGTTCGCCATGTATGAGAAGGACGGGATGCCGCTTGAGAAGGTTCTTTTGAATATCATCAATGTGAAGCTGAAAAAGCCGGCAGTCCGGAGGTATGAAACAAATAATATCTACGAGATGGAGGAAAGAAAAATAGAGACAAAACAGAAGAAAGGGGGAGGGGCGCATGGGAAGAAAAAGAGAAAATAGACAGCCGGTCCGGGTGACGGGCAAAGAGGATGCAATCAATCTGGATGACTGGCTGGACGGGCCGGAGGATGATTACATAGATTTTGAAAACAATCCCGCTTATTCCGGGACGGGCGGCAGCACAGGAATCAACAGAAAACTCACCCGCCGTGAGAAAAAGGCGATGGAGAAAGCGGCGAAAGAGGCAGAGAAGTTAAGGAAGATCCAGGAGGAAGCAGACCGGAAAGCAGAATTGAAAGCCGCCCGTGAAGCAGAGAAAGAGGCAAAGAGGGAGGCTGCAAAGCAGAAAGCGGAGAAAAAGAAAGCCGTTTCTAAGAAAAAACCACATCCGGCATCGTCGGCACATAAATCCAGTGCAGGAAATACGTCGGCACATAAAGGCAGGGATACGGCAAAGGCGAAAAAAGCAAAAGAGAAACAGATTTCCGCACAGCAGTCTATCCCCTACCGGGAGATGGCGAAGGACGGGATCTGCCGGGTGCAGGATAAATATTATTCCAAGACCATTCGGTTCTATGATATTAACTACCAGTTGGCGCAGAATGAGGACAAGAACGCTATTTTTGAGAACTGGTGCGATTTCCTCAATTATTTTGACAGCACCATCCATTTTCAGCTATCTTTTGTAAACCATCACAGCAACATGAAAGAGTTTGAATCCATCATCCAGATCAAGCCGCAGAACGATGATTTTGACGATGTGCGGATGGAGTATGCGCAGATGCTGAAAAACCAGCTTGCGAAGGGCAATAATGGGCTTGTCCGCACGAAGTATATCACATTTGGGATTGAAGCGGACAACATCCGGGAAGCAAAACCGAAGCTGGAACGGATTGAAGCGGATATTCTGAATAATTTCAAGGTGCTTGGCGTATCTGCTTATCCTTTAAATGGAGAGGAACGCCTGCAGGTGCTGTATGAAACTTTTAACCCGGAGGAAAACACGCCGTTTCAATTTTCCTATGATAATGTGCTGCGTACCGGGATGGGGACGAAGGATTTCATTGCGCCCACCAGTTTTGTATTCAGGAACGGGAAGGATTTCCAGATGGGGGATACCCTTGGGGCGGCGTCCTACTTACAGATACTTGCCCCGGAGCTGACGGATAAGATGCTTGCGGAGTTCCTGGATATGGACAGAAATCTGATGGTAAACCTCCATATCCAGTCCTTAGACCAGATGAAGGCGATCAAGCTGGTGAAAAGCAAGGTGACGGACATTAACCGGATGAAGATCGAGGAGCAGAAGAAGGCAGTACGTTCCGGGTATGATATGGACATCATCCCCTCTGACCTCAATACTTATGGAGGGGAAGCGAAGCGGCTGTTGGAAGATTTGCAGTCCCGGAATGAGAGGATGTTCCTTGTAACGGCGCTGTTCTTAAATACAGCAAAGACAAAGCAGGAGCTGGACAATGCCGTATTCCAGACGGCGGGCATTGCGCAGAAATATAATTGCTCCTTGCGCCGCCTGGATTATATGCAGGAGCAGGGACTGATGAGCAGCGTCCCGCTGGGATTGAATTTAGTCCCCATTAAACGTGCGCTGACTACCACATCTACGGCGATTTTCGTCCCGTTTACCACACAGGAATTATTTATGGCAGGGGAATCGTTATATTACGGCTTAAATGCGTTGAGCAACAACATGATTATGGTAGACCGGAAGAAGCTGAAAAACCCGAACGGCCTGATACTCGGTACGCCTGGTTCCGGTAAATCTTTTTCAGCGAAACGGGAGATTACCAATGCTTTCTTTGCCACGCAGGACGACATCATTATTGGAGATCCGGAGGGAGAGTATTATCCCCTTGTCCATGCATTGGGTGGGCAGGTGATTCATATCTCTGCTACGAGCCGTGACTATATTAATCCGATGGACATCAACATGGATTATTCGGACGATGATAACCCGTTAGGGGTGAAAAGCGATTTTATCTTATCTTTGTGCGAGCTGATTATGGGGGTAAGGAACGGCATTGAAGCGGAGGAAAAATCGGTCATTGACCGCTGCCTGCCGATTGTGTACCAGAAATATTTCGAGAATCCGGTTCCAGAGAACATGCCGGTGCTTGGGGATTTATACCAGTGCCTCCGGGAACAGAAGGAAGTGCAGGCACAGCGGATTGCAACAGCATTGGAGATCTATGTAAATGGTTCTTTGAAGGTGTTTAACCATCAAACCAATGTGGAGCTGGAAAACCGTATCATCTGCTTCGACATTAAGGATTTGGGGAAACAATTGAAGAAGCTGGGGATGCTGATTGTGCAGGATCAGGTGTGGAACCGTGTCACCGTCAACCGTGCTTCCCATAAGTCCACCAGATACTATATTGACGAGTTCCATCTGCTTTTAAAAGAAGAACAGACGGCGGCATATTCAGTGGAAATCTGGAAGCGTTTCAGGAAATGGGGAGGAATCCCGACAGGCATTACGCAGAACATCAAAGATTTGCTGTCAAGCCGGGAAATTGAGAATATTTTTGAAAACTCGGACTTCATTTATATGCTGAACCAGGCGGCAGGGGACAGACAGATCTTGGCGAAGCAGCTCAATATCTCCCCACACCAGTTGTCCTATGTGACGAACAGCGGGGAAGGTGAGGGATTGATTTTTTATGGGAGTACCATTATTCCTTTTAAAGATAAATTTGACCGTTCATTGCGCCTCTATGCGTTGATGACAACCAAACTGATTATTCTAATGCTTGGGAGCCACCAATTTAAAGCTTGAGAGCCACCCAAA
>CAJUGL010000111.1 GCA_910586515.1 uncultured Acetatifactor sp.
AAACTCTGGCTTTTTTCAGATTTTTACTGTTGTTTTGCCTGGGCGTTAAATTTAACTGTTCGTTAAAAAAAGATCGTTTTGATTAAGAATAAGCAGAACAGAGGGCGGCAGCTCCGTAATTCCCTGTCAGGCCGAATGGCAGCCGGGGATCCTGGAAACTGACCGGCTCCCGGCCGATCTCTTCCAGTTTCCGTCCCACCCGAGCATGTATGAAAGCTGCTTTCCGGCAGCTGTGCCTCAGCCCCCACCGGAAACATCCCTTCTCAGCCGCCGCATCACCTGAAACATTCTGCCCATGTCCACCGGTTTTGCCAGATGCTCGTTCATTCCTGCATCCTTTGCCATCGCGATGTCCTCCTCAAATGCATTGGCCGACAGGGCTATGATGGGTACTTTCCGCGCATCCGCCCTGTCAAGGCCGCGGATGGTGCGGGCTGCCTCAAAACCGCTCATCACAGGCATCATCAGATCCATGAGGACGCAGTCGAATGCTCCCTGGGACGATGTTCTGAACGCATCCACTGCGGCTTTTCCGTCGGCTGCAGTGACCACAGAAGCCCCCGCCTGTTCCAGAATAAATTTCACAATCTCGCAGTTGACCTCGTTGTCCTCCACCAAAAGAACATGCATTCCCGTGATATCCGCAAGGGCACTCTGCTCCGGCTCCCCAGTCCCGGTGTGTCCCTTTGTGTCAATGCGTATGGGCAGCGTGACTCTCACCAGGCTTCCCTTCCCGATCTGGCTCTCCACCTCTACCGTGCCTTCCATCTGGTCAACCAGTTTCTTTACAATGGACATGCCCAGGCCCACGCCGCTGTAATGGGTTCTTGCCCCCTGATTTTCCTGTGTAAAAGGCTCGAAAATATGTTTCTGGAATTCCTCTCCTATGCCGATTCCGTTGTCTTCTATCACAAACTGATATTGTCCATAACCGTCCCCGCAGGAAAGCTCCCTTGCATGGATCGATACAACCCCCCCTGGGCGGTTGTATTTCACCCCATTGTCTATGATATTCGTCAGAATCTGTCTCACCTGCAGAGGATTGCCGATGAGCCTGCTGTGATGCAGATCCGTCTCCTCCAGTACCAGGCGGACGCCCGCCTCCTCCCCATGAGGAAACATAATCGTAAGGCAGTCCTCCAATGTATCCCGCAGGTCAAAGGATTCCTCCACAGCAGCAGGCAGACCGCTCTCCAGTTTGCTGACCTGCAGCACATCGTTGACAAGGGACAGCAGATGCTGTGTGGACACGCGTATTTTCTCCATGCAGTCCTTCTGCTTCCCAAAATCCTCCCGGCGGTGCTCCATAATGGTGAGCATGCCCAGAATTCCGTTGATCGGCGTGCGCAGATCGTGGGACATGTGGGAGAGGAATTCGCTCTTGGCCGAATTCGCCCTTCTCACCTTCTCAAGCAGCTCCATAATGGCCTGTTCCTGCTTTTTCCGGGTGAGCATGATTTCCGTGATATCCTGGTGGTATCCGTTGAGACAGACGCCGGGCTTTTTGAATTTTCTGTCCGGTACGCCGCCGCAGCGGACATATATTTTTCCCAGAACAGGATGCTTCCAGGGATACACCACTTCGGAACGTCCCTCTTCCAACATCTCCTTTACCGCGTCCTGTACCATATTCAGATAGTCCGGCTGGATATTTTCATACCAGTGCCTGTAGCATTCCTCCGGCCCCATATCCTCCGGCGCTCCCAGAAGCATCCGCATGGTCCTGTCCGCATACATCCGGGGTTCACAGCCCTCCTCCAGTTCAATGGTCCAGATGCCGGTCCTGGCGCCCTCCAGAATATCCTCCAGACTCTGCCGTGCTTCCGATTTATATCTTTCCTCCTGTTCCACCACGGCGTTCACATCCCGCAGGGCAAAAATCGCGCCCTGTTCTTCCGTTCCCCACCCGGCGGCAGAAAAATGAATTTCCATGTTTTTCAGTCCGGGCAGATTATCCTTCACCTGATACCGGACATAAAATTTCTTTTTTGTTTTCAGCTGTGCCAGAATATACTCTTTTTTCGTCACCATGCGGAGCCGTTCCTGGTCTCTGGGAATCACATACCGGGAAATATAATGCTCCATGGCATCCTGATAGCTGTCCTCAAAGCTGAAGGGCTGATCCTTCCCGGAAAATTTATTTTCCCTGTAAATCCGGCATTTATCCGTGAGGAAGTTCGCCTGATAAATACTTATATAATCCACATTCAGGGCATAGAGAACATCATAACTGCGTTTTTCAAGCTCCCTGACCAGATTGCGGCGACGCAGAGAGGAAACGATAAAGTAAGCCGCCGTCTGAAGCATGTTTGACGTATACTCCAGGGACTTTACCGGCGGATTGTCCACGCCGTAGAAGCCGATGATTCTGTTGTCGTCATACAGGGGAACCACTACCAGAGAATGGATGTCCTGCTGCTTCAGATTCTCATACTGAAGGGGATCGCTCAGCCTGATATCCTCCAGATCGTTGATGACAATATGCCCGCCGACGCTGAAATTCCGATACCAGCTTGCGCAGACCTCCGGAGGGACATTCTGGAGATTCTCCTTCTCCGGGCGCACCCCGGGAGCCACCCATTCGTAGGTGTTGTCGTCACCGCCGGACGCATTCCGTTCGAATATATAGGTCCGCTCTCCCTCCAGAGCCTTTCCCAGATACCCCAGCAGCACCTCCAGTGACTGGTCCGGAGTCTCCTCCAACAGGGCCACCCGGAGTCCCTCATTGATGATGGCTTCCAGATTCTGGACGCTCTGCATCATGTTCTTTTGGCGCTCCTGGGTACTGATGTCCAATGCCATCTCCAGACGATACCGCTTTCCGTTTTCCTCCAGGATCGTGCTGCGAAGCAGAAAATGCCGGTTCAGGTACTGGTGGAAATACTGCTGCTCGAAGCAGTCCGGTTTGGGCGCAAATCTGCTGCAGAATGCACAGGGGGCGGCGCTGTTCCGGAGAATCAGATGGCACGGTTTTCCCTTAACCTCCTCAAGGGAGCCAAGGCCAAAGACCTCCCGCGCCTTTTTATTCATGTAAATCAGTTCGTAAGTCTCTGTATCTGCAACGTATACGATTTCGTCAATATTTTCAAAGAACCCCCATATGCTGCTCATTCTTTGCCCTCCGTATCTTAATGTGGTACCTTTCAGGCATTACCTCTATTCTGGTGGTTAGTATAACATAACACAAATGAAAAGTCTACTTCTTCCAGAACACCAACAGCATCACTTTATCTATTGAAGAATCAGCAGTATATGTGTATGCAGGCCAGCCCCCACAATGGCGCTGTTCGAGGGAAATCACAGTCTCATATGTGAAACAATAACATTTCCCGCAAAGTAACAAAACTGTCAGCGCATGACCTTCTCCAGAAGCGCTTTATAGCTGTCTACCACATCATACACCACATTGTCACCCGAGATAGCGTTAAAGTGTTCCCTTGCACAGTGAATTTTAGCTTCCTCAATCAACCGTAGCTGCATGGAGTTCATGGCCCCCTTCGTTTCTGCCACAAAATAAATATGCTTAACGGTTCCCTCATAAAAAGCGATAGCCCAGTCCGGATTATAATGACCGACTGGTGTTGCGATATAAAAGCCATCCGGCAGCTTAATATAGACCGCCACATTCGTATTTGTATCAAGTTCGGCAGCAAAGTCCCGCTCTCCGGATGAGTCATAAACAATATGGTCATACAGATGTTTTTTATACAGATCTGGAACACATTCGGGTTGTCCCAGCCTTCCCGCAGGGCAGAATGGGAAAAGATAAACCGTACAGGAGACCGAGCCGGATCACGATCCAGCAGTAACTCCTTGTTCTTCGTAATCAGCTCATAGGCGCTTACGTCGTCGGAGGTTGTTTCCTTACGGCCCACTTTGGAGTTTACCATTTTACCCTTGCCATCCATGGAGAAGTATCCGGCGTGTGTCCTTGCCGCAGAGATAGACTGCAAATATTTGATATATTCATCTTCACCAATGTCAAGCTGCATACTGCTTAGAACATCTTCATATTCCTCCTCGAACATGGCGGCGTATTTGCCAATAATATCAATAGGCCGACGAGAACGGAACCCGTCCAGCTTCATGTAAATCCTGCGGGCATCCTTACCCTTAGCGTTGAATGCCTGGGAGTTGATAATCATTACATTGATGGAACTGTCCGATGCAAAGCGGTCAATCTCCGTCAGCTGGGCAGAGTTGTAGATGAAAAGGCGTATCTTTTTCCCGTACTCCTCAGCAAAATGCTCCTGGGTCATCTCAAAGGATTTATATACGCCCTCCCGGATAGCTACGCTGGGGACAACGACAATAAACTTGCTCCAGCCGTAGTGCTTGTTCAACTCGAACATGGTCTTGATGTAGGTGTAGGTCTTGCCCACACCGGTTTCCATCTCAATGGTGAGATTGTAGCCGTTGGCCCGCCCCTCCAGTTTGTCCGACGGCTTGATCTGATTAGTGCGCTGGATTTTATTCAGCTGCTCCAGAATCCGCTGGTCGGAAAGCTCCGGCACGATTCGTTGGTTGCTGAAGCCAGTGAAATCCCGCTCCTCATTCACGCCAATCTGATAGTTGCCGCTACCGCGATCCATCATATAGGTGGGGGGGCAAATAGGGCTGTCCGGCAAAGACATCCACCACAGCTTTGGCGGCATCCGCCTGAAACTTCTGGTGTCGATACTGTATCTTCATGACGCCTCACCTCCTGCTTCCTCGGCGATCCATTCCTTAAGTTTTTTCTGAAGTTCCTTTTTGTCCGGCAAATAAAGCTGGTATTCTGACGCAT
>CAJUGL010000112.1 GCA_910586515.1 uncultured Acetatifactor sp.
TATCCCCGTAAAATTCTTCCTTTGATTCTGACACCTGCAACACACATTGTTTCCCATATTCTTTTTCCAAAACGGCAAGTTCACCCTGAATATCCTTCTCCAATTGTCCGGCGCAGATACTCTCCGGGTTCAGCTGCCGGTTTTCCAAACTGCTCAATTTCCGCATTGCTTCTACAAAGGCATCCATACGTTCAATCTGGCGTCCGCTTTCTGACAGCATTTCCATTGCCTGTCCCAGATCAATATCTTCGCCCGGCAGATATTCCGTCAGCATTTCCTGATACCCTTTCAAAACGGACAAGGGCGCGCGTATATCATGGGCAATGGCCGCCCGCAGCATCTTTTCCTCCTCCACGGCCTTCCACAATGCCTGATTATTTCTGGCAAGCTGTTCCCGCATCCGCTCAAACTCCCTGCAAAGCCGGCCCATCTCGTCCTGATTCTCATAGGAAATGGAAAAATCCAACTGATTCTCTGCAATCTTTTTGGAGCCTTCCGCCAGTTCTTCCATGGGCCGCCTTAACTTGTTCCGGTAAAAGAGGAAAACTGCCCCGCAGCTTCCTGCCATAGACAAGATCACCACAGCATAAGTCCCTAAAAAATCGCAAAGTTCTGACACAAAAACTTCTGACTGTGTCATCTCATAAGAACCGGGTCTTGGAATCTCCACTATATAACCGTGAGCTTTCTGTTCCGCTTCGATCAATGCTTCTTTATCTATATACTTCCACCAGATACGCCTTTGTGTCTGTTCGGCAATTCTGACAATGACAGCCGAAAGCATAAAACTGGAAAATAAGGCAACCGCCATATACAAAAGAATGGTTTTTCGCACAGAAAGATTTCTTATTTTATCCATCGGTATCCCATCCCCCATACGGTTTCAATATATTTGTTTTCCGTATATTGCTGAATCTTCTTTCTGATTCGGCGGATCAGCTCTGTAACCACCCTGCTGTCCCCTTCCGCATCATAACCGCAGACCCTCTCATAAATTCTTTCTTTATCAAAGACCATCCCCGGATTCATGGTCAAAAATTCAATAATTCCATATTCTGATTTTGTCAGTTCCAGATAATCTGCCTGAATCTGCACGGTCTTCGCCTGATAGTCAATGCACAGCTCCCCCTGGAAGCACACTTCTGTCTTTTCTTTGCGCCGTGTCTCCCGTTTCAGATGCGCCGTAATCCTTGCATCAAGCTCTTTCAGACGAAAAGGCTTTAAAATATAGTCGTCACCCCCGGAAGAAAACCCGTTTACCACGTCCTGTTCCTCTACCCGCGCGGTCAGAAATAAAATCGGGCAGTCTACTTTATCCCGCACCCTCCTGCACACCTCTATCCCGTCCAAATTCGGCATATTGACATCCAGTAATATGATATCCGGCTGCAGTTTTATTTTCTGTAACCCCTCCACCCCATTCTCTGCCGTAATGACCTCATACTTCTTTATTTCAAAATACTTTTTCAGCATTTTGAGCAGTTCGGTATCATCATCAATAATCAATATCTTATACACCATTTCTGTCCCTTTTCCCTGATACGATTGTCTTTCTGGTCCTGTTTCCTGTTACAGTGATCTGTTTCCCTCTACAGCCCCTGCATCTGGAATAACTGTTTCATCTCCTCCGCAGATTCCTGCATTCCCCGCTGAAACCATACCTCAATCCACCCATAGAGACTATAGGCAACAAACGCTTTTGCATAAGCCTGGTCTTTGGGCAGATCCGCCTTTAATTCCAGTATATCCAGAATCACATCCTTCAGCAAATAAATCAGCCCCCGCTCATTCAACAGACGGTAAAAGGCTTCATGCTCCTCAAAATGCCCGAATATCATGCCGATGCCCGCACTAAGGGGAAGGCTGTTATTCGCCTCCCAGTCCCTTTTCCATCCGTCAAATAATTGATTCACATACCCCTTCAAAATATCTTCCATGCTGTTGAAATTCCGGTAAAAGGAAGCCCGCCCAACGCCTGCATTGCCGCATAACTCACTGACGGAAATCTCGCCCATGCTTTTCTTTTCCAATAATGCCAAAAGAGATTCTGTGATATGCCGGACCACATACGCATTGCGCCCTTCATTGCTCATCGGTGATACATTTTTCCCGTTTTGTCTCATTTTCCTTCCTCCCATTGACAGCGTGTGAAATCGCTGATACAATTATCTCAACGAAACATTTGTATCATGAAAATAATACCATAATAAAACGCAAAGATCAATAGCAAATATCGGCAAATGCAGAAAGGAGTCTGTCAAATGACATTTACGAAAAAGCGGCTGCTGATCCTACTTGCAGTCATTGTGATCGCCTTTGTTTTGGGGCGGCTGGCAGTTCGGGGGATTCTGAATCTCCTGGTGGGAGGAACCATGTTCGGAGGAAATCTCCTGTGAAAAAAAAAGAAGAGGGCTTCACCAGGACACGGAGGAAAGCAGAAACGCAGCGGCAGGCCTGTTCGGCATTATGCTTGGAACAGAAATTGACCCCGGTATCCTTGACACGCCGGAATATGACCGGCTGATCAAACCCATCTCCGCCTTTATGTGGATTGACGCTCATTCCGCCCCCAGTGTGATTGCCTACGGCGTACATGACCGCGTGTGCCCCTTCAAGACTGCCGCCCATCTGGTAAACGCCCTGGAGGAAAACGGTGTGGACTATCAGTATTTTGAAATGCCCCATTCGGGACATGGGCTTCAAAATGACAACAAAGTGTATGAACAATATATGAACACAGTTGAAACATACCTGGAGAAATACATGCCTGTAACGGAACACTGAAGATTACCGCAGCCCTATCCCCTTCAGCACATCATCCGTAGTCCTTCCGCCAAGTTCATATTCCAACTCCTCCAGGGGAAACGGTAACACCGAGCTGCTGCCCAGTTTTATCATTTTATAGTTGGTCCGAAGCCTCTCCGTATTTCTGATGACAGATTCCCTTACGGAGAGCTTTTTGATATCCTCCCCATGGGCAAGTATGTTTTCCAGGGTGCCGAACTGCCCTAACAACAGCGCAGCCGTCTTGGGTCCGATTCCCTCCGCCCCTTTGATATTGTCCGCCTTGTCGCCTGTAAGGGACTTAAAATCCGCATACTGGGCAGGTGCGATGCCGAACTTTTCCTTTAAGGTATCCGGCGTCCAAATAACCGTTTCCTTTCCCCGATACCGTAGAACGGATACCCGGTCTGTGAGAAGCTGAAAAAAGTCGCTGTCAAAGGAAGAAATGACCACCTCTGTATGCTGTCCATAAGTCAGGGCGTAACCGGCAATCAGATCATCGGCCTCGCAGTGGACGGCCTCCGTATGCTTTATACCCATATAATCCAGTGCCTTATATACATCCCCAATCTGGGAAAAGGGATTTTCTTCTTCCGGAACCTGACCATAATCAGCCCGGTTGGATTTATAGGCAGGGTCCAGTGCGGCCCGGGCATTCTCATGCTCTCCGTCAAACAGCACCGCCACACAGGCAGGGGCGGTCATAAGGATTATTTTCCGCAATGCACCCACAAACCCCAACGTCCCCTGTATGGCTTTGCCCTGTTGGTTCACAATCCTGGAAGGCATGCCGAAGAACATCTGGAACAGCAGATTGCTGCCGTCAACGATCAAAAGTCTTCTGCCCATAACTCACCTCCGCCTCCAGACCCCGAACAGGCTCTTCTTATAGTTTTTCAGTTCCTCCAACGCAGGCCCGTAATTTCCCGCAGCCTTCAGATACTCCACGCCCTTTTCCATGTCCTCCCGGACCCCCAATCCCCGGGCATACAGGATCCCCAGTCCATAGTTTTTATAGCAGGTATTTCTGCTCCGCTCCAAAAATGCCTTCCCCCGGGCCATGTCCTGTTGGCAGCCATACCCCAACAGATAACAGATCCCCAGTAAATCATACCGGATGTACTCCGACTCCACATCCCGTTCCAGATACTGCACAGCCCGGGCGTAGTCCACGGCCGTTCCCAGACCGAGAAAATACATGAATCCCAACTGACGGCAGGCATAGCTGTCGTTGCCATAGGCAGCGGTTTTCTCATAGCATTCCAGAGCATAGGCATAATTGCGCTCCACTGCCCTGCCTTCCCAATAAATATCCCCTATAATATGCCAGGCCCAGAGATGCCCTGCCTCCACAGCCTTCAGCGCCCAGGGAAGGGCTTCCTTGTGTTTCTCCTCTGTATAGGCCAGATAGTTGGCATAGCCGTGCATCCACTCCGGATACCCCCATTCCGCGCCCTGCCGCAGAATCTCCAGTGCTTTTGCAGGCTCCGGCGGTATCAGCTCCCCTCTCCCATATTTATAATACTGATAATAATTGCGCCCTGCCAGAATCATGCCGCCGGAAAATGCCTTCTCAAACCAGGGTATGCTCTGCTCCATGGCCCACCGCTTCCAGTCATTCCAGGCATCCCTGCCCAGGAAATCGCTCTCCTTCAGATCCTTAATCTCGATCATATCCAAAAAATAATAGGTATTCCCGATCATATACTGACAGAACGCACAACCCCTTTCGGCCTTCTCCTGAATAACCTCCCATGCCGCCTGAATGCTGTCAAAAGGCATGATTTCCCGCAGCTCCGGCGTCAGCATGTCCATCCGCAGCGCCCCCAGAACCGCCGCGGCGCTGCCCAGGGAAACGGCCTGGCGGAGCATGGCATAAGCCGCCGCTTCATTTTCTTCAAAGGGATGGTATTCCCAACTGTAACAGGAACCGGAAAAGCAGCGGGA
>CAJUGL010000113.1 GCA_910586515.1 uncultured Acetatifactor sp.
GGGCGCAGGAAACGGCTGCCGAAGAAGGCGTGGGGCTGGGGCTGTATCTTGCCAATGGGATCATTACGCGGCAGAAAGGCTATATCAGCGTAAAATCAAATGACGGAGAAGGGACAACCTTCTCTGTCTATTTGCTGAGTTGAGCAGATACCGTATAGATGAAAAATGATAAAGGGAGAGAGGAAGTATGCAACAATGGAAATCGTAACGGTACATCAAGTAAAGAAATACTTTGGAAAGGGAGAGGCGCAAGTCAAAGCCCTGGATGGGATAGACCTTTCCATTGAGAAAGGCAGGTTTACCGCCATTATCGGCGCTTCCGGCTCCGGCAAAACCACTCTGCTGAACATGATCGGCGGGCTGGATACCCCTGATGAGGGGGAAGTAATCGTAGATGGCGTAAATCTGTCCGGTTTGAAGGAAAAGGAGCTGGCTGTGTTTCGCCGCAGCAAAGTGGGTTTTGTGTATCAGAATTTCAATCTGGTTCCCACACTGACCGTAAAAGAAAACATTCTGTTCCCCCTCAGTCTGGCAGGCAGTGCGCCGGATCAGCGTTTCTTTGCTGATGTCATACAGCTGCTTCGGCTGGAGGATCGGCTGAATGCCTATCCCCATGCGCTTTCCGGCGGCGGGCAGCAGCGGGTGGCTATCGCCAGGGCACTGATTGCGAAGCCGGCTATTCTTCTGGCGGATGAACCCACCGGAAATCTGGATGTAAAAAGCGGACAAAATGTGTTAGGGCTCTTGAAAATGTCCGTAGAGACCTATCACCAGACCCTCATTATGATCACCCACAACCTTGAGATCGCACAGATGGCCGACCGTGTGCTCCGCATGGAAGACGGCCGTCTGAAGGCGTAAGGAGGATGTCATGCTTGCAAATAACAACCTGAACATATGTCACACACTTGCGTGGCGGGATTTTAAATTTCACAAAGCAAAAAATTTGCTGCTTGTTTTTGCTGCGGTATTGATTACAGGACTGTATGCTTTTACTTTTCTTCTGGGCAGCTCGGTAGAAAATGCGTTTCTGCTCAATTATGAGTACCGATACGGCTCCGCCAGCCACATTCTCTACCAGGGATTGACCCTGCATCAGGCAAATAAGTTAGCGCAGCATCCCAATATAAAGAGCACGGTCCAAATCAGCGCTTTGGGGCAGCTCTCTGATGAGATGATGGGGGTGCGCAGTGTCAAGCTGGCGGTAACCGATCGGGATTATGCAGAGAGCATCCTATCTGTTCCCACGACGGGGCGTTTGCCGGAGAAACCGGGAGAGATTGCCTTGGATGAATTTACCATGGACTCTCTGGGAGTTCTTCATGAACTGGGCGCTCCGGCGTCTATTCGGTGGACAGACAGCAGGGGAGAACAGCACAGTACGGATTTTACCCTCTGCGGATGGTGGGCAAGTCCCACAAACTTCACAGAAGCCTGTGCCTGGGTGACAGCGGAGTGTGCTGCCGGACTTCTGCCCGGATATCCGGATACGGCATCCGTCACCATGGGGGTCAATCTTCATCAGCCCAAGGATTTGGAGCAGCAGGCACAGCAGATCATGACAGATCAGGGGGTCAATCAGGTGGCTTACACCACCAATCTGGCCTATAACGAAGCCAGAATGGAAATGGCAGGTAAGCAGGCAACTCCCTTCTACATGCCTGCATTGGTGGTGCTGCTGTGCGGATTCCTGATGATTTACAGTATCATTCATGTGGCCATGGAGCAGGATACCGGCTTTTTCGCCGGCGTGAAAACGCTGGGAATGACGCCGCGGCAGATCAGGTGGGTTCTGTTGGAAAAGGCGGCGCTTCTATCTCTTTTTGGCCTGCTTCCCGGCTGGCTGATGGGATTTGGTATCCACTATGTGGTTACGCCGGGAGTCGTAACCGGTATGGAGCAAAACCCGGCGCTCTATTTCCTGTCCTGGGAACCCTTTGCCCTGGCGGCGATCAGTACCTTCGGGACGGTTTTGCTGGCGGACTTTCTGCCTGCTGTTCGGACGGGAGGAATGATGCCGACACAGATGCTGCGGAATTTGGAGGAACGGGCGCCGAAAGGACGGGACAGCAGCACGGGGCAAGTCAGCATTTTGGGTCTGGCTCTTCGTTCCCTGCGGAGAAATAAGGGGCGTACCATTCTTTCCCTGTTGTCTTTGCTGCTCTCCTTATTATTGCTCTGTTCCACCTGGATTCGCTACACCAGCTACGATGAGGATTTGTACTTAAATGGGATGTCTCCATGGGATTATACGATTGAGGACGGTTCTGCCGCCTCCAGCGTACAGCGGTATAACCCGAATAACCGGGCAATCACGGAGCAGATTGTCAGCGACCTGCGTGGCCGCAGCGAAGTTTTGGAAGTAAGCGTCCTGAAATCCAAGGAAGTGGAGTTGACGGCATCAGACGAACTGCGCCGGAGAATCGTGGATTTTTATAACGAACCTTATGATGAAACCATGACCCGCAGAGAAAGTCAGGCTGCCTATCCTGACTGGTGTGCCGGCCTGGACCGCCTGGAGCAGACGGGCAGCTATCGCGGCATTGTCATTGTCTTGGAGGACGCCTACCTGCGGTACGTGCTGGATAACTGTCCGGCTACCAGCGGTGTTTTTGATGCAGAACAGTTTGCTGATGGGCAGTATCTTGTGGCAGCAGGCGCTTATGTGGAGGGAGTGTCCTCGCCTGCCGCAGGAGAAACGGTGGAGCTTGGCGGAAGGAAACTTCCTGTTATGGCCTCTGTTATGGGAGATACCTCATTTTTAAGTGGAAATAACAGTCCGGAATCCAGTTTTCATCTGACTTATTTTATGCCGCTGTCCCTGTTTGACCAGCTTTTCCCTGACGAGGGTATCCGCCAGCTGGCTGTCAATATTGACCACAATGGGCAGGAGGAATTTGAACATTATCTCAACTCGTATAAGCAGGGACTGAACCGCGGGATCAGTGTCTGGATGCGCAGCGATTATCAGAAAGCTTTCCAGATCGCCAGGTTGAACGAATGCCTGTCGAAGCTGATCGTAGGAATCGTGTTGATGACCATTGGACTGCTGAATTTTGCCAATATGCTGGTAACAAAGACCATGGTGCGAAAAAAGGAATTTGCGGTCTATCAGAGTCTTGGCATGACGAGACGGCAGCTGCAATGGCTTCTGCTGGCAGAGGGACTGCTTCACGCTGCTCTTTTGACAGTGATTTTGCTGCCGGTGACTTTCTTTGTGACCTGGTTTGGGATGCCGGCAGTTTTTTCACAGCTTAACACCTGGTGTATAACGTATCATTATACGCTGGCTCCTCTATGGGCAACATTGCCGCTCATTTTGTTTCTGGCAGTGGCAGTACCTCTGATGTGCAGCCGGTTTGTAGAGAAAGGCAGCATTACAGAGCGTCTGCGGATTGTGGTGTGAGAAGTACTTCTAACGTTACTGTTTACTTTGTAAAATGAACCGGAATAAACTGATTTAACGATATCATATAACGAGGGAAAGTGAGGGCTAACCATGGCTTTAGAACATGAAAGAATCTGTACAATAGAGGATATATATGCCCTGCCGGAGGGGCAGAGGGCAGAACTGATCGACGGGCAGATGTATATGATGGCTCCGCCAGGCACGGTACATCAGAGAATATCATATGCGCTTGCCAGAAAAATTTCGGATTATATCGATAGGAAAAAGGGAAGCTGCGAAGTATTCCTTGCCCCGTTTGCCGTGTTTCTGAATCAGGATGACAGAAATTATGTGGAACCGGATATCTCCGTAATATGTGACAAAAGCAAAATAGATGATCAGGGCTGTAATGGCGCTCCGGACTGGGTGATAGAAGTGACTTCTCCGTCCAACCCCCAATACGACTATGGCATTAAGCTATTCAAATACCGTACTGCGGGTGTCAGAGAGTATTGGATTGTGAATCCTCAAAAGAAATCCGTTATGGTATATGACCTGGAAAATGAAAAATCAAATCAATACACTTTTGAGGATGATGTGCCTGTATGTATTTACGATGACTTCATTATTTCCATTTCTGATCTGTTATGATGAATTTATGGGTATATGTTGATTTAATCGCTGCCTTTACGGGAGTCTGCTGAACTTTGCCAATATGCTGGTGACAATGACGATGGTTCGAAAAGAATTTTGCGGTCTATCAGAGCCTTGGCATGACAGGCAGACAGCTGCGATGGCTTTCGCTGGCAGAGGGCATGCTTTATGGGGCTCTTTTTTCAAAAGGTACAAAACTGTACCTTTGCTGTACCTTCCCTGTGACATTGAACTGATAGAATAGA
>CAJUGL010000114.1 GCA_910586515.1 uncultured Acetatifactor sp.
TCCGGGCGACCAGTGGCGAGCCGGAAGCCGTGGACGAGGTTTTACGACATTACAGATTGCGTTGGCGCTTGGCAGCCTGCAAAGGGGGCTTCTTTCCGCCCAGAGCCATTATGATGAAATTTACCGGCAGATCAGGGTGGCCTGCACGGTTACAAACCTGACCGGGGAACAGTCCAATTACCTGAATATTCCGCCCCAGATCCATTCCCTGTTTACGGAAGGCACGGGATCCGGCCCTGACGGGCTTGCCGATCTCCTGGGGGACGTACAGATCAGGGGGTCCCTGCAGTTTAGTTGGGAGGGAAGGGAATTTACGCTTGCGGGAATTACTGCGCTTCAGGCGGATCCTAATCTTTGGCCGGAGAACGGATGCGCCATATTCTGGAACGAGGGCGCGGGGGACTGGGTCTTTGCAGGGAAAGAACTTAAGTGCCTGGTTTCCGAGGAACTGATGAAGGAACTCAGGGACAGGGAATTCCCGGAGGATTCCTTCGCGATCCATTTAGAAGCGGGAGACTTGTGGGGAAGGGAGTATGACGTGGAGCTTGAGATCGCGGGCACATATGCGGGAGAAGCGGAAAAAACAATTTACTGCCCATGGGAGGCCTACCTGGAGATCTGCCAAAACGCCATGCGGGGTGCAATAGCGGATTCCCTGTCCGCAACGCTGAAAGACAATGGGGATCTGGAGAGGCTTCGTGAAAGGGCGGGGCAATGGTTTGCCGTTCCGGATGCCAGACTGTCCGGCGCGTACGAAAGCGAAGGCTTTTCTTTCGCCCTGGATATCAATGACGCCTGGTTGGAAAAGGCGCAGCAGGATCTGAAAAACAGTATGGCAGTAAACAGGATTGCGGCTGCTTCCATATTTGCCTTATCCGCCGGCGCCGGTGCGGTTGTTGGATTTTTGACCATCCGAAGCAGGAAGCATGAGATTGCCCTGCTTCGGACTCTGGGAACGACAAACCGGGGCATTTACGGGTCTTATGCCATGGAACAGGCTTTGTGCGTGGTTTCCGGCATAGCTGCAGGAGGAGCGGTTTTCCGATGGCAGCCGCCGTATCAGCTTTGTCTGTTTGCCGTGTTTTATCTGGCGGGGCTTTCCGTTATGCTCTGGATTTATCTTCGGAAAAATCTGCTTACCGTTATGAGGGAGGAAGAATGAGATGGGTATCACATTGAAGTCGGTTTCCTACAGCTATCAGGGAAAGTATCAGACAGTCAGGGCAGTAAATGATGTCTCTTATGATTTTGGCGGAGGTAAGGTATATACGATCATTGGCAAGTCCGGTTCCGGAAAGACAACGCTGCTTTCCCTGATGGCAGGCCTGGATCTGCCTGTGGAGGGGGAGATTGTTGTGGACGGCAAATCCACCAAAGACTGGGACAGGAACCGGATGCGCAGGGATGTGGTGTCGGTAATCTATCAGAATTATAACCTGTTCCCGCTGCTTACGGTACAGGAGAATATCCGGTATCCCTTAAGCCTGAAAAAGTTGCCGAAAAAGGAAGCCATAGCTGCTTCCAGGGAGGCAAGGGCCAGGGTAGAATTGCCGGAGTCCTATGACAGGCGTTTTCCCAGACAGCTTTCGGGGGGCGAGCAGCAGCGGGTGGCCATCGCGCGGACCCTTGCCCAGGGGTGTAAGATTATTCTTGCGGACGAGCCTACGGGAAATCTGGATTCGGCCAATTCCCGGAATATTGTAGATATTTTCTGCAGCCTGGCCCATGATGATGGCTGCACCGTGATTATCATTACGCATGATATGGCGGTAGCCGAGCGCTCTGATGTTGTTATTCGGATGGGGGACGGAAAGTTTTCTTTATGAAAAAGAAGCGCGCAGGGATTAGGATTGAACAGGCGGTGTGGCAGTAAACAGGATTGGAGTATTCCAGTCCTTTTATTGTGCATTTTTCGTCCAACACAGGATAAAACCTGTTTTGTCGAAAGCTATGGGCAGAATACAAATATTCCGGAACCCGGAAGAGGATGCTGAATCGACATGGCGCTCCCCTTGCGTGACAGGCAGATTTCTGCTATAATTGCGTTAGCTTTTTACGAGGTTTTTGTGATTTTCTTTGTTCAGTGACGGGTTTCTGTTTCTGCATGGCTTTTTTCCATCCCCAGGTATCTCATGATGAGCGGGTGATGTTTCTGGCCGGAACTGTAATGTTCGGCGTTCTCGTAGCATTTGCTGTCTACCGCATATTCTATTTGGGACTGGTCTGGGTGGAGTATGATATACCCGCAGAGAGGGGTATCGGTTTCGTTGGGAGGAAATACCGGCAGAGAAAGATCCCTTTGAACCGTCTTTTGAGAGGTTATAAAGATTTCGAAAAAACACTGGAACTGACCGGGGGGCTGCGTCGGATCGGTGTAAAGACATAGGAAGAGTGCTTCCGTTATTGAAGGTAGATGTGGGAATGGTCTAATGGCCTGACAAAAGGCATCCACTAAAGCAATCCAATAAGGAAAGGAAAAGGAGAATCCGTAGTGATAGGGATACAGAAGTATATCAGGGCGCAAAGCCTGGAGGAGGCATACCAACTGAACCAGAGCAGGGCAAACCGCGTAATGGGCGGCATGCTGTGGCTGAAAACAGGAAAAGGCAATGTGAATACAGTCATTGATCTCTGCGGTCTGGGTCTCGACGGAATCGAGGAGACGGAGGAAGCATTTGTCATCGGCGCCATGACAAGTCTTCGTGAAATAGAACTGCACCGGGGCCTGAACCAATATACCCAGGGGGCGGCCGGGGCGGCGGTCCGGGATATTGTGGGGGTGCAGTTTCGGAACCTGGCCACGGTGGGCGGCAGTATCTGGGGGCGGTTCGGCTTTTCCGATGTGCTGACCTTTTTTCTGTCCCTGGAGACTTCTGTGGAATTGTACAGGGGAGGCGTGATTCCCCTGGAACAGTTTGCCGCCATGGAATATGACAGGGACATTCTGGTGCGTCTCATGGTGAAAAAGAAGCCCGGAGTCTTTGCCTACAGGGCTTTCCGGAACCAGAGGACGGACCTTCCCGTGCTTACCTGCGCCCTGTCCCGGGTGGAGGGCGAGTACCGGGCTGTGGTGGGGGCCAGACCCGGACGGGCTGTGGTGGTCAGGGACGAAGAAGGGCTGCTGTCCGGGGGAGCGCCGGAAAGCTGCAAGGCCTTCTCCGCCTGGGCGGCCCAAAGGGTTCCCGTGGGCAGCAATACCCGGGGGAGCGCCGCCTACCGCACCCATTTGATTCAAGCGCTCACGGAGCGGAATCTGATGCAGTTGGGAGGGAAGATGGATGGAAATTAACATAAAACTGAACGGGAAAAAGGTATCCGCTTCCGTAGAGGCGGACCTGCTGTTGATTGATTTTCTGCGGGAGCACGGCTGCTGCAGTGTGAAGCGGGGATGTGAAACCTCCAATTGCGGCCTGTGCACCGTGCTGATGGACGGAAGGCCGGTTCTGTCCTGCTCCGTTCTGACGGCCAGGGCCAACGGCGCGGAGGTGTGGACTTTGGAGGGGCTGCAGGAGGAGGCACAGGATTTTGTGGGCTTTATCGCGGACCAGGGGGCAGACCAGTGCGGATTCTGCAATCCGGGATTTGTGATGAACACCATTGCCCTGCTTCGGGAGAATCCAAATCCAACAGACGATGAAATCCGGGCCTATCTGGCGGGAAACCTGTGCCGCTGCTCCGGCTATGAGGGACAGCTTCGGGGAATCCGCAATTATCTGGACAGGCGGGAGAAGGCGCAGGACCCAGAGAACCAGGGGTGTGATTAAGAAACAGAGACTTTAAATTGGGGATAAAGCGGGGAAAGGACAGGGGGATGAGCAGTCGGATAAATGTTACAAGGAGGGAATTTCAGGACAGTTACCGAAGACATTATAAAATGTATAAACAAACCACAGGCAGTGAAAAATCACGAAGACTGCTTTTATTCTATTCCGTGGAATGCGGTTTGAAAAGTCTGTTGATGAAGGATTTGGGAAAAGATACATATGAGGATTTTGTGGAATGCTGCGGCAGTGAGAAAAAGGAACTGACAGGGCATAATGTAAGCGCAATGCTTAAAAAACTGAATCCCCACAGCAGTTATTGTCTTAAAAAAATTCCCTTAAAAAGAGGGGGTTATGCTTCGCCGGATAAATTTATACTAAGCACCGATTGGATTTGCAGTAAATAGATATGCCCATTTAGGCCG
>CAJUGL010000115.1 GCA_910586515.1 uncultured Acetatifactor sp.
GCAATATCCGGTGTTTCCGGGCAGTTGATATAGTGGAGGACCGCATTCACAAGAAACTGTGCCTTGCTGCGCGGCCCCTGTTTTTCCAGCAGACGTATCACGGCGTCATGGGCCGGATCATTTTCATTAAATTTGATACTGAACCGCTCCCGGTCTTTCTTTCCACCCATAAGCTCACCTGCCTGCCGTTTCCATCTTATAGAGAAATTCATACCCCTTTGCATTGGCATTGATATCCTCCACAAATAGTGCATTTCCCACCTTCCCGGAAGCTTCGATCTGCCGGCGCAGAAGGATGGCGCCGCCGCCCACAAATACCACCATGCCGGACATCAGATCCAGCATACGCTCCCGCAGGCTGTTTGCCAGGTCATTTACAAAATCCTGCGCCAGCTTTTCCACAAGGGATGAGACTTCCGGGGCATAGGTGCTCTCACCGTCCTTTAAGATACCGTCAATATCCGTTTCTTCCAGCAGGATGTCAAATTCTGAATTGGCTTTCGTCCGAATCCGGTTATACAGCAGGATCACTCCGTTTTCCAGGGAATCGCAGATACTCAGATCCGCCCGGCCGGAACGCATCATCAGGTAGTCTGCCGTAAACCCGCCGATATCTACGATAAGCACCCTCGGCTTATCCAGCAGCCTGTCCATCATGGTCACCGCCGCCGCAAAAGCCTGGGGATAACAGCGCACATCCTCGATATAAATGGTATACGGATTATCACGGTACTGGAAATTTACAATGCCCCTATTGGAAAAATACCGTATAAAGGACTGGTTCTGCGCCCCATAATGTGCTGGCGGAAGCCCCACTGCAAGAGAGACATGCACCACCTCTTCCCCATACCTTTCCTTTAAATGGAGTTCTTCCGCGATCCCGAACAGGGTAAGGATGAAAAAGCGGTCATCCTCCGTCTTATCTCTTTTATAAGGAATCCTCTGGTTTGACAGCGTATAAAACTTTCCCTGGTATTCCAGGATGTCGCTGCCGAACGGCCTGGCAATGCTCTCCACCAGCCCGGACACAAAGGGCCTGCTGTGGATCGTCTTCATTTGTTTGTTCCCGTGGTCGATTGCAATTAACATAGTTTTTCATCTCCTTTTTTCCTTTATACTTATTCTTTACGCATTGAATACGTCTTTTTTCAACAAAAAAATAAAAAACAGGACCGGCAGCATATTGACTGCCGTGTCCTGTTTTTTTACACCATAACTTGTCCTGCCCTCTCCGGTCAGGTATGTATCCCATAGTACGCCTTTTCCAGATTCTCCCGGCCGTGGAGGATGACTCCCCCGCATATGCCGGCCCCATAGGGCGTCTGTTCCCGGAAGAAAAAGCTGTACGGTTCAAAATCATCATACACCGTGATCTGCCTGCTGCCTTTCCGTCGCAGGAAATGGTCAGCCATGAACTTCCCCAGTTTTTTCCGCAATGCCTTCGTCTCCGCCACTGCTTTCAGATTTCTTCTGCTCTGGAACTCAATCTTTGGCCTGCCGCTTTCCTCTAATGACAGCATCTTTATCTGCATACTGTCCTCCCGGCTCTGCTTTATGGAACTTTTAAATTTCTTATAGGAAAGCCGGACCGTTTCCGTCCTGCCGGACACCTTCCCTCCCCCTGCGTCACTGAGCCAGGTAAATTCTATTTCCAGAATCTCTGCCTGCTCGAAAGACTTCCGTAATGACACTTTTGCAAAGGAGTGGATATCGGATACCGTCATATATCTTTTTTCTTCCAGTTCCAGCAGTTCCTTCTCCGTAAGGACAAAGCCCTGGGGAGAGTGGCAATCTTTAGAGAACGTCCGCAGGGTAATGCAGTCCTCGGATGCGGATAGTTTTATCATCGTCCTGTTATTCATCTTATAGCCTCCTTCCAAACAGGGGAGAGCGTCTGTTCCCTCTCCCCCGTATCCTATGATTTACTTGTTTCTGGCCGCAGCCTGTTAAGGGGTCTTTCACTCGCCTGCCATCTGGAAAAACTGTGCCGGCGTCAGGACCTTTATCCCCAGTTCCCTTGCCTTTGCCAGCTTGCTCCCGGCATTCTCCCCGCAGACCAGGTAATCCGTCTTTTTGCTCACCGAGCTCCCGGCATGGGCGCCCAGGGATTCAATCTTCTCATTGATGCCGCTGCGGGTATAGGGTTCCACTTTTCCTGTCACCACAATGGTCACCCCCACAAAAGGATTTTCCCTTACTGCAGCCGTGTTCTCTTCCGCTGTCCTTTTTTCGATATGCAACATTTGCTGTAATACCTCCCATATATACAGATTTTCTTCATCATAAAACCACTCATGGATATTGTTGTGCAGGGTATCCCCAAAATCGGGGAGCTGCGTAAAATCATACTGCCGATGCACTGCGTCCTCAAATTCCTCCAGGTCACTGTGGAACACCCCGGCAAGGGTCCGGCTGGCCGTATTCCCCACCATAGGGATATCCATGGCGATGAGATACCGCTCAAAGGTGGTGTTCCTGCTGCCCTGGATGGCATCCCACAGGCGCTGCCAGGATTTCTCCCCAAAGCCGTCCATGTTCACGATCTCATCCTTATGCCGGTCAAGCCCATAGATATCCATGTAGGTATGAATCCAGCCTTTACCAATGAATTTTTCCAGAGTAGCCTCGGACAGTCCTTCGATGTTCATGGCTTTCTGGCTGGCAAAATGCACGAACTGGCGCAGGCGTCTGGTCTCACAGCTCTGGTTATCACAGAACAGGGTCTTAGTAATCTTATCTTTTCCATTTTCCACGGAACGGCTCTCATGGATGCGGGCAGGTTCCCCACAGCAGGGGCACCTTTCCGGAACGGCCTGCTCCATGACAAAACGGCCACGGTCCAGATTTTCCTCCACATGGGGGATGATCATGTTCCGCTTGCTGACCAGTATCCGGCAGCCGGGCATCAGCTCCATCCCCTCGATAAAGGAAAGGTTGTGCAGGCTTGCCCTGGATACCCCGCATCCGTCTATCTCCACCGGCTGAAAAACTGCCACCGGTGAGATCTCCCCGGAACGGGAAGGGTTCCACTCAATGAAGAGCAGCTTTGTCTCGTGGAGTTCATCCCCAAATTTAAAGGCCAGTCCGTCCTTATAGTGGTGTCCTGTCCTGCCGCAGGACCGGGAAAAGGCAATGTCGTTATAGGAGGCCACGATCCCGTCAATGGGGATGTCATTGTCCTCTGCAAACTGCCGCAGATTCCCGATGCCGTCCGCCATCTCCTGGCTGGTCAGCTTCCTCCTGCTGATGACAAATTTACAGACCTGGAAGCCCAGTTCCGGGAGTTTCCGCAGTTTCTGGGATTTTGATCCCATTTCCTGAAATCCTTCCACCACGGCAAAGGGCATGAACATCACCCTGCGCTCCCGGCAGACCGCCGCATCCAGAAGGCGCACGGAGCCGGCAGCCAGGTTCCTTCCGTTCTTGTAACGCTCACCGCTGCTGTCCGTCAGGGTTTCCTGCAGTTTCAAAAAATCACCGGGGCGGATGAACGCCTCCCCGCTCACCACCAGACGTTCCCTGTGGGGAATGTGCTGTGGTATCCCGGAAATGCCCCGGACATTGTGTGTCACCACTTCGCCGGTATCTCCGTCACCACGGGTGGCAGCCTCGGCCAGTTTCCCGTCCTCATAAGTCAGCTTGACCGTCAGGCCGTCCAGCTTCAGCATCAAAAGAATCTGATGCTCCCCTGCAAAGGAGACCAGTTCCTCCACGCTTTTCGTCTTGTCCAGTGAGAGCAGCGGGATCGGATGGCCTGTCTTTTTAAGC
>CAJUGL010000116.1 GCA_910586515.1 uncultured Acetatifactor sp.
ACCGGAGAAAGCCACACGATTGTTACCGACAAAAACGGTTACGCCAGCACTGCTTCCAAATGGAATAAGCACACTCACAACACCAACCAGGGGAAGACTTCCGAAGACGGAATCTGGTTTGGGACATCCACGCCAAATGATTCCAAGGGCGCGCTTCCTTATGATACCTACACCATAGAAGAACAGCGCTGTAAAGCAAATGAGAGCATGGATCTCTTGAAGTTCGAGGTCACCATTTACAAGGATTCCGTCAGTGTGGATTTAGGGACGCTGACCGACGACAAGATTGAGATCGGCACCACCGCCCTTGATAAGAAAACCGGAACACATATGAGCAAGCCGGAAAAAAAAGTGACGCTGATTGATACTGTGGAATATTCCGGGTTAAAGAAAGGCCAGAAGTATCAGGTCATCGGCACGCTGATGGATGCAGAATCCGGAGAAGCAATCCTGATTGACGGAAAGCCTGTAACCGCTGAGACAGAATTTACGGCAAAGATGTCCTCCGGAAGCGTAGAGGTTACCTTCACGTTTGACGCAACCTCTCTGGAGGGCAAAACCACGGTCATTTTTGAGGAACTGCATCAGGACGGGCAGAAGCTGGCTGTCCATGCAGATTTAAAGGATACAGACCAGCAGATCTCATTCCCAGAAATCGGCACGAAGGCGAAGGACTCCGATACCGAAGAGAATATCGCTAATGCAGATGAAAAGGTACAGCTTACCGATACCATTTTCTTCAAAGGGCTGGTTCCAAATCTGGAGTATGTTGCGACCGGAAGGCTGATGGATGTGGAGACAGAAGAACCTCTCTTAGACGGCGACACTCCGATCACTGCACAGACCACCTTTACCCCGGAAGCCAGCAAGGGTACGGTGGATGTTGTGTTTGAATTTAACGGCAGCTCCCTGAAAGGGAAAAATACGGTCATCTATGAATCCGTCACCCAGGAAGAAAAAGAGGTTGGGATGCATGCAGATCCGGAATTTAAGGACCAGCAGATGTTCTTCCCGGAGATCGGCACAAAGGCAAGCTGTCCGGAGACAGATTCCCAGATGGCGATTCCAAAGAAAGATCTTACAATAGTAGATACGGTTTCCTATCATCTGGTTCCGGGAAAGGAATATAAGCTGACGGGAACCCTCATGGATAAAGAGAGCGGCAAGCCCCTGCTAGTTGAAGAAAAGCCGGTGACCTCCGAGCTTGTCTTTACCCCGGAAGAGGCGGAAGGCACAGTGGAATTATCCTTCACATTCGACGCAAGCGCCCTGAAGGGCAAAACCATTGTCGCGTTTGAATCCGTATCCTATCAGGAGAAGGAGATCGCTGTCCATACAGACATTGAATCCACTCCTCAGAGCATCTATTTCCCGGAGATTGGTACAAAGGCAAGCTGCCCGGAAACTGAATCACAGATGGCGCCTGCAAAAAAGGAACTGACGATTACGGACACCGTTTCCTACAAGCATCTGGTTCCGGGAAAAGAGTATAAACTGACCGGCACCCTTATGGATAAAGAGAGCGGCGAGTCCCTGCTGGTTGATAAAAAGCCTGTTACATCCGAACTGATATTTACACCGGAAACAGCAGACGGGACTGTAGAGTTATCCTTCACGTTCGATGCCAGCGCTCTGAAGAATAAAACGATTGTTGCTTTTGAATCCCTTTCTTATCAGGGAAAAGAGCTTACGGTACATGCCGATATCGAATCCGAACCGCAAACCATTTATTTCCCGGAGATTGGTACAGAAGCCTCCTGCCCGGAAACCGGAAGCCAGATGGCGCCTGCTAAGAAAGAATTAACGATTGTAGATACCGTTACTTACCAGTGCCTGATTCCGGGGAAGGAATACAAACTGACCGGCACTCTCATGGATCAGGAAAATGGCGAATTCCTGTTGGTTAATGGAAAAATAATCACCTCGGAGCTTGTCTTTACACCAGAAACGGCAGATGGAAGCGTGGAGCTTTCCTTTACCTTTGATTCCAGCGCCCTGAAAGGCAAAACTATCGTTGCTTTTGAATCCCTTTCCTATCAGGAAAAAGAAGTCGCTGTCCATGCGGATATTGAGTCCGAGCCGCAGAGCATCTACATCCCGGAAATCGGCACTACTGCCAAGGATGGCAAGGATGGCGACCAGGAAGCCCTGGCGGAAAAGGAAACACAGATCATAGATACGGTGAAATATAAAGACCTGTTTGCGGGAGGCCCTTCCTACCGCCTGATGGGAACCTTAATGGATAAGGAAACCGGCAAGGAAGTCCTGATTGACGGTAAGCCGGTTACTGCAGAAACTACATTTAAACCAGAAGAATCCAGCGGCTCCGTGGATGTCACTTTTACCTTTGACGCGACAGAACTGAAAGGGCATGATGTGGTTGTCTTTGAGAAACTCTTTGTTACGGTGAAGGAAGAGGATAAGGAGAAAGAGGTAGAAGTTACTAGCCATGAAGACATCAAGGCCAAAAGCCAGACCGTGAAGCTGACGGAAGTCCCGACCGAGCCAAAGGAACCGGACATTTCCTCTCCTGTCAAGACCGGGGATGATGCGCCGATCCTGCTTTACATCTGTATTGCTACAGGTTCTCTGCTTCTTATCATTATCAGCGGGCTTGTTTTTTACTGGAGACGTAAGCATCAGAAGTAATTTTATATGGTAACTCATTCACTTTATGCTGGCAGATTTAGCAGGCTGCAGGATGAATCCCTGACAACTGCATCTGCCGGCACCCGTTTCAACACAGGCGGCCTTTTTACAGGCTGCCTGTATCTGGAGATCACTATGGAGACAACACACTGCCTTGCGGATACCAAACATATCCGCCATTTTTTAGATGCCTGTGACGGAAACTGGCATCGCTGTATTTATGTAGAATGTGCCAACTGCGGAGTAAAAACTCCCTGCAATGGCTCTGGATTCCTGTTTTGCCCGGATCATCGGGCTGTCCCGCTGGTTCTTCCACTTTCGGATGCAGATTTGCTTTTCGCCTGCCGTCCGGAACCGGAAGAATGCCTGGCGGTATTCAAAGATTCCGTCTTTCTGGAGGTGTATGCACAATTCCTAAAAGGACAGAAAATCATCTCTCCGGACTGCCCATGCATGGCGCTATTAGACATCCAGAATAAGGACTGTTATGACTGGTGATAAAATAAATATAGTTATTTTTACCGCAATCCGTTGCACTTTCTCTGCCTGTCACGTACAGGGAAAAGAAAAACCGGAGGATGACCTATGAGAAATCTTACTACCATCATACAATTCATTGACCAGACGTTTACCAGCTTAATCTTTATACCTATGTGTTTTATCCTATACTGCAGGTTCTTCCCTTCCAAGGAGAGAAGCAAAGGGACGCGCATTTTTTACCGGGTATGTGTCGTACTGGTAGTATTGTTCCTGCTCCGGTATTTCTGTGATAAGTTTATTTTTACCGCAGTCAACTATCCGAGATTTACAGACAGCGGCCTGTTTCCACTGATTCAGGCGATATTTTATCCGGAAGTATGATAGCGGACAGCAAGCTTTTTTAGCAAGCTGAATTTTCAGGCAAGGGAGATTATGAGTTTACAAAGGCAGAATGCCGCCAGAACCTTCTTCCCGATATATAATAACATATAAAGACTTACTGAATAAGCACTGAAAGATACTGCATCAGCACAATTTTTCAGTGCTTATTCTTTCACTTTATTACATTAACGTATTAACTGGAGGAAATTGGGGAAAAGTCCCAAATTGGC
>CAJUGL010000117.1 GCA_910586515.1 uncultured Acetatifactor sp.
GTGCAGTTCCTTCCGGCGAACATTGACCTTGCAGCGGTGGAAGTTTCGCTGATCAGCGCCATGAGCAGGGAATATATGATGAAAGAGTACATAGAGACGGTTGCGCCATATTATGACTACATTATTGCAGACTGTATGCCCTCACTGGGTATGCTGACGATTAATGCCCTTGCCGCCGCTGACACTGTACTCATCCCTGTCCAGGCACAGTATTTATCCCTGAAAGGACTGGAACAGCTTATCGCAACCATTATGAGGATAAAGAAGCGTATTATCCCGGCACTGGATTTTGAGGGAATCCTGCTGACCATGGTAGATGCCCGGACGAATTACGCAAAGGACATTATGGAAATGGTGCATGAGAATTATGGGCGGATGATACCAGTATTTGAAAACTATATCCCGCTGTCCGTGCGTGTCGCGGAAGCAAGTGCAGAGGGGAAGAGTATCTTCCTGCATGACCCGAAGGGAAGGGCAGCTATGGCGTATGAGATTCTGACAAAGGAGGTGCTGGCACATGGCAGGCAGGAAAAGCAGCGCTTCAAACATTAAGATGCAGAGTGTCGATGCCCTGTTCGGGCTGGAACAGGATAAGGGCAGCCTGGCAGAAAAAATTGAGGAAGTGGCTATTGATAAATTGTATCCTTTCAATTCCCATCCCTTTAGGGTATTGGACGATGAAAAGATGCAGGAGACCGTGGAAAGTGTCAGGGAGCATGGCATCATCTGCCCGCTGATTGTCAGGCCGGGAAAGAATGACGGATATGAGATCATAGCAGGGCACAGGCGGAAACGTGCCTGTGAACTGCTTGGGCTTAAGACTATCCCCTGCTTTATCCGTGACCTTACGGACGAGGAAGCCACCATAGCGATGGTGGATTCCAACATACAGAGGGAGGAGCTTCTGTTCAGTGAGAAAGCCTATGCCTATAAGATGAAGCTGGATGCGCTGAACCGGCAGGGCAGGAGGGCGGATTTAACTTCTGACCAGGTTGGACAGAAGTCGGCAGGAAAAACTTCAAGGGAGACGCTTGCAGACAATTCCAACGAAAGCCCTACACAGATACAGCGTTATATCCGTCTCACCTGCCTCATAAAGCCTATGCTTGACTATGTGGACGAAAAACGCATTGCGTTTGGTGCCGGGGTGGAATTATCTTATCTGGAACCGGAAAGGCAGGAGCAGCTTTATCAGGTAATGCAACGTTTGTGTGTATTTCCCAATTTAGTGCAGGCAAAGAAGCTGAAAGAGCTGGGTAAGGAAGGGAAGCTGGACGAAAATGGAATGGAGATTGTCCTTTCCGATGAAAAACCGGCAGCCTCTGCGGTCAAACTGCAAAGAAAGAAGCTGAATGAATATTTCCCTGCGGACTATTCAGCGGAGCAGATGGAGGAAGTGATTTATGACCTCTTGAAGAAATGGAAATTTGAGCAGGGAGATTTGCAGAAAGAATAGCATTGACAGATGCAACAATCGGGGCAGGGAAAACAGAATATCGTTTTACATGAAAGCAGAGGGGGATAAATCTAAACCTCTGTTTTTATGTTGAAAAAACATAAATCAGGAATGGAGGAATGAAAAGTGCAGGGAATCCGGTTTGATTATTTCCATGGAATGGAAGCGGAGCAGTACAGCTTTTACCGCATACCAAAGATGCTGTTTACAGCTGAATACTTCAGGAGCCTTTCCTGTGAGGCAAAGGTTTTATACGGCCTGATGCTGGACCGTATGGGGCTGAGCATCAAAAACAGGTGGATTGATGAAGAGGACAGGGTATACATAGTATTTACGGTGGAAGAGACAGCGGAACTGATGAACTGTGGAACACAGAAAGCAGTAAAGCTGATGAAGGAACTGGATACGGATAAAGGCATAGGCTTGATAGAGAAAAAGCGCCTTGGGCTGGGAAAGCCCAACGTGATTTATGTTAAAAATTTCATGGAAATAGAAGATGCGCCCCTGCCGGATAAAGAGGAAGGTTCTTATGAAAGTGAAGCAATGGTAAGGACAGAAAATGTGGCAGTGGGTAACCATAATTCCAGAATTGTGAAAATCACAAATCAGGAATTTCCAAAATCACAATTCAAGAATGATGAAAATCACAATTCAGGAATAGTGAAAACCACAATTCAAGAATTTCCAAAATCACAATCTAATAATACTGAATTTAATAATACTGATTTTAGTGAGACTGATCCTATCAATCCTTATCCATCTGATGTGATAGATAAGATGGGCAGATACCGTGATGCCATACAGAAAAATATTTCGTATGAATGCTTTTTGGGTGACAGGGGCTGCCAGAGGGAGGAACTGGACGAACTGGTGGAGCTTATGGTGGATGTGATGATAATGCCGGATCATGCTTCTTTGCGGATAGCAGGCGTGGAAAGGCCTGCAGAGGTGGTGAAGGAACGTTTCCTGAAGCTGGAGCATTCCCATATCGCCTATGTGCTTGGCTGCCTTCACACAAATACAAGCAAAGTAGGGAATATCAGGTCGTACCTGCTGACATCGCTCTACAATGCTGCGCTGACCATAGATAATTATTACCGTGCGGAGGTAAACCATGATATGTTTGGGAGCGGATAATGGTTCAGGCAGCCGGTGGCATTTAATTGGCAGGGGCTAAGGAGATAAGGCCGGTAAAATTGAATTATAGCGTATTGAGACAGCCAGATATGTGATGTGGCTGTTTTTTACTGCCTTTTTTCAGGAAAGAGGCAGCTTTGCGACACAGTATCGCAAAGTTGGGAATTGAAAATCTAAATGGGAAGGGGGATACCGTGTTGGGCAGACGTGCAGTACCACAGGAACTTGTGATGCTGGGGGAACGTATACGGAACCGGAGGATGGAACTGTGCATGTCACAGGAAGCACTTGCAGAGAAAGCGGGAATCAGCGCCAACACAGTAAGCCGGATTGAAGGAGGGCAGATGTCCATGACCATAGGGATATTCATAAAACTGGTTCAGGCACTGGATACGGATGCAGACAGGATATTGGGAATAATACCGGAACCGGAAAGAAAGGAGTATCGGGAGATATTTTACCGTATCAGCCATTTAAGGGCGGGCGAACAGGAGATTGTCCTGCGGACGGTTGAAACGCTGGTGGAGGAGTTGCATAGGAACAGGTGACAGGGATTCTACGGATAGGGTGGCGGATTGCAGAAATTCTACATATCCGTTGAGGAAAATGATTAATTATTCCGCTAAACTGTATCTATAGGGCAAAAGATAACAGGAATGTGAGGCGAAGGACAGGCAGTAAAAAGGAGTTTCCAACTTCCGTCAAAAAAACGGGTGCGCTGGGAGCTGTTTTTTACTGCCTGTATTACAGGCGGAGGGCAATTCGTGGCAGCCCGTGTCCAAGAGCAGATAAATATGCTCTGGACAGAAAGGCGGCCAGAATTGACATTGCAGGAACTGAAAGAAATCACTGAAATCCCAGAACAAAGGATAAAAATGCCTACTGCAAAAAAATTGAGGGAAACAGGCAGGGCAGTGGCAGAAAAACAGCTTGAAAATCATACATGGATAGCAGCCTATCAGAATGGCTATGCACTGTACCATGCCTGCGGCCATTCCACCGTATTCCCAATCCATGCCTGCGGAGCCTATCTGTATGTGTCCAATGGGGTGAGCAGTTATTTACCGGAGCAGTTTTTTGAAAAAGAGCCATGGTATGTGCGGCTGGTTCTTGAGGGTGAGGACAGGCTGGACCGTAACCAGAGGG
>CAJUGL010000118.1 GCA_910586515.1 uncultured Acetatifactor sp.
AGCTGTAAATGTTCTTACCGTCATAGGTCAGAGTGCCAAAGGTCGGCCTGTCCAATCCGGACAAAAGATGGAGAAGTGTGCTTTTGCCGCTGCCCGATGGCCCCATGATAGATATAAAATCATTCGCATTAATTTCCAGATTGACCTTATCCAAAGCGACAACCCGGTTCTCGCCATTGCCATAAACTTTGGATAAATCTTTGGCTTCAATTCTCATAAAAAAGCCCTCCTTATCGTTGATAAGGAGAGTTTACAATATAAATCTCAAGAAATTCTCAAGGTTTGAAATTTATTTGAATGGATGCGGTGGTAATCGCACCCGCCGGACGGTTCTCCAGTCGGAGGTTTCCGCCGTGCTTTCGGCACAGGAGACTGCTGCTATACAATCCCATGCCAAAATGTTCAGAGTTTTCTTCTAATCTTCCAAAGGGCTTTGGCCCGTTTTTGAGCAGTTCATCCGGAAATCCAGGGCCGTCATCCGCAACGGAGAGCAGCAAGCTGTCATTCTCCAAAGCAAGGGCGATTTCCAGCTTCTTTTGTGCGAAACGGGCTGCGTTTCCAATCAGATTTTCCGCCACATTCAGAAATATCCCGTGGTCAATTCGGAGCGTTCCTGTATTTGGCACAGCAATCTCAATATACAAAGAGGGCGCAAATAGTCTGGCAGTTTCCTCCAACTCCGCCCGCAAAGCAGAGGCAGTCACTTCACTGATTCGCACCGGCATCTGATCGATACGCTGAATACTGCTCATAGCCTCTACATACTGTTCTATTCTTAATGTATAGCTTTCCAGACGATCAATGGCCGGTTCATCCGGCGCACTCTTCCGCAGCAATTTTAAGTTGCCCTTCAGGACTGTAATGGGGTTGCGCAAATCATGGGCAAACGCGGCATTAAGACGTTTGCGTTCCTCGGTATGCCGCCATAGCTCTCGGTTGGTTTTCAATAACTCCAGACGCATATTCTCAAACGCCATACAAATCTGTCCCAGTTCATCTGCAGAGGGAGTTGGGAGTGTAAAGTCCAGGTTGTGATCCTGGATGCGCCTTGTCCCCTCCAGCAAAATTCGGATTGGTTCTTTCAGCTTCCAGCGGTAAAAGAGCGTTCCCGCCATCCCCAGCCCCGCTGCCGGGAACGCAACCCAGCCCAGCAGCGAGATAATATCTAACATCGTCAGCAGCCGCAGTTGTTCCGGCGTGGGCTGGGGAAGCGGAGTCATCGCGCCGTCAATGCTGATACTTATCCCGCCCAAAGGATATTGGGACGAAACCAGCCAGCATACTGCCCACAGCAGAGAGGCCAGCGCCACCGCCGTCAGCAGCCCGCAGAGGGCCAGCAGGAAAAACGCCCGCCGCAGGCTCATATTTTTCAGCCGTTCCACTTGTATCCACACCCCCAAACCGTTTCAATATAGCTGTGGAGCGTGTGAGCCGCCAGTTTGATCCGAATTTTTCGGATATGCTCCATGATGGTATCGCTGTTTCCGTCCCCGTCAATCCCCCACACCGCTTCATAAATCCGTTCCCGGTCAAATACTTGCCCTGCGTTCAAGGAAAGCAGTTCCAGTATGTCAAATTCCCGCTTGGACAGTGCGATTGGTTCATTATGAACCGTCACAGTCCGGGCAGAGTAGTCAACCGCAAGTTCTCCAAAGAAACGCACTATGGATTGACTGTGCCGCCGCTGCTCCCTCCGCAGATGGGCGGCAATCCTCGCCGCCAGCTCGTCCAGGTCAAAAGGCTTTACGATATAATCATCAGCCCCAGCTTGAAAGCCGTTGATTTTGTCAGTGGATTCCATACGGGCCGTCAGGAACAGAATTGGACAGGCAACGTGTTCCCGTATGGTCTGGCAGACGGTCAGACCATCTATTCCTGGCATATTGATGTCTAGCAGAATTAAATCCGGCTGGTTTTCTGCTTTTTGTATTGCTTCTTCTCCGCTATAAGCGGTCAAAACCTCATACTGTGTAGAAAAGTAGGCTTTCATCGTGTCAACAATGCCACGTTCATCATCCACAATCAATATTGTGCCGTTCAGTTCTGACACCCCCTCTGTGTGTATTGTGCATATCTTATCATACAAATCTCAAGAAATTCTCAAGAACAGTATAATTGCATTTTGTTGCCCGTTCTCCCTTATGGGGCATCGTCCGGCACAAGCATCCGCCGCAGACATGCTTATGATAACAGTCATCACAGAGGAATGCAACGATATTGATGTGTGGGCGTTCCCCGTCATTCCCTTTGCCCGTAAGACGGTGGTAATTCTTCCAGTATCTTTCCCTGCACCCATGAAAGGATGCAGGGACTCTTTATGCTGCTTCCTACTTCAGCGTTTGAAAGGAAACCTTCACCACAAACAGATCCGCATCTGTCTCCCAGGAAAATTCCCCGCCGCAGGCCTCGGTAAAGCTCTGGGCGATGGACAGGCCGAGGCCGCTGCCGCCGTCCGTGCGGCTCTGGTCTCCTCTGGCAAAACGCTCTGCAAAATCTTTCTTTTTATCCAGCTCCATCAAAGAAGCGTTCTTCACGCTGGCAACCGCCATTGTGCCGTCTGTCTTTAACGTCACATACACTCTTGAACCCGCCAGGGAATACTGGATGGCATTCTGGAACAGGTTCTGAAACACCCGGTACATCCGCTGGCCGTCAGCCAGGATCATCACAGACGTCTGGGGCAGCTCCGTGCGGAAGGATACCGCACTGCCCTCGATCTGCTCCTGCATATCCGCCAGGGTCTGGCACAGAAGCTTTCCGAAATCCAGCTCCTCCATATGCATGGGCAGCTCGCCGCTGGCCGCCTTGCTCACCGCAAAGACATCCTGCACCATGTTTTTCAGTCTCTGGGATTTTTCATCCAGAATCTTCACATAATCCTTTACATGCTCCGGCAGATCTTCCTCCTGCTTCAGAAACTGCACATAGCTGATGATGGAGGTAAGGGGGGTCTTAATGTCGTGGGACACATTGGCGATCAGTTCCACCTTCATTTTCTGGCTCTTCATCTGCTCCTCCACCGCCGTCTCCATGCCGTGGCGTATATCTTCAAGCTGAGCCATCACCCTTTGCAGGTCATGTCCTGCGAAATCCCCCTCCATAGCCCTGTAATTGCCGTTTCGGATTTCGTTGATGCAGCCGGACACGGTTTCCATATCCCTGGCGGTCTCCAGATTTTTCCTGGCGGTAAGGTATGCCAGAAAAAGAAGGCCCGCGGTACACAAAAATCCCAGAAGCACAAGAGCTATGGTACTTCTGTACCCGCTTGTCCACTGGATGGCCATCAACAGCATCACGAAAACATACACCGCCACGGCGGCAAACAGCCCCCGGTTTCGGCAAGCCATTTTCTTAGCCAGCGGCCAGCTTATGCTTTTTGCCGAAAACGTCCTGTAAAGCTTTCCTGCAAGGCTGCACCTCCACACTTCCCTGTTATGCTTTAAATCATTCCAGCTCAGCCAGATTCCCCAGAACAGCAGAACCCAGGCAAAGGGATGGGCGTTCCCTATTATCTCCCTGCCGTATATCATCAGGCTTTCAGAGCCATATTCATAATAGTAGGCCTCTCTAAGCTCCTGCCACCAGCCGTATTGCTGATTACTGCTTTTGATGATAAAAAATACAACATACAATAGCCCTGCAAACAAAAGCGCCTTACATTCCACCCATATTCCGGCCTGGAAAAGGG
>CAJUGL010000119.1 GCA_910586515.1 uncultured Acetatifactor sp.
GTAACGGTAATCATACGCCGTACATGCTTCAGCCCCGGGCTGGCATCGTCCGCAATCTCATCCTCCGAGAGGATACAGCGGTTGATCTCCCCGGAGAGAAGGCTTAAGGGCTCAAGCCTATGGAAGTAATCCGCCAGAGAGTTAGCATGATCCTGGGAATAGGGATGGACTGTAGGGTGGGAAGCCGGCTGCTCTTCCTTGGGTCCGCGACCATAGGCTTTGATCCTACTCACATTTTCCAGAAGCCTTGCGATCCTTAAAAGCTCAGGAGCCGGCAGGGAGCTTCCCATTTCAAGGCGGCGCATTGCCAGGGAAAGAACATGGTTCCCTCCAAAGGAGGTGGAACCCTTGGCAAAGAGCATGGAAAGGGCGTCGGCAGTCTGCTGCTGGGCCAACCGGATCTTTGAAAGGTCAGTCTGCGGTACCAGAGCCCGGCACATGGCCCGGCCTGGCTCGGAGCTGGCTTTTTCGGCTAAGAGATGAATGATTTTGGTATATTCCAGTGTATGTAAAACTTTTTCGTTCATATAAGACCTCGCTCGCTGTATGCTGGGTAAAAAAATTTATGGCATCAGTGCGTTTCATTATATCATATTTCATAAGGGGATACCAGAAATTCCTGTGGCGTAAAAAAAGATTGTATAAAAGCGACCCATCAAGAGCCGCTTCTATACAATCGTTCCGTTTGCGTTTTTTATTTGTAAATCAACGCATATGCATAGAAATTATTTGTCTTTATTGTAATGGTTTCAGGGTTGCTGTCCAAATCATTGTAAATAATCGGCTGTCCACCCTTTGTAACGCAGATCATCTTATACTCCCTGTCCTTTTTGTAAATGGCCGACGGGATTTTTATGCTGAGCTGTATTTCTTCATCCATGTGGTAGGTAGCATCGGTAAGCGGATAAATGTTATAAGTCCTGCCAATCGTATAATCTCCGAGAACTGCCTCAAAAGACTGAAAGCACATAGGTCCCTGCATGGCATTCTTTATGTCAACCTGATAGGTACCGTCACTTGGCTGGGCAAACTGGATCGCTTCTTTTCCCATACAGGCATACCGCTTTGCCTCATCGGGAGTTGCAGGTTTCCATACTTCCACAAAGGCTTTTATGCTGGACTCTATGATGGAGGCCGTGGATTCGCTCGTTATCCTGTTGCTGTCAGAGGATGCAATATTGCCGGGCCTGTCACTGGGGTCGCTTCCGGAGTCATCGCCGGGTTTGTTTCCAGAGTCATCGCCGGGTTTGTTTCCAGAGCCATCACCGGGCTTATTTCCAGAGCCATCGCCGGGGTTGTTCCCAGAGCCATCGCCAGGCTTATTACCGGAATCACCGCTTTCATCCGGATCTGCGGGCTTGAAATCTCCCGGGTCATTTGGGTCAGAAGCGAATGGATCATCAAAGGGGACGTCATATTTTATATTAGCATTTGGCATACTATTGAGGATAAACCGCCCGCCGATATTAATCCAGGTGGCTTCACTGCCGCCGAAGGAGATCGTGCCGCCATACTGGATATAGGTACTGGTAAAGGGATTCTCCCCAATCTCGGAAATGTTGGCCGGGATATAGACTTCCGCTAACAATGTACAGGACTGAAACATATAATTGCTGACTGCTTTCAGGCCTTGTGGCAGAGTAACGCTGACTAACTTCTGGCACTGTGCAAAAGCACTGTCGCCAATTTCTACTGCTCCTGTGCCCGGCGCAAACCTGATCTGAATGACTTCCTTACAGCTTGTAAACGCATTTGAACCGACAGACGTAATACTTGCCGGAAAGTCGAGATACCTGAGTGCGGTACATGCCTGAAAAGCTCCATCGCCGATGGTCTCAACTCCCTCGGGAATGGACGCTGAAGTTAAATTCTCACAACTGTGAAAGGCACGGTCTTCAACGTTGAGCGTTGTCTTGGGAATCGTTACGGCTACCAGTTTTGAATTTTGGAAAGCGCTGGTCCCGATACGGGTAATGCCGTCAGGGAGATATACCGTTAGGGCAGGGCTGCCATAAAAGGCATAGCTGCCGATGCTTGTGATACCATTCTCAATAATAATGGTATTAATTTTGTCAATATATGGATCCCATGTTGGCCGTGAGGTTTCGGTATACTCCGGCATATCGCCTGTGCCGGAGATAGTTAACACTCCGGCATTCGTCAGCGTCCAGCCCAGCGGGCCTTCCGTGCCTTCCTGTGCCGTGTCGTCAGCATGATCATTTTCAGTATAACCATCCGGATAACGGGTGACGAGAAAATCTGCTGTCATAATGTCAGCTACACTGATTGCCCGCCCCCAATGCACGGACTTATTGTAGTTTGCCTCGGCAACCGTCACGCCGCCGCTGCTGATCTGCAGCACAATGACGAAGTGGCTGTTATTGTTTATCCGCAAAATATCGCCAACCTTAATGTCTTCGTAGCTGAATCCGCCTCTGTCAATGGTTCTGGAAGGCAGGCTTCCAAAGGCCTCATCGCTTAAGATGAAGGCAAAAGCCGCACATCCAACGCCCAAATTTGCACCTTTGATATAGCCACCCTGAAATCGGTAATACTCTCCCAGGCTGCCAGCGCTTCCGTAGGGCTCAAAGTTAGTCCAGGTCATACCCTCAGGATATTGATCCTGTAGATTCATCATGGCAGCATAAGCTTCCTGGTAGGTTGGACAGGCTCCTGCGGCTCTTGCCATCTGAAAAGGCTGACCAGTCGATTCTTCCGAACCATCATTTGTAAAGAAAGGCTCTTGGTCTGACCAGACGCCGGCAGGTATGGTAAGTTCCTCAGTGTTCTTTGGTTCCCCGATTTCCTCAACTTCCTCAGCTTCCATCAAATGGTCGGTACTGGCGGGAGAGCTTTCTTGCGAATCAACCGTGTCCGCCTCTTCTGCGGAATCCTTTGCAGGCTCTGTGGATTCTGTAAAATCTTCTGTAGCCTGTGTTGTTGCCTCTTCTGTAGCATCTTCTGCTGTCTCTTCCGGGGCATCGGAACCGGCAGCCTGTTCGGCATCTGTGGCGGGCGGCTTGCTTAAGCTGTCTAAATCAGCCGACCCGGTTTCATAGACTTCTTCCATCGGGGCAGATTCACTATCCGCGGAAAACTCCCGGGATCCGGCGGCAGTTGCTGTCACGCTTGAAAACAACAGTATGGCAATAGCCGCCGCTGAAATGACCTTCATGTGTTTGATACGTTGCATAATATACTCCCTTCTTGATAGGAATGATTTAATGGCATAACACTCCCGGTACTCTGTCCTGAAAGACCTTGTGTAAATATTTCGGTCTGTTTTTGGGTGTACAAGTCGGGAATACGCAGCGTAGCCTGCTGCGCCTGCGTTTCTGAACCCGCATACTCGAAAAAATATCCTCGAGAATTGACACAGGAACTTCAAGGACAGAGTACAGAAATCTACCATCATTATACTATATTAATTACTTATAGCCAGTATATTTTTTTGGTGTTAGTCAGGAAATGGGGTGATAGGCAGTTAAATCAAATGTCTAACA
>CAJUGL010000120.1 GCA_910586515.1 uncultured Acetatifactor sp.
GCGTTATAGCTCCGCTCTATTTATCGTGTCATCAAATCGACTGTGAATAGTAACCCCAAACTAACTAATACGGTCTATTGCATTGTATTTTTCAGGTCATACTGATATAATTTAAACAGCATCTTTTCTGCCAACCTGATTACAAGGTCCGCAAAGAGTTTCGTGATAAAAAGACCGCATAAGGAGGTAAGAACCATGCCGGAACAAGCAAAAAAACCAAATATTGTCTACATACTGGCCGACGATATGGGATATGGAGATCTCTCGGCCTTCAATGAAAAATGCCCCTTTACCACCCCGAATCTGGACAGGATGTGCCGGAGGGGAATGCGGTTCACAGACGCACATGCCACCGCTGCTGTATGCACCCCCTCCCGGTACGGCTTTCTCACGGGCAGGTATAACTGGCGTTCCGTGCTGAAATCAGAGGTGATCGGGGGATATTCCGCCCCCATCCTGGAAGCCGGACGAACTACCGTCGCCAGCATGCTTAAAAAACAGGGATACCGCACCTGCATGATCGGGAAATGGCACCTGGGAATGGATTTCGCCAAAACTGCGGATTTTTATGAGAAGGAAGGGTTTGCCGCCTGTGACGGGGTTGATTACAGCGGAAAAATTAATGGTTCTCCCACCTCTCACGGATTCGATTATTACTACGGCATCAGTGGGTCCTTGGACATGCCGCCCTATATCTACATCGAGAACGACCGTTTTACCGCCCTGCCGAACCGTATGACCGAAAGCTCCGGCAAGAAATTCTGGCGGAAAGGCCCCACCGCCCCCGGCTTTGTCCATGAGAACGTACTGGACGAGTTCTGCGGTAAGGTATTGGAGAAAATTGAGGAATACAGAGACGACCCGTTTTTCATCTACTTCCCCATGCCCGCGCCTCACTCCCCCATTCTGCCGGGACCTCAGTTTCAGGGAAAATCGGGCACCAATGAATACGGCGACTTCGTCCTCCACTGCGACGATGTGGTGGGCAGGATCAATCGGAAGCTGGAAGAGATGGACCTGCTGGAGAATACCATTGTGGTATACGCTGCGGACAACGGCTGCAGTCTCATTGCGGACTTCAACGAACTGAAGCAGAAAGGGCATAACCCCAGTTATGTCTTCAGAGGGGCAAAAGCGGACATCTACGAGGGAGGGCACCGAATTCCCCTGATCGTCCAGTGGCCGAACCAGATTCGGGCAGGAAGCGCCTGCAGCGCATTGGTATGTCTTTCGGATTTCATGGCCACCATGGCAGACTGCCTGGGAATCACCCTGCAGCCTTGGGAAGGAGAAGACAGTGTCAGCAACCTGCCCCTGTGGACGGAGTCCCGAGAGGAAGTCCGTGACGACCTGGTGCACCAGAGTATAAACGGCTCCCTCTCCATCCGAAAGGGCAAATGGAAGCTGGAAATGTGCCCCGGCTCCGGCGGATGGTCCTATCCCAAGCCCGGGGAGGAAGCGGAAGGCGCTCCCCGATTCCAGCTTTATGACCTTGAGACGGACATAAGCGAGACCACAAATGTCATCTTGGAACATCCGAAGGTGGCTGCAGAGCTGAGACGCATCCTCACCGGTTACATCCTGAACGGAAGAAGCACCCCAGGGCCAAAGCAGAAGAATAACGGTCAGGAAGTATGGGACGCCATCCTCTGGATCCGGGAGAAGACGGAGGATGCATGATAAAAAAGCTGGCTCCTGACATCTAATGCTCCTGCTTTGAAAAAAGGGGCGATGGATTTCAGACTCTAAACCGAAAACATTTGCCGGTGAAATGTTCTCCAATGCCACCCATGCGGCGTTCATGCAGAAATGTACGAAAGACCGTTCCACTCTGCCCGCCGTTCTGACGGACGCCGGATACCAGACCTGTGCCAAGAGGAAGATGCATTTCGATCCCGCCAGAGCCCATTACGGTTTCGAGCATATGCGGCTCCCGCTTGACTACATGAGGGAATACGATAAAAAACAGCCCTTGGCCCGGCCCAAGATCCACGGTGTGGGCGAATGCGAGGCGGAGCCTGTCATTTCCACTGTAGAGGAAAAGGACAGCATTACCACCTGGACTGCCGATGAGGCCATCGATTTCCTGGAGACCAGGGACACCACCAGGCCTTTCTTCCTCTGGACCAGCTTCACCAAGCCCCACCCGCCCTTTGACGGTCTTTTGTGTGAAATGGTATTGTGACTTTTCCCGGTTTAGTTGGATGTATGTAATTTTTGTGAGAGCCTTCTCAGAAAGTCAGCCATCCTGTAGGAACCGTACCCTTTATGTATTGTCATATCATCAATCAGCTGCAGGACTTCCCGTTCCCCCGGGGCGATTTCATATTTCTTGATTGGCGCACCTTTCCGGTTCACGAGCCCGCTGTCCACAAGATGGTAGCCGAACCTTACCGGCCCGCCGGTATATAAACCGGATAATGCCATCTGCTGCATCTTGTTCCTGATCCGGATGGAAGTCTTCTCACTCTCGCCCGATGCCTGCCAGTACCGCAGGTAATTGGTGAGCTTGTCAACATGGTTGTCAAACCGCTGCTGCCCTTCCTGGGTGCTCCATACCTGAATGCCGTGCTTTGCGAACCACTCCACCACAAAGGGGGTCTCGTCATCAATTCTGCCGATACGGTCAAACATGAACACCAGGAGAATATCGAACTCACCTTTCAGAGCCGCATCCTTTAATTCCTGGATAGCACCCCTGTCCTCTGCGGAGACCTTATAGCCGGATATTCCTTTTTCAGAATATTCCTTTATAATCTCCCAGTCCTTCTGTTACCCTGCAAAGTCATGGCATGCCGTCCTCTGCATGGGGATGTCGTTCTCATTCTTGTCGTTCCTGTCTACTATAACACTTTCAGGAAGCATGCACCCTCTGCCAGCCAGATGAAAAAGGAGCAGCGGATGGCAGAGATCAGGACAATATATGAGGAATCACACGAAATCTACGGAGCTCCCAAAATAGCGGCAAAGATGGTGCAGAAAGGCGACAAAGTAAGCGGAAGTACCGTGGGAAAATACATGAGGGAGATGGGGATCCGGGCATGTTACAGGGAACACTGGGTCCGCACGACCAGGGATTGTAATTTCAGCAGTGAATTAAAAAACATACTGAACCGGGATTTCAAGCCACCAAGGCCGGATGCGGCATGGTGCACGGATATCACCTATCTATACACAAAAAAAGACGCATGGTTTACAATTTACTGTTCCATGTGCCTTTACGCTGTTATTTTGATATTAAATTGTTTTGTCGATTATGCTAACTGCATAATCTCAGCTTCAAGTTCTTTTAATTCTTCGAGTGGTAATGACGGGACATAATCCGCAATTTCTTCCAGTGACATTTTACCTTTCCTTATCATTCTTTCTGCGGTTTCCCTGTCTGCGTCATGCCTTTCGCTTCTGATAAACGACTTCATTATCTGTTCTTCATTAAACAAACTCATCATAATCGTCACAACCTCCTTTTCTCTCTGCGCTAAATATTCCCTTA
>CAJUGL010000121.1 GCA_910586515.1 uncultured Acetatifactor sp.
CAGCCGGGTGGAAGTATCTGGATGGGGCAAAAGATGAGACGGGGCGCGTAATCCTGTCCGGCACCCTGACGAAATCCTATCTGCCAAAGGAAAAAGTCGGCAAGCCCAGCGCCTGGGCAACGTTCTACGCAATTCTGGCCGAAAAGAAGCGGTAATCCGCCTTTCGGGAGTTTTTTATAAAAAATTTGTTAGTGTATAGTTGACAGAATCGGGTGCGTCCGGTTCCGGGAAAACAACACTGCTTAATTTAATCGCCACAATAGACAAGCCAACGAATGGGACCATACGGAGCAGCGGGCAGAACATTGTGGATGGTGTCTGAACTGTTACATATGATTTACAGCCCCGTTACTATTCACAGTTGATTTAAACCAAAGGCTTATCCACTAGAAATTTTGAGTACAAACATAACAAGAAAATTTCTATTCAGAAAGTCGCTAAAAAAATGAAAAAAATGTTGTTTTTAGTGGAAGCAGTTTGAAAAAGGGCGGACAGCCGGGCCATGAGAAGCATGGGATGGAAAAATTTGAAGATTCCGATATTACGGAGACTATTTCCCATGAGCCTTCAGTTCAGGACCGAAATATCAGGAGAAAGCCGCATGAAGTTAGCAATGGAAAAAAACATGCAGATATGCTAAAATAATAGCAAGATTCCGCAGGGATCATATATATTAGGAAAAGAAAAGGAGCTGATCATAATGGGAAAACCCCCGTATATCCCGCCTAGGGAATGGACCCCGGAGCAGATACAGGAAAAACTGGAGAATCTTATTAATCATGTGGAGCGTTTGAATGACGACTGGTGGGACAACGATTTGAAAGGACTCATCAATGTCCACGGCATCTTCTCCCGGGAGCTGGCCCGGGCCGCCCTGGAGAAGGAAGTGTACCGCCCCAGTGAGATTTATTACCACGCCCCGGAGGACGTGCGGGACGGCCTGATTGCCAGGCTGTTGGAGACGGAGGATTCCCGGACGGCGGGAAATCTGATGTGCTGTCTGGCCATGCAGGGGGACGATAAGGCATTGGAGACGCTCTATGAACTGGAGCAGCATCCCCGTCCCTGGCGGGAAAAGCTGTATGTGGGTCCTTCGGTGTATGCCCAGTGCGGCGGCTGGACCTTTGACAAGGCCGGGAAGCGGAGGCAGCTGAATTTCGATACATGTTATCCCCTCGTCAAGGGGGACAGGGCACAGGATGGCGCCGTCCATATTTTCCGCCCCAGAAAGGACCGCTGCCCGGAGTGCGGCGGCAGGCTGTCGGACTTTCTGGTGTTGGACGGACGGGACGAACGTCTGGGTTTTCTGGGGATAGACGGCATCTTCACTGCCACTGCCTGCCTTGGCTGTATCCCCTGGGCAAACCCGTCCTATTCCCGCTTTACCCTGGACGGAGGCAGCACCCCCATTTTCCCTTATGAGGGCAGCGGCGAAGAGGCCATGGAGGACGAGGATGTGGAGCAGATGGGGGACAATCCCTATGTGCTTGCCGGTGAGCCGGCGCCGCTCTTCTATGGGGCGGACTGGGACGAGGTCAGCACCATCGGCGGCTTCCCATTCTGGATCCAGGACTGGGAGTACACCCCATGCCCTGACTGCGGCAGGCCCATGAAGTTTGTGGCCAAGCTTTCCTGGGAGATGCTGGACTTTATGGAGGGCATCTGCTATGTGGAGGTATGCCCGGAGTGCCAGGTGGCTTCGATGCATCATCAGCAGACCTGATGACAGGAAGATCAGGCTGTTCAGAAAGAAGGTACATTGCATTGATAGCAGAAGAATTGCTTAAGATAAAATCATTTGGCAGTGACAGGAAAAGCGCTGTCACAGAGGGGGACATGGCACAGAAGGAGGCGGAACTGGGATTCCCCCTGCCTGCAGCCCTGCGGGAGCTGTACCTGTGCTTCCATCCGGATGACCCTGTCTTTTCGGAACAGGGAGGGCTGATCCCTCTTGGGGAGCTGACAACTTACAAGCGCATCTACTGGACGGATACGGAGGTTACAATCCTGCCTTTTTGCCGCTATGAAAGATATGGCTACGGGTTCGAGGTGGGCAGGCAAAACAAAAAAACAGGCGGCGAAGCCCTCGTACCATCCGAGGATCCCCGGATGTGGGGCCTTTATATCGAGCCGGAAACAAACAAGGAGAAGAAACATCTGAACAGCCGCGACATTCCCTGTAATGAGGCTGTGCTTTCCCAATGGATCGTGGAATGGATGGGATATCAGCAGACCCTGGCACAGCCCGGCGTTGTGGCCGTCAATAAGGATAAGGCGCCGGACTACTGGAAAAAGGTGCGGGAATTTTTCCCGGATAACTTTTTTGATATGTCTGTGAAAGCGCTTGCGAAAAGGAAACGAAATTTCGTGGTAAGTTGTACGGAAGGAAAAACCGGGCTTTTGTGCGGCAGTATCCTGTATTCCGGTATGGCTTATTTTGGCGGAAAAAGCGATGGGGAACTGGAAGAGATTATGAAACAAATGGGCTTTAAATATGTCTGGATCAAAAGCCTATCCGGACATCCCATCTACAATTTCGCCCCGCCTGAGCCGCCACGGGAGAGGGAGCTTCTTTCCATTGCCCCGGTGCTGCAGTTTCTCTGCGATTTTGCCGGAATCCAGGGCAGAGGGTCCAGGGAGGAAAGCCTGAACCGTGCGGAAGCCCGGCTGGGTAACCCGCTGCCTCGTCCCATGGCGGAATTTTACCGCTGCCTGCCCGGCAGGTTTTACGCAAGCTGCAATGTGGTGCGTCCCCCGTCCGGCTTAAAACCCACAAAGGACGGCAGGCTGAATTTCCTGGAAGAGAATCAGGCAGTGTACCATTGGGCGGCGGAGCTGAACAGTCCTTTTCTATACCGCCGCGCCAATGACGGGAGTTCCGGGTGGAGCGCATATGGCATTTTGGACGGGTTTCTGGCTGCGGAATTCCTGTGGGCACTGGCCTGTGACGAGGAGTTGGGTTTGGTTTTGTGGGAATTTCCGGATTTTGAGCCGGAGATGCTGCAGGAGGGCGGGAAGCTGAAGGCCTGCCTGTCTCCCATCGCGGGCATTACAGAGCAGATTGCTGAGGGCAACACAAGGAAGCTTTATCAGGCCATGGAGGGACAGGCTGTTGGGCTGTATGACAGCGAGGAGCGCACCTTCTGGTTTGTCACAAGGGATGAGGCAGCACAGGAGAGGTTGGAAAACATGCTTGGATTTACACCCTAAGCTTTTTGGGCGGTGTCCATGCTGTGGGCAAAAAGCGAAATTTTTTGGAGGGAAATCATGGAAGTTATTGTTATGCGGCATGGTGAAAGAAATGATCAGC
>CAJUGL010000122.1 GCA_910586515.1 uncultured Acetatifactor sp.
TTCCAGATAATCAGCCGCTTGCCCAGAGCCTTCGCCACGGCCTCCGCCAGCATGGTCTTGCCCGTGCCTGGCTCTCCCTTGATCAAAAGCGGCTTTTTCAGCGCGATTGCAATATTCACACTGGCCATCAGCTCCTCGCTGGCCACGTATTCTCCGGTTCCCTGAAATCCCTGTTTTTCCATGCTGTACCATGCACCCTTGGCCATTCTTCACAGTTTTGGTTCCTCCGGACTATCTCCCGCCGGAGTTGCTTTTATATGGTTACTATTCTCAGTTGCCTCCGCGAAGAATCAAGGCCACCTTTCCCTTGAAATGAATTCCTTTTTATGTTACGATATTTATGTCCTAAAATCAAGCAAAAATAAGGAGATCAGGTGATTTTGTCATGTTGCAGAATATAAATGAACAAAAGAATACGCTCTCATTTGAAGTGTTCCCGCCCAAAAAGGACGGAGAATTTGAATCTGCCTTCCAGGTTCTGGATTCCCTGGGACTGCTGAAGCCGGATTTTATCAGTGTCACCTACGGCGCAGGGGGCAGCCGCTCCGGCAGGACCGTGGAAATCGCCTCCTATATCCGCAATCATCTGGGCATTGATGCGGTAGCCCATATGACCTGTGTGGGCAGCAGGAAAGAAGACCTTCTCCGGGTTGCAGAATCTCTGGGAGAGCATCATGTGGAATATGTACTGGCGCTGCGGGGAGACCGCCCCAGAGACATGAGCGATGAGCAGTATGCCTCCCGGGACTTTGCCCACGCCAGTGATATGATGGAATTTTTAAAGAAAAATACCCGGCTGCGGATGGCCGGGGCCTGTTATCCGGAAAAGCATTACGAGTGCTTCAGCATGGAATCCGATCTGAACAATCTGCTGAAAAAACAGCAGGCCGGAGCCGAATTCCTCATCAGCCAGCTTTTCTTTGACAATGACTACTACTATGCCTTCCTGGAAAAGGCCTGCCGGAAAGGGATTACCATACCCATCTGCGCGGGAATCATGCCCATCACAAGCGCCAAACAGATCGGCACCACAGTCAGCCTCTCCGGCTCCAGTGTGCCCAAAGCCCTGGCGGACCTGATCGCCAACTATGGAGACAGCAAGGAAGACATGCGAAAGGCCGGTATTGATTATGCCATCCGCCAGATCCGTGACCTCCAGGAAAACGGCGTAAAGCATATTCACCTCTATACCATGAACAAGCCGAAGATGGCCGGGGAAATCGCAAAGGCCATTTACCGATAATCTGCAGTTCCGCTCAGCTTATCAGGTCCTGCACTACCTCCCCTGCCAGAATCAGTCCCGCTACGGAAGGCACAAAGGCCACGCTTCCGGGAATCCGCCTGGAAGACGCGCCGACTTCTTCGCTTCCTGTCTCCTGACTGTCTGCTGGACACAGGGGCGTTTCCTCCGAATACACCACCTTCAGATGATCTACGCCCCGCTTTTTCAGCTCCCGCCGCATAACCTTGGCAAGGGGACAGACTTTTGTTTCGTAAATGTCTGCCGCCTGAAAGGCGCCGGCGTCCAGTTTGTTCCCTGCGCCCATGCTGCTGATCACGGGAACCCCATACTCCCGGGCTCTCATGATCAGCTCCAGTTTCGCAGTCACCGTATCCACTGCATCCACCACATAATCATATTCCCCAAAGGGAAAGGAATCCGCATTCTCCGGCAGGAAAAAAGACCTGTATACCCGTATCTGAGCCTCCGGATTAATATCCAGAATACGCTCCCGCATCACATCCACCTTGTACTGCCCGATGGTCTTCCTGGTTGCGATAATCTGACGATTCAGATTTGTCAGGCTTACCCTGTCGCTGTCAACCAGGTCAAAAGCCCCCACGCCGCTCCTGGACAGAGCTTCACAGACATAGCCGCCTACACCGCCGATCCCGAATACGGCCACCCGGGAACGGCTCAATTTATCCATTGCTTCTCTTCCGAGAAGCATCTGTGTTCTTGCAAACTGGTTTTCTATAGTCGCACCTTCTCTCCCAGATATCCGGTGAAAATGATTCACACCTGATGCCCGATATAATAAAAGCCGCAGCACTTGTCCAGCGACACGGAAATTATCTGTCCTATCATGGACGCATCCCCGGGAACATGCACAATGGTATTGTTGGAAAGTCTCCCCGTTACCATTGCCCCGCTGTTTTCATTAACTTCCTCTATCAGCGCTTCCATGACCTGTCCCTCGTACTTTGCCGCCTGGCTCCGCGCCGTATCCTGCACCAGTTTCAGAAGCCGGTCAAAGCCTGCCTTCACCTGCTCCTTCGGCACCTGGTTCTCCATGGCGGCCGCCGGAGTTCCGGTACGCTTGGAGTAGATGAAGGTAAAGGCATTGTCAAACTTTACCCTGCGCACCACATCCATGGTTTCCTCCAGATCCTCCGCCGTCTCCCCGGGAAAACCCACGATGATATCCGTGGTAATGGCGATATCCGGTATTCTCTCCCGGATACGCCCGGCCAGTTCCAGATACTGTTCCTTGGTATACCGCCGGTTCATCCGCTCCAGAATGCGGGTGGAACCGGACTGCAGGGGCAGGTGCAGGTGACGGCAGATTTTCCCGGACCGTGCCATCACTTCTATCAGTTCGTCGGAAAGATCCTTGGGGTGGGATGTCATAAATCGGATGCGCTTTAATCCTTCTATCTTTTCCGCTTCTGTCAGCAGCTGCGCAAAAGTCATGGGATTGTCCAGATTTTTCCCATAGGAATTCACATTCTGCCCGAGAAGCATAATCTCCGCCACACCGTCGTCCACAAGCCTGCGGATTTCTGCCAGGATGTCCTCCGGTTTCCTGCTGCGCTCCCGCCCCCGGACATAGGGCACAATACAGTAGCTGCAGAAATTATTGCAGCCAAACATGATATTAATGCCGGATTTAAAAGGATACTTTCGTTCTGCCGGCAAATCTTCCACGATTTTATCCGTATCCTTCCAGATATCGATTATCATGCCCTCTGTCTGAAAGGAGGTATACAGCAGTTCCGCAAATTTATAGATATTATGGGTGCCGAAAATCAAATCAATAAAGGAATAGCTCTTTTTCAGCTTCTCAATCACCGTCGGTTCCTGCATCATACAGCCGCAGAGTGCAATCTTCATTTGGGGATTGCGGCGCTTGTATCCGTTCAGCTCACCCAGCCTGCCATAGACCCTTTGATTGGCGTTATCCCGTACGGTACAGGTGTTGAAAATCACAAAATCCGCATGTTCGTCTTCCGTGAGCAGGTAGCCCGCCTGTTCCAGGATACCTGACAGTTTTTCCGAATCCCTGGCATTCATCTGACACCCGAA
>CAJUGL010000123.1:0-1292 GCA_910586515.1 uncultured Acetatifactor sp.
TCATTGTAGTCGCCCCTGCAGACCGGCTTCAGCAGCTTGTCCATGTCGTAGGCTTCATACACGAACTCCGTGCCCAGAAGTTTCATTTTCTGGAGAAACGGGGGAAGGTTCGCATACTGGTTGGCTCCTGGGACGCAGCCGAAGGTCCTGCCGGATAATGCGTGGGCAAGGTCCCCCTTCAGGGGTCCCTCCGTGATAAAGACCGTTCCGTCCCCCGGCTTTCCTGCCAGATGGGTAGGGCTGCCCGAAGAGGTCCCCATGGGATAGTTGGTACTGGAGAGCCACATATACTTCCTGCCGTCACGGGGATGGTCCAGGCGGATCTGGATGTCAACGATCAGGCCGTCCAGGTTCCGCACAGGCACCATAAAGCCCGAAGACTTTGGATAAAAGTGTACGCTCCATCCACCGTCCTTCTCCTGATAGAAACCCGGAACGCCTTCCACCGTGCACCCGCTTTCCAGCAGGCGCTCCGTCAGCTTCCGGAAACCGAAGACCGGTGTGCTCTTGTAGCCGTTTTCCTCTATCTGCCCTATGGTAAACCCTCTTTTCAGAAGATTTTCTTCATGGGGCTTAGCTAACGGCAGCATGGAGAGCAGCATCGCATAGGTTTTGTCCTTTACTTCATCCGCCGCCTGCGGGACATTGGGTATCTCCGGTTCTTTTGGCGGTATCTTCACCTGTCTTACCCGGTATTCCGGCGCTTTTTCATTCCGTCCCAGTGCTTCCTTGATCTCCTTACATGCTGTGCCGTTATCGACACCATAGATCTTCCCGTACAGGGAAAGCATGCCGCCGCTTTCCCCGCACCGGTTGCATTTGAATACGTTCTTTGTCAGATTCAGGTTCAGCTTGCCCTTGTGTTCTCCACAGAAAGGGCAGTCCACATCCAGGCTCGCCGCATTCTTATGCCTCACATGGAGGTTCAGAATCCCGGCCACCTCCCGGATGGTAAATGGTAAATCCTGATACAAGCCTCTCCTCCTTTCTGCAGTCCGACTTTTACACCGGACTGCTCCTCTTTAACATAAGGACAGCCCGTAACGTGTGCTGTCCGTTGTTTTTTTACTGTCTCCTCAGCCTGCCTGTCCCAGTGCCGCATCCAGCAGGAACTTTGCTGCTGCGCGGAGCAGGTTGTCGGGCCCGCCGTAGGAGCTGATATACCATTCCAGCGCTTTGGGCTTTTCCAGTGCCAGCTGGCCCAGTGTCTTCCCCTTATGGTATCCCATGGGGATGACCACCGACGCTGCCGTATCCCGGTTCAGCTTCGCATAGATCTGCTCCACAGGCAT
>CAJUGL010000123.1:1392-3291 GCA_910586515.1 uncultured Acetatifactor sp.
TGTCTCCTGCAGGGGCTGCCGGCGCTGGCTGTGGGTTCTGCTGCATGGCAGGCGGCATTCCCATGGACGCTCCTACCTCTTCCGGCATCGGGATATACTGTTCTATCCCGTACTGTCCGGGGATATTTACATCCTCTTCTGACGCTTCCTGCATAAGGCCGGCTCCTGCTGTCTCCTTTAAAATCTCTGTATTCTCCTCTTCCGGCATGCCTCCTCCCTGAAGCATCCTGCGCTCCATGGGGGCTTCCGTTACCTCCGGGTCCAGGTCTCCTTCCCGGTCTGCAAACTGCAGCCCGAACCCGGCATCCGACAGGGCCCTTCCTACTGCGGCAGTCTCTGCCAGCTCCACATATTTGTTCCCGAACTGGGTATCCGCCGTCATATATTTCTGCGCCAGGGCGTTGGAGATAAAATTATCCGGCTCGTCATTCCGGTTCAGGTACACCCTTGCTTCCACAATGGCTACCTGGTCTGTCAGCTTCAGGATATGTTTTACGATCTTGCCCTCCGGGTATTTCAGGCGGAACCAGAGCTTGCGGAAAGCCACATCCAGATAATACCTGGCAGGCTGCCCCTCATCCTGGATCGTCCGCATATACCTTCTGGGATCGAACCCTTCCACCCTGTTCAGCTTCTGTATCTCCGGTACTTCCTCATACATGGATCCCATGTTCATTGTCATTTCACTCATTTGTTTCTCTCCTTTCCTGTGGGGAGGGGATCTGTAAGATAAATATCCTCCTCCCGTGTTTTCCTTGAATTTTTATGATGCTTTTTTCAGTGAGAATGTGAACTGGCCGTCGCTGCCTTCCACAAACTCCATTTTTTCCGGCAGGCAGGTTTCTTTCACCATCTCCTCCGGTATCCTGTCCTTTTCTGTTTCCCTGACACGTTCTGCAGTCTCTTCCATTCCGGGGCGCTGTGAAAATCTCCAGCGGTTCAGATGATAGAACGGCGTATACCACACATCATTATCCGGATGGAGCATGGGCTTTGCCAGCGTATCCCCGATAATGATAACTGCGGGGCATCCCAAAAGGGAAAGCTGGATGTAGCACATCATGGCCGCAGTACGGTCAATGTCCTGGGCCACAAACAATACCTGCTTCTGATAGTTGATCCCATGCCTTTTCGCTGCATTGGCAAATGCGATCAGCATGGCGCCTGCACCACAGGCTGGATCGTTCACGCTGATATACCCCTTCTGTTCCAGCTCTTTTTCCATATTTTGTCCGGCAAACTGTATCTCCGCCATAAACCTGCTGATGTCATAGGGGGTAAAAAACTGCCCCTTTTGTTCCTGCTGAAGGTTCAGGGCATGGTAGAGGCTCCCCAGAAAATCCTGCTCCGGATTTTCATCCAGCGCCAGCGTAACGAGCGCCATCATCTCCGGAAAAATCTTCTGTTCCTCCGTTGTATATCTGCCAATGACCGAAAGGTACTGTTTTTCCCTTTCTTCCCGCTCCGGCACCGGAAACACGTTTGCCAGGGCCGCCGCAGTCAGATACAGGAAATCATTCCATATCTGCCATCTGGAATACCGGCTGGCATGCCGGTTGATGAGACTGCAGAATTCCTTTTGATAATCTCTTTTTTTCATATACATAACCTCTTTCGCATCTGTCACATACAGGCGGAAGCTGTTTACAGATTCATTACCATCTGCCGGTATCCGTCTTCCTCCGGCAGGGCTTTCTTTTTCTCCGCCAGTCTGTTGTATTCCTGTATGACACGCTCTCCCAGACGGGTATTGCGCTGGTCACATTCCGTATTATGGATCGCCATCGCCACCGCCCGTTTATCTCCTACGATCAGTACCTGGGTCTTTGCCCTGGTAACGGCTGTATAGAAGATATTCCTTTTGAGCATGCCGTAAAAGGCTGTGATCCACGGAAGGAT
>CAJUGL010000124.1 GCA_910586515.1 uncultured Acetatifactor sp.
CAAGGGTCATGGAATTGCTCCCCAAGCCCCTCTCATGGCCTGAACCGTTAATGAAGGAAGTCCTTGCCGCTTTCCGGAAGGGCGACCGGAAGCTGTTTGAGCAGAAAGCCGCAGATTTCATGGACACCATCAGCCAATACGAATACGGCAGCGCATCCCTGATGTTTGCCCGGCTTTCTCTGGAAATGGCTGCCGGATGGCAGCTTCCCGGAGCCGGGGAGAATATCCCCGCCATGGAGATCAAGATGAACCCTGCTACCAGAGGGGAAGCCATGGCAATCCTCCAAGAAGCGTTTTCCGTCTTTGAGGAAAGAAAACAGGACGCCGAACAGCTCAAAGGCAACCGCCATTACAAGAAAATTATGGAAAGTCAGGAATTTATCATGACCAATTACTCCGATTGCAATCTGAGCGTGGATATGATCGCAGACAGGCTGGGGTATTCCTCCAATTATTTCGCAAGGCAGTTCAAATCCATCACGGGCTTTTACGTCAACGACTATATCCGGCAGATTCGGATCATGAAAGCACAGGATTTTTTAAATAATTCCTCTATGACCGTAAATGAGATTTCCAAAGCCACCGGCTTTACCACACCGAACTATTTTTATTCTATCTTTAAAAAAGAGACCGGAATGACCCCTGCATCTTTCCGGGAAAGAATGGAGGCAGCAGAATGAATTATTCTTACAGGAAATTTTTTCAGAATCTCTACATAACCCAGGAACAACAGTTCCGTTTCGCCGCACAGACCGAAAGTGAATACTGTTTATGGAAAGAAGCTTTCCTCTCAGCGCTGAAAGAAACGCTGGGTCTTAATAAACTGGCCCGGATCGGAGAAGCTGTGGCAGGCCAAAAGCCCCGGCTATTGGAGGAATCCCAAAAGGATGGGTATCTGTGCCGGAAATATGTGCTGGAAACCCTGCCGGATGTGTTCATGCCCTTTTATATGCTCATACCGGATACGGCAACCGACGCTGTTTTTCTGAAACATCCCGATTTGGCAGCCGTCCCCTCTCCCCATACAGCCCCGGCCATTATTACAATCCCGGCTCATGGCGCTAATAAAAATACCGTGTGCGGCATCGCCGAAAACAGGGAGGAAGCACAGAAAATCGAAGATGCGCCGGAGGAATGCTATGGACAGATTTTCGCCCAAAAGGGATACGTGGTTTTCTGCCCCGATCCGCCCGGATATGGAGAGAGGGTGGAACCGATGCCCACGGAAGATTCCGCCTTTGGTGCCGTCAAAAAGCGCACCTCTCTGGACTGCTCCTGCAAAGACCTTGCCCAGACCGCAGAGGCCTTTGGGTTCAGTCTGACCTCACTTGAAGTATGGGAACTGCAAAAAATCCTTGATTTCGCCGGCTGCTGCCCTGAAATTTCAACGGATGAGAATGGACTGCGGATAGGATGCGCCGGTTTTTCCGGCGGCGGCCAATACAGCATGTGGCTCTCCGCTCTGGACGAGCGTATCCGGCTTTGCGTGATCAGCGGCTATGTCCATGGGTATCTTGACAGCCTGCTTGGCTGCCATCTATGTCCCTGTAATTATGCACCCGGCCTCTGGACTCTGGGCGATATCAGTGACATCTGCTCTCTGATAGCTCCCCGCCCTCTTTTCGTGGAAAACGGGATCGATGATATTGAAAACGGAGCCGATGGGATTTCCGGCCCCAGACGACAGCTTGCAAGAATAATGAATGCATACCAATTGTTCGGACAGGAGGAACTGTTAATACACCACACCCCTGCCGGTTCGCATAAATGGCATGGAGGATGTTATCAATTCGTGGATAAGTGGTTATAAATCTCTGTGAAAAACAACCCCTGCAATTCACCATTCCTGAATTGCAGGGTCAATATCCTTTCCGTTGTCGTCAAGACGGACTTTCCTCTGTATAAATGCCTGTGTATATGCTGTCCTCACTGGTAAAGAGCGTGATACGGACTTCCTTCATTTTTATCTCCACCTCCTCTGTCCTTATGGTGACATTCCCCCAGAAGTCCTCTTCCTCAAAAGACTGTGCAGATACACTGATCGGATTTATTCCCACTGTATCTTTTACCGGAATATCCCCCGTCAGCCTTGTATTCCATAATTCCATCGTCCTACTTTCATGCCGATTTTTTAAGCTTCGGGCTGACTGTTTCCTGTAGATAACGGTTTCTTTTGCCTTTATGTCGCTTTTGTTTCTCCAGGAATTTGCCGCGCAGGGAATTGGATTCCCGTATCCTCCTGATATCGTCCACGTCAAAACGGCTGCTCATTTGATTATATACGCCGCAACAATCTCACCGATATACGCCGTATGGGCATCCCGATTAGCCATGGGGTATGTCCCGTCAACGTCCTGCGGGTACATCTTTTCCCTTATATCATTCGGGATGCTTTCAAGCTCCTGTCTCTGGGAATACAGCACCTTACATTCCAGCGTCAGGGGATATTCCTTTATCCCTGACACACTTATTTTCTCCGGATTTTCCAGTGTCAGGTGCGCTTCTTTTTCTTTATCAATATCCCTCCCTGACTGCATGCCGCATACTTTCGCTATGGATGGGATAGGCTTCCCCCACACCGTTCCTAATGCGCCCCACCCTATCACCATACTGTTAAATTTGGCGTCTTTAGTGTTGAGCAGAATCCCTTTCGGCAGTGCTTCTGTAATCATCTGTGCGTATTCCGTAATGTTAATCATTTCCTTCATCCAGCCCTTCATGATCGAACCGCCCTGCAGACCGGTATAAATATAGCGTGCAATGGCATCCCACGCTTCGGAACAGAAAGACATCTTAGGGCCTCCTTGAAATGCCAGGGCAAATAATAATTTACGTCCGGTTACATATAATAAATATGAGGTGATATTATGAAACAGTTAAAGCACTATACCATAAATGGAATCCTCTTTGTCCTGGTTTCCGGATCTCTTACCCATTTTTTCTATGAATGGTCTGGTCATAATCCTATCGTCGGTCTCTTTACGCC
>CAJUGL010000125.1 GCA_910586515.1 uncultured Acetatifactor sp.
AGCACGTAGCTGCTGCAGGGCGCACAGCAGCTGTGCAAAAGCAGTGTCGGCACCTTATCCCCGCGCGCTATCTCCGAAAGCTCTTTCTCAAGCATCCGCTGAAAATTTGGCTGGTTCATGTACGTCTCTCCCTTCTTAATCCGAGTGAAAAGGTATTACTCCCACTAACCTCCTGCTTCGCTTTCGCTCGCACTCGCTAAGTGTCCGTATTGTACCAAGCCGCTAGCGCGGCGGCTAGCCCTAAGTACATGAAACCACCACTTTTTTCAAAATAAAGTAGCAGTTTTTGAATATATGTTGTATTGTTGAGTTACCACACTTAACCATAAACACATACAAAAACTGCTATGTTTATTCTATCATGGATCTTTAATCTCAACAACTACATATCTGAAAATTTTTATCGTCCGCCCCCTCAGAATAATGTTTTTTGCTTCTTTTATCATTTCATTTTTAAGGAGGTTCCTTTATGGACGATTATTTAAAACAATTTCGGGAGATGATCTCCCTCCGTGGCCTTACTGACCATACCATGACATCTTATTCTACCTACATCCGGGCTTACCTGGATTATCTGGCCTGTATTCTGTATAAGCAGCCAGAAGATGTCTCCTGGAACGATCTGCGTGATTTTATCCGATGGCTGCAAAAAGAAAAACATCTCTCCGACCGTACCATCAACCACTGCATCTCCCAGCTCCGTTTCTTTACCATTTATGTCCTGCATAAACCCTGGGATGCCACCCAGCTTCCCATGCGCAGGTTTGATTCCTACCTCCCCTATGTCCCCTCCCGGAAAGAAGTCTGGGATTTTATCCAGTCTTTCTCAAACCTGAAGCACAAGGCAGTCCTCTCCCTCATGTATTCCGCAGGCCTGCGGGTTGGCGAGGTCTGTTCCCTGCGCTACGAGGATATCAGCCGCTCCCGCATGCGTATCCATATCCGCCGCTCCAAAGCACGCTCTGACCGCTATGCACTCCTTTCCTCCCTGGCACTCGAAACCCTCACCGCCTACTGGTTTTCTTATGGAAAACCAACCGGCTGGCTTTTCCCAAAGGCCAATAACCCACAGCAGCATATGGTTACCTATACCGTCAACCAGTTTATTTCTGCCAAAGAAGCAGAACTTGGCATGCCCCGCCGGCTCACCTGCCATTCGTTCCGGCATGCCTTCGGCACCCACCTCTATGAAAACGGTACGGACCTGCTCACAATTAAAGCGCTTCTTGGACATAAATCTTTAAACTCCACAACGCTTTATGTCCATCTTGCTTCAAATGGCACGCGTAATGCGGTCAGCCCTTTTGACCAGATGGGAGGCACCTTCCATGGCTGAGCTGAAAATACAGAAGATCTGGAACTATTCTTATGAGGACTACTGCGCATCCGGCTCCTTTCAGTCCGATGCTCAGCGGAAAGCTTCCCGGGCCATCCTCGACTGTAAATCCGGCAGGCTCGGCATGAATATTTCCAAATGCCCCGATTGCGGACATATCCAGCTCCACAATAATTCCTGCCGCAACCGCAGCTGTCCGAACTGCCAGTCTCTCGATAAGGAAATCTGGGTGGACAAACGCAGAGAAGAGGTCATTGACACACCTTATTTCCATGTGGTGTTCACACTCCCCCACGAGCTGAACCCCCTGCTTTACTGCAACCAGAAGCTCCTTTATGGGTTTTTCCATAAATGCTGCGCTGATACGCTCCTGGAACTCTCTGCGAATCAAAAATACCTCGGCGCAACACCCGGTATCATCCAGGTCCTGCATACCTGGAACCAGGAGCTTGGCTACCACGTGCATATGCATTGTATTATTTCCGGCGGCGGCCTTACCCCCAGCCGTCACATACGCACGGCAGGGAGTCACTTTTTCATCCCTGTCAAAGTGCTGAGGGATAAGTTTAAAGGAAAATTCCTCGCAGGGCTCCAGGAATTCTATCAGGATGGGTGCCTCGGCTTTTCCGCCTCCTGCGGAAAACTGCGCAATTCCTTCCACTGGTCTGAATTCCGCAGCAGCCTTTATGCAAAGGACTGGTGTCCTTACATAAAAGAAACATTTAACGGTTTCGGCAATGCCATCGAATACCTCGGCAGGTACACGCATAAAGTCGCCATTTCAAACAGCCGCATCCTCTCGGTGGATGAACAGCAGGTAACTTTCCTGGCCAGGGGCAGAAAGCCTGGCGGCCCGCCCAGGACACTCACGCTGAACCATACCGAATTCATCCGCCGTTACCTGATGCATGTGCTCCCTCCCGGCTTCCAGAAAATCCGTTATTACGGCTTCCTGAATAACCGTTGGAAAAGCAAAAACCTCAGGCTGATCTTTACCCTCCAGGGACGCCAGCGCTTCCGTAGAAGATACGCCGGGCTTTCCACTGCGGAACTCTTAAAGACTGTCTGGGGAATTGACATTCATGTCTGCCCACAATGCGGCTGTTGCAGGATGCACAACATCGGAAGAACCTATGGGGTTCCCTGACCGTGGATCTTCTTCACTGAACATGCTTTTCAAAAGGCCTCCATAAAGGAGGTCCGCGAAGCATGCCCTTTTATCAGGAGCTTCTGGCAAACCTGCCAAAAACGTCTTGCATCTGGCGATAATCACCGGTATCATTCCAACATTTTTACCAAATGGAAAAGATACTTTCCCCATATACATCTTGGCGAATCATCCGCGGCTTGGTACAATTGGAAAGAATCACATTCAGAGCAGTTCAGGATTTATCCAGAACTACTCTTTTTGTCTGCTCTGAATCTGATACTTTCCTTAAGAATCATAGAAAAAAATATAAGGAGGTCTTACTTTTGAAAAAAGAATCCAATTTAAAGCGGCTCCTTCGGTATGCCGGGGGCTATAAGTACCTGACCATAGCGTCATGGATTTTAAGCGCGCTG
>CAJUGL010000126.1 GCA_910586515.1 uncultured Acetatifactor sp.
GCCAGATAATCCTTGACCTGGACGAGTCGCATGGAAAAGTTCTTACCCATGAGCAAAGTGCTAAATCCAACGGTGTCTGTCTGGCAACAGTCACAAATACTGTTACAAAATATATAAACGGCGGTGTTAATGCGCGCTGACCAGTTCCCTGTTGACACTGCTCTCCGGTATATGCCCTTTCCAACAGGCAAGAAAAGGCACCTTCACCGCCATATCATACAGATTCATAGGAAAAGTACCGTTCCCCTTCCCCCACACGCCATGATGCCCCATGCTCATGCCATTATCCGCCGTAAAAATCAGAATGGTCTCCCGCCGGGAATCCATTTCCCTCACCTTCTGCAGTATACGCCCAATCTGCTCATCCATGGCACTGACAGCGGCAAAATATCCCCGCAGATTTTCATATCTCTTTTCCGTACGATAAACCGGCCCCGTAGTCATACGGGGATGATCCGGAACATCCGGAATACTTGCAAAAGAGCAGTCTCTGTAATAATCCATCCATTTTTCGGGATGCTCCTTTTCTCCCCAGGGTGAATGGGGCGCCGTATAATGCACGGAGAGATAATAGGGATTCTCTTCCCGGGCAAGCTCTTCCATCCACTGAAAAGCCCTGTCGGTAATCAGCTCCGTCACATATTTTCCATGTTCTACCCTGATATCACCGTTTTCCGTCACATCTGCATGGTAATAACTACAGCCGCCCCGTCCCAGGGAATACCATTTTGAAAAACCGTGCTGCATTCTCACACTGTCCCCCAGATGCCATTTTCCGGCCAGGGCGCAGGTATAGCCGTTTTCCGCCAAAAGATCCGTGTAGGTCACCTGTCCTTCCAAATATGCCGCAGGCCTGACCTCTCCGGCATACCCGCCTGCATAGGGGATCTCCCGGCCCTGCGCCCGGAATCTCTCCCCGTCTACGTTTCCGCTTCTGATCCAGTCGTGAACTCCGTGGGCGGAAGGGATTGTGCCTGTGAGGAGAGAAGCTCTGGCCGGAGAACACACCGGAGAGACACAGAAAAAATTCTCAAACAGCATCCCTTCCGCCGCAATTCGGTCCAGATTGGGCGTATACAGCTCAGGAACCCCTGCACAGTGTATTGCCCATGCTCCCTGATCGTCCGATAAAATGAAAATAATATTGGGCTTTTTTCTATCTGCCGATAAAATGTCAGTCATCATACTCACTTTCATACTCCAGAATCGTACCATCGGAAGCATCTATGGTAAATTTGTACTCTATCCGGTCCTTATAGAATTCAATCTCATACTCCATGCGTCCGTGCTCTTCTTCCAGTTTTATCTTGGTAAAGAAGACTTCCGTGACGGAAAAACCCGCATGGTCCACAGCGATTTCCTTTGCCCTATCCTCTCCGATCAGGGAATCTGCATTTCCGGTCTGATTCCCCGGATTACGGAACACCTCCTGACTCCTGTCCATGATCACGCCCGTAGCCGCATTGATCTCATACTCATATTCCATGTCCGACGTATGAAAATCAATATCGTATACCGCCACGCCGTCGTCCCAGTCCAATTTTTCCTTGGTGAAGGTCACTTCCTCCTCCGTCAGCCCTGCGTCTGCCAGGGCAATGGCTTTGGCGGAATCCATGGTATCCACCTGCCCGGACTGACTGCTGCCTGAAGCGTTCTGGCCTCCCGGCTGTTCCCCTGCTCCGCCGACCTGCCCAGGCTGACTGCTGCCTGAAGCGCTCTGGTCTCCTGCTCCGCCCTCCTGCCCCGATGGGCTGCTGTCCGAAGCACCCTGGCCTCCCGGCTGTTTCCCTGCTCCGCTCTCCTGCACTGACGGGCTGCTGTCTGGAACCTGCTCACTTCCTGCACTGCCTGACTGCCCTGACTGTCCCTCATTCGGCGTATCAACGCTTTCGGACTGACTCTCACCATCCCCTGCCTGCTCCTGTTCCGCGCCGTTCTGTTCCCCTGTACCGCCTGCCTGCCCCGGCTGGCCTCCCCCGGAGACCCCATTGATGCTCACTCCCGTAACTGCGCCGGACAAAGCGTCAATCTCATAATAATATGCATATTCCCCGGATGTAAAGGCGATCTCATAGCAGGCATCACCGTCCTCCTTCTCCAGTTCCTGTCTGGTGACGGTGATTTCTCCGGCGGTAAGTCCTGCATCCGCCAGCGCATATTCCAACGCCTCCTTCCGATCCATAATGCGTTTTCCGCATCCTGTCCCCACCGCAGCCGCAATAACTGACACAGCTGTCAGAACAGCCATTTTATAATACATCCTAAAACTCCGTCTGCCGATTCTTTGTTTCATCGCTCCCTCCTGCCTCGTTCAACTTATTGCCAGATCTTTTCCAGAATATCCCCTCTGCCCACATCCCGCCGGTCAAGCCCCCGCAGCAGCAGCCCCACATTATCTCCCTGCGTTGCCGTATCCAGCATCTTTCTGAACATCTCTATGCCCGCCACAGTAACCTCCCTTGTACTTCCGTCCCCCCGCCGCAGCGTCACCTGATCCCCTATAGTCACAGTTCCGGATTCCACTTTTCCAGTGATCACAGTTCCCCGTCCGGTGATGAAAAACACATCCGCCACTGTGATACGAAATATTCCGCCGCTGTCCCTGTATACGCCGCTGTCTCCATAATCAGAACCTGATCCCTCCGGTCTGTGATAAGTCCCGTCCACCGCTTTCTTTTTCCTGAATAAATCAAATAGCCCCATTTTACCTCCTGCCTTCCTGTAAACTTTTCTTTCAGTATAGCCTCTTTTTCCTGGTTTTTCAAGAAAGGAAATGACTTTTCATGGGGTTGATTTTCACGTTTCTGTTGCGCATCCCTGCTTTCCATGATATAATCCCGTTTTAAACACTTGAATAGTTTACAAAAGCCGATATCCCGCATAAA
>CAJUGL010000127.1 GCA_910586515.1 uncultured Acetatifactor sp.
GCACAGAAAAATTCAAACTCATGGCCCTCCATGTCCTCGAAGATATTTCCTCTGCACCTGCGCCTTCTGATCAGAAAAAAGGCCGCAGTTCCCGCACACAGAAGGAGCACGCATGATAATATGAGTGTTATATTCGAAGAGTTCATTGTTTTCACATCCCCTTTATCTTTATGTTCCACTCTATATTATCACAAGCCGCCCTGCATTAGAATGAAAGTTTTTGTACCGTCCCGGATTTTTTCTCCGCTCTATTTGGTCTTATCATTCTCCGCCACAAGATGCATCACCTTCCCCGCAAAATCCCCCTTCATGGCCGGCACGGGAAGTCCCGCATACATGAGGCTGTCCCCCTTTATGATGGTGTCCTCTCCCTCGATCCGGTATCTCTTCTCGGGATCAAGCCCTTTCAGGTGCAGAATCCGGGTGCGGTTTCCGGGTGCGCACAGAACCTGAATCACTGTGACCATGCTCTCCTTCTTATCCTTCGACACCACCTGCCAGCAGTCACAGCCGCAGCTTTGGGCCGCAGAGGAAATCCGGTAGTAATCTCCCTCCCTCACCAGGTCACTGTACTTGTGATAAAGGGCGATCTGCCCCGGGATCTGCTCTCTGTCCGTCTCCGGAATTCTTGTCACGTCCAGCTCATAGCCAAAGGTTCCGGCAAGGGCCACATACCCTCTCGTCTCAAAGGGCGCGGTTCTTCCAATCGTATGGTTGGGGCAGTCGCTCACATGGGCTCCCATGGTGGAGAGCGGGTAGAGCATTGCCGTCCCTTCCTGGATCGCCAGACGCTCTATGGCATCCGTATCGTCCGAACACCAGATCTGCGGGCTGTAATACAGCATGCCCGCATCATACCGTCCGCCCCCGCTGGCACAGTTTTCCAGAAGAATATCCGGGAACCTTGTCACCAGGCGCTCCTGCAGCTCATAAACGCCCAGCATATATCTGTGGAGCAGCTCGCCCTGCCGCTGCGGCGGCAGCGCCGCACTCCCCAGATCACACAGAGGCCGGTTCATGTCCCACTTCACATACTCGATATTGGCGCTTTTCAGGACAGCCTCCATCTGTTCCCAGATTCCTTCCACCACCTCCCGGCGGGAGAAATCCAGTACCAGCTGTTCCCTTGCCATGGAAGGCGTTCTGCCCGGCACCGCAATGGCCCAGTCGGGATGCTTCCGGCAGAGCTCGGACTCCGGAGAGATCATCTCCGGCTCAAACCAGATGCCGAACTTGAGGCCGAGCCTGTTTACTTCCTCCACAAGACGGGGAAGACCGCCGGGAAGCTTTTCCTCGTTCACATACCAGTCTCCGAGAGAGCTGTCCGCCCGGCTGCGGTGCCCGAACCAGCCATCGTCCATTACCAGCATCTCGATTCCCAATCCCGCCGCTTCTCCGGCAATGGAGAGGAGCTTTTCCGTATTAAAGTCAAAATAGGTCGCTTCCCAGTTGTTGATGAGAACCGGGCGCTTTCGATTCTTATACTTTCCCCGGATCACATGCTCCCTGATAAAATCATGGAAGCCCGCAGTCATTCCGTCCAGCCCCCGGTCCGAATAGATCAGCAATGCCTCCGGTGCGCAGAAGCTCTCCCCCGGATTCAGCTCCCAGCAGAAATCCTCGCTTTCCAGCCCCGCCTGCCACCTCACCGTATTATGTTGGCTTACATCAGCCAGAATTTCATAGCTTCCGGAGTACATCAGCTGAACGCCGTAAACCTCTCCCCGCTCCTGCGTGGTATGTTCTGTCACCAGCGCCATAAAAGGATGATCCTGATGGCCGGACATGCCCCTGCGGGAGGCGATTCCCTGGAACCCATTGCCCAGCCTTCTTCTCTGCCCGTGGCGCTCTCTTGCCCAGGAGCCGTGAAGCGTGAGCGCCTCAAAATCCCGGTTATCCATATCCAGCGACATGGAAGACACCTTTTCCAGCCAGAGCTTTTCTCCCCCCTGATTTCGAATCTCCACATGACGTGCGGTCACATCCGAATCCTCGAATACCGAATAGGACAGCACCGCCTCAAGGCCAAGGCTTTTGTCCCTGCAGACAATCTCCAGGGTTTCGCATTCTCCCTCTCCTGCAAAAGAAGCCGGAAGGCCCGGAAGCTTCTTCTTTCCCTCATAAATCCTGTGGGATACATAGGTCAGTGCGCATGCCTTATGCCCTCCCTGTGTCCGGATTCTCAATGCCGCCTCCCTGAAATCCCCGATTCCGTGGGTGGGATATTCCACGGGAAAGGCATCCAGGAAGGAAATCCTGTCCCCGTTGTTTTTGGAGGGCACAAAGGGCGGCTCCTGAATCCTCAGCAGATAGCTCACGTCACAGGCCGAAATGCGCTTTCCATAATAAATATGTCCCAGAAACCCCTCCTCGTCCGCAATCCCCATCATATAACTGGTATGAAGCATATCCAGCTTAAACACCCTCCCCGTCTCATCATAAATAATACCCATCTAAACTCACACTCCTTTCCGTTTTTTGCTATGAAAGCCCCGGACAGCGGCCATGGGGATGGGCGTGTTTACACGCACAGCCACATGGACATTGGACGGGCAAGCCGGCATGAGTATGCAGGGCGATAGCCCGGAATACGAATACCGGCGGCGATTGCAGGTGCAATCGGCTTTCATGCGTGGCGGTACGCAGCGCCAGCGACTTTCATGCGTGGCGGTACGCAGCGCCAGCGACTTTCATGCGTGGCGGTACGCAG
>CAJUGL010000128.1 GCA_910586515.1 uncultured Acetatifactor sp.
ACTCTGTACGCAATGCCGCTACCGGGTCTTTCTTCGCTGCCCTTCTGGAAGGAATCCATCCTGCAATGACTGTGATTGCCACACTTAGCAGGAGCAAGAGCAGCGCCGCCGTAATCGGGAGGGAAGCAGAAAGTTCCGAAGCGCCCAATAGGCTCTGGATAACCGAAGTGATCGGGATGGTCAGGAGAGCGGAAACACCCACACCCAGAATACCTGCCAACAGCCCCACAATCACCGTCTCTGCATTGAACACCTGTGAAATATTCCGTTTTGACGCACCTATTGCCCGCAAAATACCGATTTCCTTTGTACGCTCCAATACAGAAATGTGCGTGATAATTCCAATCATAATACTGGAAACAACCAGTGACACCGCAACAAACGCAATCAGCACGTAGGAAATCACATCTACAATCGAAGTAATGGAACTGGTAAGCAGCGCCACATAATCTGTATAGGTAATCTGCTCTTTCTTTTTGGCCCCCTCGTTGTAACGGTCGATACAGTCTGAAACTGCTTCTTTGTCCTCAAAGCTGTCTGTATAAATGCTGATAGAGGACGGGGCATCGTAGCTTACCTTCCCGAATTTTCTCATGTTTTCTTCAAAGGTAGGCCCGGCAATAAATATATCGTAAGCCGACACCAGGGTTTCCTGATCCGGGTCATTTTCCAGCCATTCATCCAGTGCCCTTGCCAATTCGATTTCATCTTCTTCCGTCCGTTCCACCCCTTCCATAGCCGCCATCTCACTGGGACTCATGGAAGGCGCGCCCTGCATGGCCTCTATATGCTCCTGCTCTTCCTGGGCATCCGTCTCCTGATGTTCCAGAATATTTGCATACATAGCAGCCTTATCGGAAATCCGCATATTTAACATATAGATCATTGCATCAGCGGCTTTTGCTTCATCATCCGCAGCTTTGAAATTGATTCCGTTTAATACGTTGACTTCCGGCGTCTTTTCCTGTGCCAGAACAACCGCGCTTTCATCTGTATGTTTTATCACATAATCAGTCAGCGCCACCGTATATGCCACAGAAGTAGGGATTGACGCATTTTCAGCATCCGCCGCCGGACGGATAATACCGGTAATCTTCAAATTTACACTGTTTTCCAAAAGGGATTCTATCTGCATAACATCATCCCCGATATAGGTAAACGTGCCATCCTTATTTTCTTTATACTGGTCGCATGGTAAAACCATGTAAAAAGTATGTCCGCAGATTTCCTCATAGTCCCAAACACGTTCCTCTGCATCTTCCCCATTCTTAATCTGTTCGGTAATCTCTTTATGTTCCTCCCCGGTAATCAGACCAAGCTGGTATAATGTCCCTGCTGGAATCGAATTATTTTCATTCAACACAAGGACGACTTCATTGTAATTTTCCGGCCAGCTCCCATACAGCAGGTCATAACTGTCAAGAAGAATCGTGCTGACTGCTTTTCCGTCCGTCCCCGGCATCAGTTCAGAGAAATTTTCAGCCCCTGCATCGGAAGAACCGCTCATTACCTGATTCATCCGCTCCATATTTGCCATCGGGCCGCCCCCTGCTGCACTGTCCTCACTGGAAAGAGTGGACACACTGACCTGATCTATGTCTGCATCGGAGGCCACCAGGTTCCCGTCAGCATCATAAGAATAAATTCCAAAATGAGCGCCATAGGAATACACCACGCCATTCTCACCTAAATACTGGTGGATTTCACTTTCCGGATCATCCAGATACTCCTTAAACGCCGTCAGGTTGTTCTCTTTAATATTTGACGCCATTTCCTCACTGGATTCGATAGCGCTGTAATCTGCGTAAACTCTGGTACGGTTTCCCTCTGCCGAAACCTCATTTTCCCGCCTGCCGCCTCTCGCCCCCATAATCCCGGACATATCCACGGATTGAGAACTAATCGTAATAGGATAGGAAGTCATGGTGCTTTTCTGTATATCTGAAATATAACCGTTTACCCCTTCTGCCAAAGCCAGGATCAATGCAATGCCGATAATCCCGATAGAGCCGGCAAAAGCGGTCAGAATCGTCCGCCCCTTCTTTGTCCACAGATTATTAAAACTTAGGGAAAGAGAAGTCAGAAAGGACATTTTTGCCTTCCCCATCCTTTTATGCCCTGCCCCTTCAGGCGTTTCTTCCGGCAGAAATGGATCACTGTCATCTGTAACCCTTCCATCCCGTAATTTCACAATCCTTGTAGAATACTGCCTGGCAAGCTCCGAGTTGTGCGTTACCATAACAACCAGCCGGTTCCCAGCAACCTTTTTCAATAGTTCCATGACCTGTATACTGGTTTCGCTGTCCAGTGCCCCGGTCGGTTCGTCCGCCAGAAGCACTTCCGGGTCATTTACCAGGGCACGGGCAATCGCCACCCGCTGCATCTGCCCGCCGGACATCTGGTTTGGTTTCTTGTGAAGCTGATCCCCCAGGCCCACTTCCTCCAGCGCCTTCCTTGCCCGCTCCCTGCGGTCATTTCTGGAAATACCGCCAATCGTCAAAGCCAGCTCCACATTGGCAAGGATTGTCTGATGGGGAATCATGGACCTATGTCAATACTTTGGACAAAAAAAGTTGAAAGCTTATGCTGCTTTTT
>CAJUGL010000129.1 GCA_910586515.1 uncultured Acetatifactor sp.
TCAGATAGCGTCTCATAGCATCGGTGAGATCCGTCCGCTGGAGCTGATTGCGGCAGATCCAGTCGATCACTTCCGCGCTGTTTCTGGCAGAGCAGTTTACAATACGGAATGGGATGTGCAGGCGATGAAATATCTCATACCGGTCATAGTCCACCAGTAAGCGCCTGCTCCAGACATATACCGGTTCTCCGCAGCCAAAACGGATGATTTGTTCTTTCATGCGCTTTATTACGTCCTCTCCGGACGGCTGTACCATCTGCCGGTATTCCTCCCGGATCTTCAAGGTGTACAATTCTCTGGCGCCGGACTCTGCCAAATTTCATCTCCTCCCTTCGATTTCTGAATTGCCGGGATATCCGGCCTGACTTCAGATGTCTCCAGCTCAAAAACGGCATATTCCTGAAAAATATGGACTAATGGTTCCATGCGGCACTCTGAATCAGGCGCGCCAAACCGCTCCCGCCAATCGGCAGGGAAGCGTGGCATATACCGCTGTGTCACGTCTCCGCCGTAGGGGAAGGCCTCTGCCGACCGCAGGTCAAAAGCCAGCAGCTCATCTTCATTTTCACGCAAATGCTTTCCTGTCAAGCGATACCGGCAGTCTGGATCCCACGCCATGAGCGCATAAATTTTCGCAAAGAATATCGGGCAGGACAGCTGACGGGGCTTCCGTTTCCCTCCGCCGGAGGAACACCACGGGAGCGCGTCCCGGGCATCCTCCCGGCTGGGGTGCAGAGTGAGCATCCTGGCGCGGCTATTCACCAGGATCTGTATATAGTCCGCTTGCGGGAATTTCTTCAGGCACACACTGTTGACCCACATTTTCAGCCTGCCGAACGAAAGGACCGGTTCGGTGCTTTGAAGAAAGAACTGACTGTGGACGACCTCAAATCCGGCATCTGGGGAAATGTCATTTGGAGCGCCCTCCGGCGTTAGGTACTTCTCACTCTCCATTTGCTTCGACCTCCTGTTGCACCTGTGGAATAAGGCGCTGAATACTATCCGCAATCACACTGGATTCCGTATAGTTCCGGTCACGGCCACCGGCAGGCGGCTCTGCGGGAATCATAAACTGCCCGGATCTGTGGCCCTCCATGGTTTCCTGTGTCCGGTCAGGTACATACCAACTGTTTCCAAGCGTATCCGCCCATGAAACCGGGAATGCGGCTACGGCCCGTTTCGCGGCGCTGCGAAGAAGCCTGCGGCCAGTATCTCCGATCACACTGTCAGGAATCAATATTTCGGCATCCTCCCAATGGAACAGGAGGATGGATTCCTCAGAGTTTCGGCAGCATATACCTTTGACGCAGTACTTGTACTCTGCGTTCCAGCCGAATAACTGGTATAGTGTTGGAATAAAGGCTGCGCCGCTGACCGTTCTGGACATCCATCTGCTATTTCCGGCCAAACGCACCCAGCACAGTCCATGCCGCAATTTTTCTTCCGCAGGCCGAACGGCCACCGCCTTTTTACCGGGATGGACGAGCACTTCTACAAGCTTCGCTTTATTCAGTTTTTGAACGCACACATGGTTGAAATGAATACCTTTCGCAGAAAGCGTAACGCACGGCATACTGACGGCCTGAAAGAATTGTGCGCGGACAACCTCAAATTCACGCAAATCAAAATCGCCGGGATGGGCCTCTATTTTGACAGGTTCCAAGGCCACGGACGACTCACAGACACGCAATGACGCTTCCCGGTAGTCCGCCGCCTCGAATCCGGCCCAGCGCGGATTCACCGCAACAAATCCCCGCAGGGCTCCATCCGCTACGGCATGGAGCTCCGGCAGGATGCCTCTGCCGCCGTATTTTGTGTTGCTGAGCAGCTTTTGTACTGCAAAATAGTCCTCCGGAGCGATAATCGGCTCGTGGTGCTCCTCTGCAAAATAGCTGAGGCGGTCCCCGCGATTTTTCCTGGACTTATGATTCAGGTAATTGGGCGTAAAGGTCTTTCGCGCCCTGACGGCTCCGCAATGGCGCTCATTTCGCAAAACTCCGAGAACACTGCCGGCGGACCATACCGCATTCCCCTTTTTCGTCAGGCAGCCTAATTGGGTGAGCGTGTCCGCGATCTGCTGGCAGGTGTAGCCGTACAGATACAAAAAGAAAATAAGCCGGACGATCTTTGCTTCTTTTTCGTTGATGATCAAATTGCCGTCTTCATCATGACTGTAACCGAGAAGCGGCGGCGTGAGGAATATCCCGCTCCCGAATCGCATTTCGATGGAGGCGTTCATGGCATTGCTTTTGATGCGGGATTCCTCCTGCGCAATACCGGAAAACATCATCAGCTGCATTTCGCCCTGCATTTTCAGCGTAAACAGGTTTTCGCTCTCAAAGCGCACACCTACCGGTGGATTTAACTCCATCAGCTCCCGGACGATCTGTCCGCAGTCCACATAGTTGCGGGCAAAGCGGGAAATGCTTTTCGACAGGATCAGGTCGATCTTTCCGGCCTTGTAGTCCTCAATCATTCGGTTGAACTCCTTGCGGTTCTGGGTGCTTGTCCCGCTTAAGCCCTCATCGGCATAGATTGAGACAAGCGTCCAGTTAGAATGCTTCTGTACCTGGCTTTCGT
>CAJUGL010000130.1 GCA_910586515.1 uncultured Acetatifactor sp.
TCATAAATAATCGCGGTAAAGATGCGATCATAAATAATCGCGGTAAAGATGCGATCATAAATAATCGCGGTAAAGATGCGATTATTATAGAATTCAAGGTAAAGAACCCCAAAAGGGAGAAGACATTAGAGGATACAGTGCAGACAGCTCTTGACCAGATTGAAACGATGCGTTACGACGCAGCGCTGCTGGCCAAAGGGATTTCGGCAGAACGTATTCGAAAGTACGGTTTTACGTTCTGCGGAAAAGAAGTACTGATCGGATAACAGCCGTCAGGCAAAAACATAAGGCAGGGGAGAGGACTGATTGAAAAATGATACAGCCGGAGATGCTTATACGGGAAATACAAAAAGGACTATTGCACTGGTACGATTTCGCGCCAGCAGCAGGGGAGCCCAAGGATATTCTGCTTTCAGAAAAAAAGCCCCATATCCTATACATCGGCAGACCTGAAGACCCCATAGCAGAGCTGCTCACCGACCGCCTGTTCCAGGTCACGTCTGCCCCGTGCGAACAGACCATCCGGGAACCCCGGCACCAGGAGTGGCAGGGAAGCTTCGACTACATCATTTGCATAGAAAATCTGGAGCAGCACCCTGCCCCGGAAACCTTCCTTGCGTCCTGGCGCAGCCTCCTAAAGCCGCAAGGCCGCCTGCTGTTAGGCCTCAACAACCGCTTCGGCATCCGGTATTTCTGCGGCGACAGAGACCCTTACACAGAGCGCAACTTCGACGGAATCGAAAACTACCGCAGAGCCTACTCCAAAAAGGAAGATACCTTCAAAGGCCGCATGTACAATTCCGCAGAAATAAGACAGATGCTCCGGAACACAGGCTGGACATCCCCCCGTTTCTTCTCAGTCCTCCCCGACCTAAGGAACCCAAACCTGATCTACGCGGAAGACTACCTGCCCAACGAGGACTTGGCCAACCGACTCTTTCCCACCTACAACTATCCCGATTCCGTCTTCCTGGAGGAAGAGAGCCTGTATGCCGGCCTAATCAAAAACGGCATGTTCCACCAAATGGCCAATGCCTACCTGATTGAGTGCTCCCTGGACGGAAACCATTCCGACGTCCTCCAGGTCACAAGCTCCCTGGAGCGGGGCAGGGAGGATGCTATGCTCACCATAATCCGGGATGCGGCGGCCCCACAGGAAACCGCCAGCCAGGCAGGAGCGGCAGAGCATCATACAGCAGCAGTCAGCCGAAAAAACAGGCGGACGGTAGAGAAAATCGCAGCCTATCCGGAGGGGCGGACAAAGCTGGAGAGACTTGTGGAGCATGGCAGAGACCTGGCGCAGCATGGAATACCCGTGGTGGATGCCCGGATGGAAGACGGCGTCTACGTCATGCCATACATGGAGGCAGAAGTAGGCCAGATATATTTAAAAAACCTCCTTTTGACAGATACGGAAAAATTCCTGCAGGAAATGGACAGTTTCCGTGAAGCAATCCTGCATTCCTCTGAAATCCTGGAACCTGACAAAGGAGACGGACAGGGAGCTATCCTGAAAAAAGGATACCTGGACATGGTTCCCCTGAACAGCTTCCATCAGGACGGAAAATTCCTGTTCTACGACCAGGAATTCTGCCAGGAGAACTATCCGGCCAATGCCATCATCGCCCGGATGATCGCCACATTCTATTCCGGCAACATAGAACTGCAGAAAGTGCTGCCCATAGATGTCCTCTTCCAGCGCTACGGGCTGACCGAGCGGCTGGATCAATGGAGACGGATGGAATGGGAGTTCCTGACAGCCCTGAGAAAGGAAAAAGAACTGCGCCCCTACCATGAAAAATGCAGGCGCAACGCCGAGGTGGTGAACTCCAACCGCCAGCGCATGAACTATTCGGAGGAGGAATATCAGCGGTTATTTGTGGATATTTTCCGCAATGCGGACACCAGGAAGCTGATCCTCTTCGGCTCCGGCGCCTTCACCCGAAAATTCCTTGCGCTGTACCGGCAGGATTACCCGGTCTACGCCATTGTGGACAACAGCCGGGAAAAATGGGGACAGGTACTGGAAGGCATTCCCATACAGTCCCCGGAGCTGCTCAGCCAACTGCAGAGCGGAGAATACAAGGTGCTCATCTGCATCAAGAATTACCTGTCTGTCATGAAGCAGCTGGATGCCATGAACGTGAAAGAATACAGCATTTACGACTCCCACAAAGCGTACCCCAGAAAGCGGAGACCCACCATGGGACAACCCGATACGCCGCCCCGTCCGGAAGCAGGATGCCCCCTGGCTTCCCCAAAGCCCCAGGACGCCGGCACATGCCCGGAACCGAAAAAAACCGGGGAATCGGGAACTCCCACAGCCGTGCCGGAGCATGCAGAACCACAGGAACCTCCGAACCGAAAAAAATACCACACAGGCTACATAGCAGGCGTATTCGACCTCTTCCACATAGGCCACCTGAACATGTTCCGGCGAGCCAAGGAACAGTGCGACTACCTGATTGTAGGCGTAGTCACGGACGAAGGAGTCAGGAAGCATAAGGAAGTGGAGCCCTTCAT
>CAJUGL010000131.1 GCA_910586515.1 uncultured Acetatifactor sp.
AAAGCTGCTGGCCTGCCATCCCTACCATGGCCAGGGAACTGGGGATGTCCCGCAGTACCATCAAACGCGCCCTAAGCGATCTGGTCAGTGCCGGGTATCTGAAAAAAGAGTTCCGGTATCGAGAGAACGGCAGCCATACTTCGAATTTATATATCATTCTTTAAAGAGACATTTGTTGCAAAAGAATAAAGATAGAGAAACTATTTCTGGTGCCAACCGTTGAAATCCGCCAGGGGAGAAGTCTGCCTTTTGAGCTGTCGTGTATGGAAAAGAAAGTTGCGATATAAGGAGCCGCTTTGTGCCGCCGCTGCTTCTGTTGTGAACCCAGGAGGGGTTCATGGTGAACCGCCCAGAAGGTCCCACTCTAACAAAATCTTATAGACAGAGAAAAACAAAGGAGCAGTTTTTGGATATGGGCAGAAAAGAGAATGAGAAGGATGAGAGAAGCAGGAGGTTTTAAGCTGCGCACGAAAGGATCGCAGGACAGAGATTTTTTCATGGATTGTCTGTGTTATTTTTGATGGTGCTGACGAATGCATCGGCATGGAAGGAGGCATGAAGAAGAGAGCCACAGTCCAAAGAGCAGGAGGACAGATGGAACAGGATGGGGAGGTGTGTTTCTGAAAAACAGGCAGCACCGGTACTCACGATACTGCCTGTCATTTTCCGCCAGCCTTCATCCGCTCAATGAACCCGATCAGCAGCCGGATATCTTCATCCGACATGGAATAAATGTGTTCGATCGCTTCCTGCTGGGTCAGGGTGGTTTTCCGTTTCTCGTTGAAAAACTCCATGGGTGTCACGCCCAGGTATTCGCAGATATACAGAAATTCACTCATGGACGGCAGCGCCCTGCCGGAGGTGATGCTGCGGATATAGCTGGTGCTGTGGCCCAGATCCAGGCTCATCTTTCGCTCAGAAATCTGTTTTTCCTGCCGGAGACTGGAGATCCGGTCCCGGATAAACTGTTCATCCATTTTGATGTCCTCCCAATGTGTTAATCTTAAGCTCTGTACAGGACAAAAACGAGCGATTGTAACGCTTGTTTTGGTTGAAAAAGATAATATTATCGCTTATAATCAAAAAGAACAGGCGATTATAGTTTTTACCACGGAGGAGATTTCTATGAGCATGCGGAAGATATATCGGGAACTGGCGAAGAAACACGGGGTGAGTGTGAAGGAAGTACGCAAGGATATGCAGGCAGCGCTGACAGAGGCGTATATAAATCCGCTGAATAACAATGCGATCACAAAAGCTTACCAGAACAGGGTGCCGCGTCAGGACAAGATCCCTACCCCGGAGGAAGCAGTGCGTTATCTGGCAGGAGAATTGAAGAAGAACAGGGCATGAACTGCGCTGTATTTTACTGTGAGAAGATGAGAGGCTCCGGAAGAAGGGAAAGACAGAGGACAGGCGAAGAACCACTTCCCCTGAGAGTGCGGGAAATGGTTCTCTGCTCATTGTTCCTGCAGCATGGCTTTGACAGTACCGAGAAGGATATGGATGTCCCGGTCAGAGCAGGACTCCAGCATATGGGCAAGCTGCGCCCGCTCGGACCCTTCTGAGGGCTGTTCCGGATAGAAAATACGGTCTGCTGAGATGTGCATGCTATGTATCAGCCGGTAGAGAGCAGGGAGCTTAGGAATCCTCCCTTCATTCTCGATGGCGATAAGGTAGCGGCAGCTGATCCCGGCCCGCTCCGCCAGCGCTTCCTGTGTCAGACCGCAGTCCATCCTTGCGTTTTTGATTGTCATCCCAAAAAATTCATGTAAATCTTCCACTATTTGTTCACCTCCCAGTAAGATTGTACTAATGGAAGGGGAAAAGCGGAATGAACTAATATTTCAGTTTTTACATGAACAAATATAAAAATAGGGAAACATGCAATCTTTATGGTATACTGGAGAGGACAGAATAGAAATTGATAAAATTCCATGTAATCTGATATTATCTATGGCAAAATGAATGAAACAAAGTTAATAGGAACAATTCTTAAATGGAGCAGAATAATGAAAAAATGGAAACCTCGGAAAGGTAGAATAAAACTGTGCATACTAAGTGCAGTGCTTCTCACAGTAATCATATGGACCATATGGGGCAATACTGCATTGATGGTGAATACAGTCACGGTCACAGCAGGCCGTATCCCTGCTGCATTTTCTGGCTTCCGGATTGCACAGGTGTCAGACCTGCACAATGCTGAATTTGGTGAAAATAATGCAAGGCTGCTAGAGCTGCTTTCAGAGAGCGGGCCGGACATCATCGTGATCACAGGGGATCTGGTGGATTCCGGGCATACGGATATTGACATAGCCATCAGATTCGCAGAGGAAGCGGCTCGAATCGCACCGGTTTATTATGTGACGGGCAACCATGAAGCGAGGCTGTCACAATATGACAGACTAAGGAACGGGCTGGAGGCGGCTGGCGTGTCCATGCTTGAGGA
>CAJUGL010000132.1 GCA_910586515.1 uncultured Acetatifactor sp.
CCTTTAACGTGCAGGAGCTTTACCTTCCGGGGAAGGGCGGCACTTACTACGGTGTGAACCAGGTCAGCCGCAACATCCTTTTTGGCAACCGGAAAAGGCTGGTGAATGGCAACGGATTCATTTTCGGCGTACCCGGATCGGGGAAATCCTTCTTCGCCAAAATGGAAATGGGGAATGTCTTTTTAAATACGGATGATGACATCATTGTGATCGATCCCCAGCATGAATATTTCGGCATTGCGGAGCGGTTCGGCGGCCAGGTGGTAGTCCTCTCTACCTATACAGGGAACTACATTAACCCTATGGCACTGCCGGAGGATGTATCTGATATTCAGGGGATTATTGCGGAAAAAGGGGAGTTCATGCTTGGCATCTGTGAGCAGTGCATGGGTGAGGCACTTAATTCCCGGCAGAAATCTATTATAGACAGGTGTGTACGCCTGCTCTATCAGGAGGTCAAAGAGGAATGCATGAGGAACAGGGGAAAGCAGGAAGGGGAGAAAACAAAAACTTTATGGAAGCAGAAAACCCTGCATGATTATTATGAAATCCTCGTGTCACAGCCGGAGATGGAGGCAAAGGAGCTTGCCCTGTCACTGGAACTGTTTATCGGCGGTTCCCTGAACATCTTCGCCCATGAAACAAATGTGGATATCGACAACCGCTTTCTGGTCTATGGCATCCGGGATATGGGGAAGGAATTATCCGCTATCTCCATGCTTGTGATGATGGAAAATATCGGGAATCGCATCATGGAAAATGCAAAGCGTGGCAGGGCTACATGGCTTGTGATAGATGAATTCCATGTGCTTCTTGATAAGGAATACTCCGCAAAATACCTGTTTTCATTATGGAAGAAGGTACGAAAATTAAGTGGACTTTGTAGTGAAATTACGCAAAATGTGGTCAATATGCTGCAGAATTATACAGCCATCACCATGCTTGCCAATTCGGAGTTTGTGGCACTATTGCGGCAGGCTCCTACAGACCTAGAAAAGCTATCGGAAGTGATCAACATCAGCCCGGAGCAGCTTAAGTTCGTCCGGGGAGCGCAGAGCGGAACGAGGATATTAAAGCATGACAACATGATCGTGCCCATGGATATCACTGTCGATAAGGACAGCCCCATCTATAAATTATTTTTCACTAACCCTTTTGAGGACGGGAAGGAGGCTGCCCATGAAGAAGGACATTGAGAAAGCACTAAAGGAATTTTTGATGGATGTAAGGACTACCGGGGAGGAGAGGAAGAAAGGAATCCCGCTCATCACATTTGTATATAAGGAAGAGGACAAGGCAGTGCTGCTTAAGGTGCTGCCTTTGCCTTTGGCGGATATCCAGCCGGAAAGGAATATACCGGTGTAGAAGGAGCTTTTATATAGGGTAGATTTCTTCAGGGAAGGGGAAGCAAAGGTATCATTCGGCGTACTTCCTGCAATAAAGGAACCTGCCGCCTTTTTAACGCTGACAACTGAATACCAGTATGCAGCGGCTTTAAGAGGTTTCCCCTTGATAAAGTTGCGCCGGACAAAGAGCTTCGCCATGACCTGCCTGCCCTATTGGGTAAACCGAAAGACCGTAACAGGAGAAGGAAAGCAGCAAGCGGCATCCGGTGCGGGGCTTCCCATGGCAGGAAGCCCTAAGGGGAGCCATAATGATACTTCTGCCCGGTGAGGGCAGCCGGAACAGCACGCCGGAGGACGGGCAGGGAAAAGGAAGCGCTCCCTGTTACGGACTATGGAGAGGTTTAGCCATCCCGCCCTGCATACACCCTGCCAGTAGGGGGCTGGGCAAATGAAAACCCCGTATGGGTACTGGCTTTTTATTAGTGGAAAACGGTGATAGATGGAATTGATTTTTTAGAAGCATAACAATCCAGCCATTCCATGGAAGCGCATAACACAAGGCAGTTATGTTTTTTCATGGGCTGGCTGGAAGGAGGTGGTGCTGAAAAATTACGCTGTGAATACAGCGTTGCTGTAAGCACAGGGGCTTCGCCCCTGAAACTATACGGGGAGCAGCCTGGAAGTAAGAAACAGGCTGCTTCCTGTGAAAATCAAAAAAAAGAAAGGAAAAAGTATGGGAAGAAAAAGGAAATTTTCAAAACTTCTCCTGTTTGCCGCCATGTTATCCACCATTGGCGCAGGGGTATTGGGGAGCGTTCCCCTGCCTGTAAAAGCGGCGGAAGAGGAAGATACCTACACAGTCAGGTTTGAAGCCTATGAGGGAACCTGTGAGACAGAGAGCGTTTCCGTACCCAGAGGGGAAAGTATTGTCCTGCCGGATGCATCCTATGAGGGGCATTACCTTGAAAGCTGGATGGATGTAACTGAAAGTGGAAATGTGCATACCTTCAAGGCTGTAGGAACTGCCGGGAGTGAGTACACGCCGGAGCGTGACCCGTGGCTTTATGCCAACTGGAAACCGGAT
>CAJUGL010000133.1 GCA_910586515.1 uncultured Acetatifactor sp.
GGGGCCAACCGCCCCGGATTTTTTTGTCTATACCCTTAAATTAAGCGCTTACTTTGAAACAGACAATGCATTTTCAAACATACTCCAGAACATGGAAACAAAAAAGAAAGAATGAACAATATGGACAAAAAAATTCTCTCCCTGCGCATGGAGCGGCAGTGCCTGCTCAAAAAGGCAGACGAAACCGAATACACAGCCCTTTACAGGGACACCCAGCCCGGCCAGAACGTCTACTGGCACGGCTTCGGAGAGCCTCCTGTCCTCTCCTTCCGCGCCGCCTTTGACGATATGGAATTCAACCGGCACCGGCAACTGGAGCGGAAACTGGTAAAGGGACGCTTCGCCGGAGGCAATCTTGGGTGGATTATGTGCGAGGACATGGAACTCTTCGCCTCCCTTTACCGCAAGCCCCTGGCCGCTCCCACTCTGGAGCAGACGGAGATCCTTACCCTCATTGAAAAGGCCGGACCCTTCAACATTCAGCAGCTCAAGGAAGAGACCGGGCTGTTGGTGAAACAAATCACCCCCATCCTCCACAGGCTTCAGGAGGCATTTCTGCTCTATGAGGACCAGTACGACGGGGAATGGGACCGGGGATGGTATCGCTTTGAGGAAATGTTTCCCGAGGTAAATACACAGCGATACACCAGAACTGAAGCCCTGAAAATCCTGCTGCAGCGGTTCGCCTATCGGATGGTGTGGTTTGATGCCGCCATGGCAAAAGCCTTTTACCGCATGCCCGGAAAAGAGATCCAAAAAGCCGTTGCGGAACTGACTGCAGAAGAGGTATTTGTTTCATGGGAATCAGGCTATCTGCTGAAAAGTGATGCGGCGCTTCTGGAGGATTATGAGGCGAAAGACATAAGCTCCGTCTATGCCCTCCACCGAAACGACATCCTTTTCAAGTCCCGGGAGCCCCTGCTGAAACAGATGGTCAAAGACCTGACGGAAGGACTTCCCTACGACTGCGAGCCTCTCCAGTATCTGCTCATCGACGGCAGGTTCTGCGGCGCATCGGTGGGTCACTTCCGGTACGGCCCTTATGATCTGAACGATATTGTCTGCAGCCTGCCTGACCCGGAAAGCCGCAGGGAAGAAATCCTGACAGCCGTTCTTGCCGTCAATCCGGGCGGGAATCCCCTGCGCTTTATGGGCAGGGAAATATAGGCACGCAAGGGTAAATCAGCCCCTGTATGGATATGCGTTGCAAACAGGAACGGAAAAATAAACGGAAAACAAATCAGGAGAAGGAAACACCATGAAAAATCTTTCGGAATACGAATTGCTGAAACTGCATATGGACTGTATGTTCACCTATGAAGAAGGACGAATGGTTTATGTGAATGAACCCTGAGGAGCCAGTACCCCCGCGCCGCTTCTGTTTGCCGGCCGTACGGTTGGGGGCGAGATTTCCTGGCGGTTTGGCCGGGAGGCCGATGATGAATTTATGGAAAAGGCTCAGGCCCTCCTGACTGAAGGCGTTTGGGATTTATCGGTATACCGAACAAAACTGCAGGCGGAAGGTTTTTCGGAAGAAACCTGCTTTTTCTTCCCCCACTCCGTCTCCTCTTTTTCCGGAAGCCGTCTGCTGAACTCCCCAGACCTGGAACTTCTGGCCCTGTCCTTTCCGGAATGCGCGGAGGAACTTGACACAGCCCTGCCTTATGCCGCCTGTCTTTTGGAAGGGAAAATCGTTTCCATATGCCGCAGCGTGCGCAGAGGCCTGGGGCAGGAAGCCAGAATTGAAACACTGCCCGCTTACCGGAGAAACGGTTATGCCCTGTCCGCACTGCACTGCTGGACCCATGCCCTCCAGGAGGAAGGCCTGGTCCCCCTCTACAGCGCGGAGCTGTCCAATCAGGCCTCCCTTCAGCTTGCCGGAAAAGCCGGCTATGTTCCCTATGCACAGGGATTCCAGCTATGGAGGGCATAGCCCATTGCATTCATCCTTTCGCATCGGACCGGCAGATTACTTGGGAAGGCATTTTTCGCCTTCAGCGCATGAAGCAGCAGATAGATGATAAATTCATGCCTATTCCTTCCAGCAGTTCATGATCGTCCAGTACAGGAAACATAAATTCTCCCAAGAATCATACTTAAAAAAATTGATATAGATAGTATCATCAAATAACTGACCACACCATAAAATCTATCCCATAGTCTATAGTAATCAAAAATACGTAAAACAAATACATGCACAAGATATAATTCCAAAGACACACTTCCCAACCTTTGCAATCCAACACGAACGTAACGCGGAATATATTTTATCATCTTTATCAAAACTATTGTCAGTGGTACCAATGGTGTGATGAGCCCTCTCCAGCGCCGGATGATGAAGGAACTCCTGGCACACCTGGACGAGCTTAATATCCACATCAAAAATCTGAATGATGAGA
>CAJUGL010000134.1 GCA_910586515.1 uncultured Acetatifactor sp.
ACTTCATCTTTAGAAGTATATTATCACGCCATTCCGGTAAAATCAATTCATATACTTCATCTTTAGAAGGGAGCGTCTATGAAGATCTACTGGAATGGTACTTCCAAAAACATCATAGGTCCGAAAATAAGACAGCTCCGCACCAGTCAGGGGCTCTCCCAGGCCGCCCTTGCAGGCCGGCTCCAGCTCCTGGGCATGGAGTGCAGCGACTTGACCATTCTGCGCATCGAACAGGGCAGCCGTTTCGTTCCGGACTACGAGGTGGCAATCCTTGCCGAATATTTCCATATATCCACAGACGAACTGCTGGGAAAAGGGGAGACAGGACAGTAATCCTCCTGTGTGCTCCCCTTTTATGTTCCCTTCATCCCTTAAACGCCTCCAGAGAGGACAGGATCCCCGCCATGGCACCTTCGTCCAGCTCAAGCTCCATCCCTCCCGGCATCTCCCCTGTCTCCTGTTCCCCCTGATTTTCCATGTGTACTTCATGGTGGTTCTCCTGCCGTTCACGTTCATCCAGCACCTGCAGCACAAAGCGCCGGATTTTTTCATAATCGAGAGGCGGCCCCACGGAGCCTGCCTCCCCCGGATTTCCTCCGTTCTGCCATGCCAGCACTGCATTGACGATATACTGGGCCTTTCCCCGTTTCATACTGTTCAACAGCTCTGCTACTGCCACATGGTTCGGATCATTTTTATTGAACCCTATGGTCGTTACAAAAGCATTTTTCTTCCCCATGCAGTTACCTGCCTTTCCTCTGGATCTGGTAAAGGAGCCCATAGCCCTTTGCGTTGGCCCGGATATCTTCTATGAATACGCAATGTCCTATTTTCTCGGAATGCGCCAGATATTCCCGGAGCAGAAGGGCGCCTCCTCCGATAAACACCACACAGCCTGTCTTCAGGTCAATCCCACGTTCCCTGAGCGTCCCCAGCAGGTCGTCCACATAGGTCCTGGTCATTTCCCGGACCGTTTTCTGGATCTGTGTGCCATAGTCTGTTTTCTCCTCCCGGATAATCCGGTCCACATCACTGTCCTCCAGCAGGATATCATGCTCGGAATTGATGCGGGAGATCACCTTATTATACAGCGTAATTACGCCCTTTTCCAGAGAATCGCAGGCAGACAGATCCGGTTTCCCACTGCGGATCAGCAGATAATCCAGCGTAAAGCCCCCGATATCCACCGTCACCACTTTGTTAAACTCCGATATCTTCGGATAAATGGTCATGGCAGCCGCATAGTCCTGTGGAAACGCCGATACCTGTTCTATCTCTATGGTATAAGCCTTCCCTCTGTATGTAAAGCTCTGCCGGCCCCGCCCGCTGAAATACTCCTGGAATTTCTGATACAGCGCCCCATAATGTTTTGGGGGCAGGCCAACGGGAAGCGACACCTGAAGGATGGTATCTTCTTTACAGAGCGCCTGCCTTTCCGCTTCCATGGCGATCCCGAACAGCGTAAGGATAAAGAACCGGTCATCTGCCGTCTTATCCCTCATGTAAGGGATCCTCTGCTCTGTCAATGCATAATAGCGCCCATCATAATACAGGTATTCCCCCAGCGCAGGCCTGCTGTCACTCTCCACCAGGCCGGAGGTAAAGATGAACTGCTCTGTTTTCATATTGCGGTTCCCATGGTCTACGGGTATCATCATTTTCTGGTACATACTCCTCGTCTCCTTTTCTTTTATTCCCGCGAGCAACGAGCCAAGCAGCCGCACTTGTGCGGATATTTGGCGACTGCCGCGAGGGTGGAATACTCCGTAGCCTGCTGCGGGGTATTTCACTTGTTATATACGCACAGATTAAGTAAAAGCCAACAACTTTTTACACATTCCGCAGATTTTACTTATTGTGTGCATAAAAAAAGGGAGTGGAACCCCCGTTTCGGGAAAACCACTCCGGTTCTCAAATATTTTCATGAACTCTCTTTTTTCTTCTGTTCCAACCCATACAGGTAATCATCCACGCCCTTGACATGCTCCGCCCAGTCGCCTTCCACGTCGCAGTCCCAGGTCAGCATCTTCATAGGCATCCCAATATCCTGGCAGATCTCCGCAAGCTTATGGCAGCCCCTCTGAATATTCTGGCGTTTGATGTCCTTCTTTTCACATGGGATGCGCTCCTGCTTCCAGTTTTTCCGGTAAGTTTCACAATACCTGCATTTCTCATTGTAGTCGCCCCTGCAGACCGGCTTCAGCAGCTTGTCCATGTCGTAGGCTT
>CAJUGL010000135.1 GCA_910586515.1 uncultured Acetatifactor sp.
ATTGTATTTTAGTCAACTAAAAATCAAAAAAAACTTGATTTTGGTATTGACATCAAATTTAATTTGATTTGTAATGCTCATAGAGTGGTCTCGGAAAGTAGGTGGATAAATCGACAAACAGGGGTAGCCAAGTAAAAAAATGAGAAGAGAATGATCAGAATGACAGCGTGCCCGACATTGCGGTGAAAAGATACGATGGAGGGCATGGCTTCAAAACCTCCCCTGTGGCAGGTTTTGAAAAGGAGCCGGTAAGATTCCAAAAGCTATATTTATGATTTCAGTTTTGTGCGCTTCTTCAGCCGTGCGTCCAGATGGATGCAGACGCAGATAATCATAGTGAAGAAGGAATATCGCTTCCTTGTGTGGATGCCCATATCATGAAGATGGTAGTCATTCAGCACCCGGTTGTTCACCCTTTCACAGGAAGTGCGGTTATTGTAGATTTCCTTATATTCCTCCGTTCCCCGGGGGACAGGGGTGTAGAGACGGATGTCCCAGTCGGGTTTTGTGTAGACACAGCGGCCGTAAGGCGAGGGAGAACATTTTTCCTTACAGGGGCAGGAACCCACTTTGCCACAGGCGAGGGGACAGCGCCATTTGCGGGAATGCTTCTGTTTACAGTACCCCCAGTTGACCATACGGAACCCGGCCATGCACAGGGGTGTGCCGTCTTCATCGATGGAGATGGAGTCCGGGATGGAATCCGGGCGGCCGCGGTTGGAATTAAGGTCAATAAAAGGCCGGATCTTCCATTTCTGGCAGAGCCCATAAGTGGCATAGTTGTCATGGGCGGAGTCCAGGCAGACGTCCCTGACAGGGATATCCGGGTTGATGGTCCTGAATTCCCGGAGGGAGACGATGGCGCTGACGCTGTCGTGCCGTCTGGCATCCAGGAAACGGATATGGAGCGGCAGGTCGACCCTGGCTTCTGCATTATGGGAGCAGAGCATATAAAGGGTATGGCCGAAATAAAAGACTTCCTCATCACTGTCCCAGCCCCAGTGTGCGTCCGGATCTGAGAAATGGCGTTTACAGGGACAGCCCGGGATGCCCTTTTCCGCACAGCTGCAGACCCTATGCCCATAAGGGGAAGCGTGGGAATGGACGCAGGTGCCGTCGCCGGAAAGCGTGACGCCGTCCTGGGGGATAAGCCCGTCCTTAAGGGAGGGGAGGAGGGCAGCAAGGCGGAAGACCTGCTGGAGCCTTTCCTCATAATGGAAGGGGAATTCCGTGTGGTCCAGGGCGTAAGCCGCCAGCTTATCCGTGATGCCGGAATGCTTATTGGGAAGCTTCTTCCCTTTGCCGGGCTTTTTGGAAGGCTTTCCATTTTTATCTTTAGGGAAAAGATCCTTCCTGCCGGTCCGCTGGGAGGCTTTGGGCTGCGTCCAGAGCCTGTCCATGAGGTCAAAATAAGAGCCCAGCGGGGGAAGGGAATCCGGGGTACAGCCGATGAGAGCGGCGAGGAGGCTGTCCGTTGTGAGTTCTACAACCCAGGCGGTAAGGCTGGTGAAGCCCTGCAGGGCCATGAGGATAAGGGAACGGATGATCTGCACCTGGTTTTTGGCGGGCCTTCCGACAGGGGGATAGAAAGCGGAAAGATATCCCATTACCGGATCCAGGTCCAGCAGGCGGAGCTTATCCCGGACAGGGCCGAATGCGAGCTGGAGCCTTGTGCGCTGGGAAGAATCAAGGTGTACTTTTGTCTCATGCAGGAAATTCAGGTATTCCTGATGGGACTGCCAGTGAACCAACATATGTGTGTCCTCCTTTGGTCTGGTGAAAAGTGGATAGTTCTCCTTAACCAAAGGGCCGCGTTCATTGATTATGCATTTCAATCAATGAACGCGGCCGCACAAACTGGCAGATTTGTCAATAGGTATTTGAGAATTTCCTGATGAAAATATAGAAAACATGTTAAAAATCCACTGAAAAGTGGAGGTGAAGAAAAAACGGAGTGCTCTGGAAATGCAGTGTTTTCAAGGGCTGCGAGTTTCCGAGAGTACTCTATCATAAAAAGGAGGTGAAAAAATGAAGAAGCAGTTAAAAAAACCTGATTTAAAACGAAATCAGGAACTAAAAAAGGTACGTATTATGGATGCAAGAGG
>CAJUGL010000136.1 GCA_910586515.1 uncultured Acetatifactor sp.
TGGCTCTCATACCCGACAGCCTGTGCAATCGCGGCAATGCTCATATCCGTCTCCCGCAGCATTTTCGCCGCCTGCTCCATACGGTGTTCTTTGATGTGTGCCGCAAGGGATGTCCCGTAGACGGCCTTGAACACCGACTTCAATGTGGTCGGATTGATTAAATACTGTTTGGACAGTTCCTCAATGGTGATCCTTCGCTCCATGTGCCGGAGAAGCTGGCTGTGGATTTCCCGGACGATTGCAACCTGTTCCGGCGGATATTCCGTCAGCTCGTTTCGGGGCGCAAACTCCGTCCGGGCGAGGTACAGAAACAGCTCCAGGGCTTTCACCTGCTGATAGGGAAGCCTCAGCTTCTCCGGCTGGCCGTAAAAAGCCGCAAAGATATGCTCCGTCTGCTCATTCCCTGCCAGAAATGCGGGCGCGTGATTGGGACAAAATTTGTCCCGCAGCAGGTCAGGGAAAATTTCTGCCTCCGCAATCGGTTCGGGCGGGTGGACAGACACCTCCTGTAAATCAACAGAGATCGTGAGGCCCTGATATTGTCCGGTGGGGAACTGAACCGTAGAATCTGTGCAGACATCCAGCGTATGCAGGGAAAAATCTCCGGGGTTCAGAAAAATACTGCCCCCATCCTTCATGTTCCATACGATTTGCCCAGCCCTGCAATAATTGATCTGTATGATATGTGCCAGTGCCTCGTGCCGGTGGGAGAAGGAATCGGAAACGATGTCGGTATAGGATAATTCAACACCGGCAAAGAGCGGGATACGCTCCTGTTTACTGCCCGGAGGTAGTTTTTCAAATTCATGTTCCATCGTATCTGCCTCACATCTCCGGGCAGGTGATCTCCATGACCCGCTCGATCATCTGGTGCAGCAGGCGGCCCTGCTCCGTGTCCGCCGCGCGGTAGTAGACCTCCTTCCCCTCCCGGCGGCTGACAATCAGGCCGCTGTTTTTCAATGGCCTGAGATGGTGGGACACCGCCGGACTGGACATTTTCATCATGGTGGAGATGTTGAGAACACATTCCTCGCAGTGGCACAGCAGCCAGAAAATACGAATCCTGGTCGTATCGTCAAGCTGCTTGAATACCTCCGCAACCGTCTGAAAATAGTCTACACGGTCTAACTGCTCCTGTAATAAAGCATTGTCCTCCTCCTCGCCATGCTGGTGGGGCAATTTCATTGTATTCAAAGTGCAATCTCCTTTCTTCACTATCCGCTTTCGCCCAAACGGAAAGTCTTTTCGCCCATTCGGCAGGGAATGCTCCAAGGGCATTGACTTGCGGCTCTGACTGGATTATACTACAGCCAAGATGATTAAGCAACTACTTAATCACTAAATTCTAAATTTTTTGAGGAGGATCACCCTTATGAAAAAAACCTATAAGATCGAAGTGGACTGCGCCAACTGCGCCAACCTGATGGAAGATGCCGCCCGCAAAACCGCCGGTGTGCAGAGCGCCACCGTCAACTTCATGACCCAGAAGATGATCGTGGAGTTCGCTGAGGGCCAGGAGCCGAAGGCCGTTATGGAGAACGTCCTGTCCGCCTGCAAGAAAGTGGAGCCGGACTGCGAGATCTTCCTGTAAGCGGAACGCCCCCCCTCAAAACGCGTGACCGCAGTTTTGAGGGGGGCTTTTCAGAAGCGAACAAATAAACAGTTAAGCAATCGTAGAGAGGAGTTTTTTCCATGCAAGAGCTTGTTATCAACGGGCTTTTGACCGTTGTCATTCTGACCGCAGTAATCTTGCGCTTCTTCATCGGGACACGGGCCGACAGCGGCATGACGAAGAAGCAAAAGGTTATGCTGACCCGCATTCTGATCGCCGCCGCCATGCTGCTGGGCCTTCAGTTCCTTCCGGCGGAAACATTCGCGCAAATTGACGGTTACCTGTTCCCGTCCGCAGGACGCTGGGTGCGATTTGGCCTGTATTTGGTGGATTACTTCATCATTGGCTATGACATCCTGCGTAAGGCCCTCAAGGGCATTTTGAACAGGCAGGTCTTTGATGAGAATTTCCTGATGGCTGTTGCCACTGTGGGCGCTATGGCCCTGGCCGTTTATGAGAATGGAGACTATCTGGAAGCTATCGCCGTCATG
>CAJUGL010000137.1 GCA_910586515.1 uncultured Acetatifactor sp.
TGAGTTCTTCCTGGGGAGTCAGTGTCCGGGATTCGGACAGGATGTATTTGCCTACAAAATCATGTTTGGAAACGCTTGCGGTTACTTTTCTGGTAGAAGTACCAGGCTTGATGACCTGAAAGGCTCCAAGAATGACATCCGTTGGAGAATAGGTGCCTTTCTGTATTGTAAATGCCTTTAGCTGTGGGATAGAACCGTTGGTTGGCGTATCGCTTGGAATTCCGCCGGTTGCCAGGGAGGTTCCATAGCGGATGCGCCGGTAGAGGTTATCGCAAAGGACTGCTGCGGTCTCCACCGTATCGTCCATGTTTGGATAGCCGTTATCCCGGTTTTCCTTCAGCTTCTGGTAATGCTCATTGAATTCGTCATCCGCCATAGCAGTTGGGATGAGTGCAAAGATCAGGGCAGCGCCGCTTTTCTCATCCTCTTTCAGCATATATTTTTCCGGATTGTTTTCCGGATCCGGGGGTGTCTGGTAACAGCCTGCCGTAAACTTGCCGTTTGTCCGGTTGTAAACTGCTACGTGGAGTTCTCCGGTCTTGCTCGGATATTCCGCAATCGTAAAATTATTTCCCTGGCTTCCGATTGCACCAAGTTCCTCCGGCGGTTTTCCGCTTGTTGGCGATTCCAGTTCCAGATATGCCAGGATTGCCCGAAGCGTTGCCGCATGGAGCGTGGAACGCTTCTGGGGCTGTATGCAATGCTTGGAATAAACATTTTTAAATACCGGGTCATCGGTATAATCCTCGAACGGTTCCGGCAGCTTTCGCTTAAAGGACCAGTTGGGTAATAGATTTCCATTTGCCATAATCATTCTCTCCCTTCTATGCCCATGATACTTCCAGGGTGTCATTGGTTTCCGCTGCTTTCAGTTCATCACGGGTAAAGATGTCCATGAGGGCTGCCCAGTAATCTCTGGGTGGGAAATGCTGGAAGGTATCTTTTATTTCTGGGGTATTGTTTGCATAAATAAATATTTCGCCGGATTCATTGATAAAAAGCTTCTGGTGTCCCCTTGCCTGCAGGTCTCCGATCAGCTCCGTCAGTAACGGCTTCCCGATGAAGGAATACCAGGATTCCGGATCTACATGGACAGGAGGTTCTGCCGGATTTTCAGGATTATCAGTCTTAGTGCCATCTGGATTCTTCTGTCCCGGAAGGGGCGTGAAATCCGTAATGGTCATCATGAAGAGCTTCAGATGCCCGAACTGGTCCAGGGAAACATCCGCAAAGTTGTAATCTCCCGTATGGAAGGTTCGGATGCGGATAAGGTCGCAATTCAGCAGGGACGCTGCCTTGATAGGACGGGTATACTCCCAGGATGCCTCCGGGTAAGCCGCCTTGATCTTATCCGTGACCTGGTAACTGATCTGTCGGATCAGCAGCGTCTCCATGTCAAAGAAAGGGGCTTCCTTCTTTTGTTTCTTATGCTTATGAGTGTGAGTATTTCTTAAGGAAGACGGGACTGAGATGCGCGGCAGCATGGGGAGCAGGAGAAAAAGAAAGCTTCCTGCAATCCCGGTGATCGCGATGCCGGCAATGACAGACCGGTTCCTTTGTTCCGGCGTAAAGAGAAGCGCCAGGAATAAAATAATGGCGACTGCTTTTATCATCTTGATACTTCTGTGTTCTTCTTTTCTTGTTTTCATTGTGGATTCCTTTCATAAAAATATTTTGCAGTTCGAATTGTTTTGAAAAAAAGGAACTGCTGTGTTCAAACGTAAACACGCAATTCCTTTCCTGAAGTGAT
>CAJUGL010000138.1 GCA_910586515.1 uncultured Acetatifactor sp.
GAACAGGCGGACAGGGATCACCTCATAGGCATCCTGAAACCGCTTTTAGACAAATACATAGAATCAGAAGAATACCGGATCACAAACTTTACCTCTGGCGGGGAGTTGTTACAGTCGGATGACAGCTTCCACCTGGTCTTCATGGATATTATGATGGAGGGCAGGAATGGAATCGAAACAGGGCAGGAGCTTTACAGCAGGAACCATTCTGCAAAGATCATATACATCACCAATTTCGGGCAATACTGCATGGATGCAGTGAATACCGTACACGCCTTTGCTTTTCTGGAAAAGCCAGTATCAGCGGCAGCGCTGGAGGAACAGCTGCAGGCATTTTTGCGGCAATACCGGAAAGAAGAAGTGCGGCTGGAGTTTAAGAACGTATCCTATGAGGAAAACGGCGTCCTGTCGGAAAAGCCTGTCCTGTTGCTTCCCGTTGATACGATCCTGTACTTTGAATACATCAAGGCGAAAAAGAAGGTCAAAATCGTAACGGAAAATATGGTGTACGAGTATCCGGATGCCATCAGCGGGCTGGAGGAGCGGATGCAGCCTTACGGTTTTGAGACGAGCTGCCGGGGCATCCTTGTAAACCTTAAAAATGTGGCAAAGACAAAGGGGTATGAGGTTGTATTAAAAAACGGCATGTCAGTGCCGCTGTCGCAGAAGCGGGTGGCGCAGTTCAAGGAACGGCTCAATGAATACATCCATAACAGTGGGGAGTAGGGGCATGGAAAATTTAGTATATCTGTTCAGTTGTTTTCTGTCATGTGTGATCATTGCCGGGCTGATGTTCCAGTTCATGGGCGACCGTTATGGGAAAGCCTTTGAAAATCCGTGGATTTACCGGATTGCCGCCGCTGCTGTCGTGGTGATCGTGACGCTGGTAAACTTAAAGCATAACACATGGTGGAATATGGGGACAAATTTTCTGGTGTTCGGCATTGTCAGTTTTATCTTTTATGAGGATAAAAGCGACAGGAGATACTGGCGGGTGGTGGAATCGGAATGCTTTTTTATTATGATTGCATTGTTTGAGGGCATCGGTGTGTTTGGGATTGACCTTTTGATGGAAAAACTTTCACTTATGCCGGAGGATGTGGTGATCACGGGCAGCATAGAGGTGGCTTTTTCAAAGCTGGTGTTGATCTTCTTTTACTATGCCCTGATGAGACGGCTGTGGAAAAAGGATTACAGGCAGAGCCGGACGCAGATGATTCTTTACTTTGTCATGTTTTTATACAGTGTGTTCAATTTTATCATCCTTGTAACAGCGGCTACAAGGAAAGCAGACTATTTACTGATATGTGCAAACCTATGCTGCGTTGTCTTTGCGAACTTATACCTGTTTTACGCCCTGAAAGTGGAGGATGAGAAGAACAGCATGGAGTTTCAGATTGCCATGATGAAACAGCAGGAGAGTATGCAGTTTGAGCATTATGAGAGGCAGCGGGAGAAATACGGAAAATCTATTGAAATCCTCCATGATGTGAGCAAACACATCCGTTCCATTGAGGAGCTGTACCGGGCAGGCGTGACGGACAAGGCAATGGAATACACAAGGCAGATCGGGGGCATCTTAAAGCCCCTTGTGCCGGAGGAATACTCTGACAATCCCATGCTGAACATCCTTCTTGCGGACAGGAAGCAGGCGGCGGAGAGCATGGGCATCCGGTTCGTGGTAAAGGTGGAAAGCACAGGGCTTGGGTTCATAGAGCCGGTGGATGTGACAAC
>CAJUGL010000139.1 GCA_910586515.1 uncultured Acetatifactor sp.
GCGGAATAACCGCCATTTAGCCTGACCATCACACTATTTGGACCTGAAAGCACATTCAAATAAACTGACGAAAACGGCTCCAAATAATTCGCCGAATGACACTCTGTTCCCGGCCAGCTCCCTGGTTTCCTCCGGGGACAAAGCCAGGGAAATCTTCTGCTCTTTTCCGTTATAAAAGTACACCTGATTTGACAGGACTTCCTGGGGCAGCACTTCCCTCTGGTTGATATCCATCACTATGCTCTGTAGTTCCTTTGCGTCCATACCATTGTCCTCTTTGATAAGCAGCACCTCATGGATACTGCTTGGCAGGATATAAAACCGGACTGGGTACTCTCTGCAATGGACTGTAAAAGCCCCGGATACAGCATGGTTGCCGCTCCATAGTCTTTTTGCGGGTTTGACAGGATATACAGCCCTTCCTCACGGAATACCTCTTCCAGCTCCAGCGGTTCCTCCCCGTCAAAAAACACAGACATCATACTGTTGATCCGGGCAGGCGCCTGGGCAGCCGTATTGTTCAGGGCCGTCTCATACAAAGATTCCACTTCCATGCCCCATGTTTCCATGAGCGCATCCGTTACAAGGACATTTGCACACTCCTTTCCCTGCTCAAAAAACAGGATGCGGAATACTGCCAGAAGATCCGTGCCTTCAACCTCTTTTTTCGGACAATTCTGCAGGCTTTCCCGGTTCATATCCCGGTTCACCACCTGTACCCGGATATTCCCTTTTATGGAGTCAAAGTCTTTTACGGATTCCTTCACAGTTTCCACCCATTTCCTTTTTAAGTCATTTTCCAGATAATCTCCCGCAATCGTCTTTAACATCGTTTCATCTGATACCCAGTCCGGGAATCTTGCATAATACTCATCCAGATATATCCTGGCGGCCACTTCCTGCCCCTCGCTTTTTATCATTATGCCCACCTGTTCCTGGTCATTGTTCCTTTTTGCATGGATGATCTCCACCGTTGCGTCCCGGTATTCTTCCGGCATATACGCAAGAATCCCGTCCTTTACTTTCTGCTGAAATTTTTCAAAGCCTGTCATATCTCCTCTTTCCCTTTCCTGTTCATTCTCATAAGTTTCTTTTTCTATGGATTCCCTCCACTCAACGACTGTGATCGGTTCCTTAATGCTGCAGATGATGTTCCTTCCCCTGTCACAGCTTATCCGCAATCCGGCGCAGGTTGCCGCTGTCCGCCAGGAAGCTGTTGATCTGGAAGTCCTTCTTCTGCATATAGTCCACCCCCAGAGCCACCGCCTCCGACAGCATCTGGTCGAACTGTTCTTCCGTCCCCTCATGGGCCACGTTCATCAGCACCTTCACCAGCAGAAAGAAAGCCGCCGCATCCACCTTGCCGGATTTCATGTGCATCTTTGCAATGCGGTTGGCCTGCTGTTCCACCACCGCCCTGATGTCCTCGATATGGTAGACCGCCTGCACCTCCTGCCGGATGATGCCTGCGATCAGATCGATGTCCTGGCTGTACCCCTCCACCGCCAGCCCCTTCTCAATGTAGCGCCGGATCTGTTCATTCCGGGAGATATGCCCCCGGCCGGCCATCTTATCAATCTGGCTGCACATCTCTTTTGTCAGATAAACCGAAGTGATAATGCGGTCATCCCGTTTTGCCACAGGC
>CAJUGL010000140.1 GCA_910586515.1 uncultured Acetatifactor sp.
AAATTATCATGAATGTAAGAACACAGATGGCAGACGGAACCTACAGACGGAACAGTTTTAAGAGGAATATGGTATCGGCGGCAGCCTGCCTGCTGGTAATCGGGACAGTGTCCATTCCGGCCTATGCAGGGTATCTGGGACTCCGGAGCGCGATCACCAGCGACAAAGTAATGGCAAGGATGCAGGAGGTTCCCGAAGCAGAGGTGCAGGATATTTATAACATGGTCCAGTATGAGCAGCGCAGCTTCCATGCCGACCAGTTTAACAGGGAATATACGAAGGAGGAAGAGAGTCGGAAGGAAGCGCTGAGAAAGGAGTACGAGAACGGCAGATTCCCGGAGGGTACGCTGACACTGGTGGAAAATGCAGGGCAGGCTGTGGATTCTGACCAGCTGGTTTATGCCAGAGACACCGGCTGCTTCTATCTGCCGGAAAGGGCACTCACAGACGAAGAACTTCTGCAGATCCTGGACTTTAATTCCAAAAGAGACTTTGCCCTTGAACAGAATCCGAATGTGCAGCAGCAGAGGCAGGAGGCATGGGAAGAGGCAGACGATTCCGATACGCTTCGTTAGAAACAGGGGAAAAGGCGGTTTTTCGTAAACACACTGACACGGAAAGAAAATACAGGTTTTGGGGCACGCTGTTATTGGCAGGAGCTTTGTGTTTTACAGGCTGCGGCAGCACGGAGTCGAATGCAGATGTTATGGCGGCGGATGTACAGCAGTCGGCATTGCCGGAGGATTCCACAGATTCTGGCTCCGGTGGGGATTCCGGCATTACCCCACAGGAAAGCGGCCAGAGTTTTGTACTGCCGCCGTTATCCACAGAGGCGCAGACCATAGATTATAAGGGGAATGTGCATGTAGACTGGCTTATGGCGTCTTTGGATGCCATTTATTTATTGAGCAGGGATCAGGACGGGGGCTCCGGAATCTTGAAGATGAAGCCAGGGGAAGTTGATGGAGAAGCCCTGCAGGTGACGGCGCCGGATGGGATGACTTTTTCCGTCATGACCACGGATGAACAGGGGAACCTGTATGTGGTGGCGGAGGACAGGGATATTGAGGTAGTGATGAGGGATGATGAGTTTGCCTGTCCTACAGAACACTGTGAAGTATGGAGAATCAGCCCGTCCGGTGAGGTGACGGCAAAACTGGACATTTCCGATTATGTAAGACAGGAAGTTTTTTCACCTCGTATGATTGCGGTGGCAGGGAACGGAGATATTTACCTGTCAACCCAAAACGATGGAACAGCAGTGCTGGCTTTTGATGCGGAAGGAAACTTCCTGAACAAGATCAGTTATGATTACAAGGTCTATACGCTCCGCACCGCCATGGGAAGAGGACGGGACGGAAAGGTTTACGCCGTACTTTGGGACCATAAGGATACCACTTCTGTAATTATCCAACTGGATGGCGGCCGTATTTCAGGGGATACCACTTCTTTTATCCTCAACGGTGATGGCGGCTGCTATGAGTTTGTATGTCCGGGGAGGGATTGTGACCTTGTGATTTTCGGCGGAGATGGAATCCTT
>CAJUGL010000141.1 GCA_910586515.1 uncultured Acetatifactor sp.
TGTTATTCGTTAGTTTATCTGAACCAAAATCCCTTCTTTTTCTTCAAATTAAATAAGATACAGGATGCCTCAATCTGACGCATTTTCCGTCAGATTATTTTATCTCTGTATCTTTTATGTTATCATTCCTTTTGATACACGAAAAAAAGGCTGGAACCCCAACCGTCCAAAGTTTGTGTTCCAGCCCTCACCATACCACGGCGGATATATCCGCCATAGACAAAGTTATGATAACAATAATCACTGAAGAATGCAACGAAATTTCACAAAAGTTTTATGATAATGCCATGGATTCCATCCAGATATGTCAGCTGGAGTGCACCTGCGGCTGCTCCGGCTGCCTTGTGGGACACGGACAATATACCCGTTCCATCAAAACAGCACTTGGTAAGATCCCTCTATTGATCCGCCGGGTGCAGTGTGACATCTGCTGTACCACCCATGCCCTGCTCCCCTCCGGCATCGTCCCTTACTCCCAGGTTCCCCTGGCCGAACATGCCGCTATTGCAGCTTCCTTTGAGAACGGAGGCAGGGGCATGGAGGTGATGGAAGCAGACCCGGAGCTTTCTCCCAGCCAGGTTTTCTACATCCTCTCCCTCTACATCCGTTTCTGGCGCCAGCGCCTGCTGAGCGAGCGTCTGGAACTTTCCCCCGCACATGCCCTGACACAGCCCTGCCTGCGCCTCTTCGGCCGCCAGTTCATGCAGATAAAAAATACCAGAAATATCCTTTTTGTTCCACCTACATAACTTTGGGTGACTTCCCTGCCTGCCTCTTTTATTATGAGGAAAAAACTAAAGGAGGTTTTATACAAATGGAACAGGAATACAGACATGCTATCGCCCTGATGCGTTACTCGGCCATCGCACCGCTCATCCCAGGTCTGCCGGAAGGATATAAAAACCTGACAGACTATCTGAATGAGGCATCCCGCAAGGGGCTCGTGCATCCGGACGGGGAAGTGAAAAATTATGCGCCCAAAACTCTGTATAAATGGTATTTCAACTACAGGAAAGGGGGATTCGATGCCCTGATGCCTTCCGGACGCAGCGACTGCGGAAAACCCAGGAAGCTGGACGATGACCTGAGAGAGCGGATCGCATACCTGAAAGGCCGCTACCCCCGTATGAGTGCCGCCGCCATCTTCCGGCAGCTTAAGGAGGATGGCAGTATAAAAAACGGGGAGGTCTCGGAATCTACCGTGAACCGGTACGTGAACAGCCTCGCCCTGGAAGCGGAGGCTTTGCCCATGCAGGACATACGCCGGTATGAACGTCCACACATCAATGAAGTCTGGTGCGGGGACTCCAGCGTCGGTCCATATCTGAAAACACCGGACGGCAGGAAGCGCAGGGTATATGTGATCGCCCTGATCGACGACTCCAGCCGACTCGTCACCGGGGCGGGCGTATTCTTTGAGGATACCTTTGCAAACCTGATGTCCGTCATGAAGGGAGCTGTGGCAAAGTACGGTGTCCCGCGGATGTTCAATTTCGATAATGGCAGCGCTTATAAGAACAAACAGATGGAACTGCTGGC